>BNUG01000025.1 GCA_025997195.1 Clostridia bacterium | reverse complement strand
AAACGAACTGATGTTCTAATATATTGAAGCGATATACATATGATCCCGTAAATGGGAAAGGGAGGAGTATGACGTGTTAGAAAATTTTACAATAGAAATTGTCGGAGGAATAATCAGTTCTTTTCTGCACGAGCCGATTCCTACCGGACACGAGGTGCGGGGATTCGTTGCAATGGAACAGTTGCGGGCCGTAGACCTCACGACAAGACCAACAGAGTATATCGGTCATCTTTCAAAGCAAGAAATGCGACCGATATTCGTCTGCGTACGTTCGTTTTTTGACGCATAAGAGATTCAAGATTCTTTATACTGTTATAGTCCCAATTCTGTTTTCAGATCATCCTTCGTAATCTATTGCTAAATTCCCATTCATTTTATAATACCTCTTATAATACCTCTATAATACCTCCATAATCCAAATAGCCGGATTTGCCGCTTTTATTGCTTCGCCGATTAAATATTGGACTGAATTGGCGAAGCAATAAGATTCGATTTTAGAATGTCGGGGAGACGAATGTCGAGGGAAATATCATCTTTTGATGCCACCTTAATGCCATTTTTTAATCGCAACTTTAAATATATAATGTTATAATCAAAGGTAAATTGCAGTGGAATATTCGTATTTCTTGCTGAATTTACTGAATGCATATCAAGGAAAAACGAACTGATGTTCTAATATATTGAAGCGATATACATATGATCCCGTAAATGGGAAAGGGAGGAGTATGACGTGTTAGAAAATTTTACAATAGAAATTGTCGGAGGAATAATCAGTTCTTTTCTGGGTTTCTTTTTAGCCATTTATTTACGGCGAAGAACAGACCTCGAAAGTCAAAAAAAACGAATCGCCATTATCGTTATGAGCATTTCGGATGAATTGTCGGATATCAGTCACACGCTGAGACAATACGTAGACAAAGACCAAGTCATCAGCAGGACGATCTTAACACCAAATTTCGATGCTCTTATGAATAGCGGAATGATTATTGAACTCATTGAAAAAAGCATCTATCCTTATATCATCGATGGGTTTTCGATGGTAAAGAGACTGAATGAAGAACGAGATTACATTCCTTCTGAAGAGCGAAAGGAATACATGCAAGAAATCATTAAGTGTTCGGATAATGTCGTTTTTCTAACAAAGAAACATAAAGGAGTAAACTAGCATGTCAAGTTTAAGAGTACCGCCACCCAAAGATGACGTGGGTATCAGCATCACCCTGTCTGAAGAAGCAATAGAAAACTACGATCATGAATTTTCATCGCTGCTGCTCGAAGACATGAAAGCTGACTCCATGCTTAAGCTGTTCATTATTCGTATGCGTTATGAATGTGAGGTTGTAAAAATTGTTGCCCAAACCGCTTCAAAAATGGATATTCTTGAATTAGATGACATCGCTGATAGCCTCAATGCTTCAAACGACCTTACTTTGATTTCAAAATTCGATACTGAATTTCATAAACGTCTCTTTGCTATTGTTGGAGATATGGAGTTTTTTACTTGGTGGCGTTCGCAGTCGAAATCTTTGAATATCTACATGAACAATTTTTGGAAGACCGTCGGCTATCAAACAGATAGATATGAAACGATTATCAATATACACAACTGCATATTGGAAGCCATCAAAGACAAGGATCCTGTGAAGGCAATACGACAGATGGAGAAGCATTTTTCTTTTGTCGTTGTGGAGCTCATGGGGAGTTTATTTGAAAATGGAAACTGACGTACCAATCCGGTTAAGTAAAGTTTCCCAAAAACGAGTCTGACTTTTCTGTCGCGTGGCATGCGTGTCAGGGGGACGCCTCCTCATTTCTTAATCCTCTTTTAATGTAATTTCAGTGTTTCGCTAATGCTATACGGCGTATAGTATTATTGTCCGAAGGCGACGGGCCGGAACATCAATTCAGCCGGACGCCCCGGGAAAGCCTGCCAAAGAGGCATTACGGATCCGAAACCGCAGTTGGCGGACTGCAAAAATGATTGACAGAAAAAAAGGAGGAACGTATGAATCATAATACGGATAACTTATTTTTCATGACGAATTTGTGCCGTGGCGAAGCGGCGGAATGGAGGAAATCATGCTATTTCAAATAGGAGCGACCTTGCTCGACGCGTGCGTACTGTCCGTTCTGCGGCAGGAAGATGCTTATGGGTACGTCCTGACGCAGACGCTCAGAGACACGATTGAGATCTCGGAGTCTACGCTTTACCCGGTGCTCAGGCGCCTGCAGAAAGAAGAATTTTTGGCGGCGTACGATGTGCCCTGGCAGGGGCGAACCCGCAGGTATTACACGATTACAGAAAAGGGACGCACGCGCGCCGGCGAATACAGCAGCGCCTGGACCGACTTCAAGGGCCGCGTGGATGTGCTGATCGAAGGAGGGCTGGCGTCATGAACACAAGAGAATACATCGAAGAACTCAAAATCCACCTGCGCAAACTGCCGGACGACGACCGCGAAGACGCGATTTCCTACTACTTTGAATATCTGACGGAAGCAGGCCCCGGCGGCGCGGAAGAAGCGATGGCCCGGCTCGGCACCCCGGCCCAGCTCGCGGCGGGCATCCGCGCGGACCGCGCGTGGGAGCGAATCGAGGACGGAGACGCGAACCTTGGCGAAGGCGTCTCGGCCGTATGGCGCGCCGGTGTAGCGGCGATCCCGAGGACCATCCTCGCGGTCTTTGTCACCGCCATCGTCATCGTAATCTTTTTCACTATCATAATCGCGCTGTTTGCCTTGTCCGTTGGACTGATGGCAGGCGGAATCGCCGGTCTCGTAGGAGGGTTCATCTTCCTGCCCGTAAGCATCCCGCCCGCGCTCTTCCTGCTCGGATGTGCCTTGGTGGTCGGCGCGGTCGGCTTCCTGCTCTTCCGGTTCAGCATCTGGGTCAGCAAGCATTTGCTGTACGGGATCGCGGGTCTGTTCAACGGCATCCGTCGCTCCAAGCAGGCGAAGATTCGGCACAAGGCAGCAAAACGGGCCGACAAAACTGAGAGAAAAACATACACCACCCCCGGCGCCGAACCGCGCCACGAAGAATAAAAGGAGAACATTATGAAAAAATTAATTTGGATACCTCTTGTGATCATCGTCGTCGGCTTTTGTCTGGCGGGCGCGACATGGGTGACGAACGGAAACAGTGTTTTCAAACCCGGCATCTATCTTGATCGGAACGGCGTGCATACGATCGATACAAAAAAGATCATCACCGTGGATGAAACCTATCAGCCTTCCGCGGTAAAAAGCATCTCGATCGACGTGAGTTACATGAATCGTATCCGCGTGAAAGAAGGAGAAAAGGGCGGCAAGATTACCGTCAAAGGCGCCAATTATGAAATGAACGGCGGCCTGATCTCCGCGCTTGCGGACGGCACCCTCTCCGTCACAGCCAAAGACCTGACGCACGGACCGAGATGGAGCGTAGGCTTCGATATAGGATGGTGGATCGACAACACGGATTGTTACCTCGAAATCACGGTACCCGCCGGGACAAAACTTGAAGGTCTAAAAGCGGCCGCAGGGGCCGCCAAAATCGACTTCACAGGTCTGCGCGCGGGAAGCGCCTCCATTGAAAATAATTTCGGAGATATCGACATCCGGGATCTCACAGCTGACAGTCTGGATATAGGTGCCGACGCCGGAAAGATCAAGGCCGAAAACATCACGACGTCGGGCTCCGCACGCATCGAGAACCGTTTTGGCGCCATCGCCCTGACGGGCATCAAAGCCGCGGATTTGACGGTGACGGCGGATGCCGGAGAGATCAGGGCCAAGGATATTCAGACGACAGGACTCCTGGATATTACGAACCATTTCGGCGATGTCATCGCGAATGACGTGACATCCGGTAGTATGGCGCTCGATCTGAAGTCCGGAAAACTCTCGGCTTCCTCGGTCAAGACAGGCGATCTGACGGCCGGGAACAGATTTGGCGAAATCCGCTTTGACCGCCTCACGCTCGCGGGCCTATGCAGGGTCAATGCCGACTCGGGCAACGTGCATATCGGCCTGACCAATGCCGAAGCCGAGATAGGCTACGATCTGGACGTAGACGCCGGCAATATCTCGGTCGGCGGCAGCAATCACAGGGAAGGCGGCAAGGTCTCAAAAGGCGCAGCAAACGAAAAAGCGCACGTGACCGCCAGCAACAGCTTCGGCAATATCACACTGGAGTTTGAAAGATAAAGTACGCACGGAACAAGACAGAGGGCCTGTCCCTCTGTCTTGTCTTATTTTGCGGTTGGATGAAAACAGTCGCAGGATTTGCCGTCTTCTAACAGCCCGGTGTCTTTGCAGCGTTCACAGGTGTATTTCTTGTCGGTAAAATCTGCCGCATAACCAGCCTCTTCGAGCAGCCCTATACGCTCCCGCTGTTTGCCGGCAATGCGCGCGTTAAGACTTCCCACGGCCTGCTTTTTGCCGTCCTTGCCCGACGTCAGCGTTTTGAGCAGTTCACGGTTGAGTACGACATTGGCTTCGTCGATTTCTTTGACTGCCGGTATTTCAGCGTAGATTTTTGCAAGCCTTGCTTCGGCCTCGGCCTCCTGCTTCTTCCGGAGTTTTTTGTAATAATCCTCGCGCGCCGCGAGCGTGGTGCGCTTTTGCGTTGACGCTCCCCCATCCAGCCCCTGCTTTTCGCGCTCTTTCTTTATAATGCCGCCAAGATACTGCAGTTTGTTTCGGACGCCCGCCGTATTTTTCGCAAGCTCCAGCAAGCGTTCCGGCGTATAGCCATAATCATCGAGCCAGAGATCGAACTTCTCCTGTTCGGCGTCCGTAAGCACAGAATACCGAAGGCCGATCGCCTCCATCAGCTGTTTGTAAATCCCGTAACGCGCATTGGTTTCCGCGAGATACTCAGCGGCGTCCGCTTTGGTTCGCAGGCCTTTCTCCGTCCATTTTTTCACAATTTTGCCGACATAAGAAGTTGTCGTAATGCCGCTTTGCGCGCGTGCATAAACATAGGCAGTCTCGACGATCTCCGGCAGCGCACCATCCTCCTGGAGCCACGATAGGATTTTTGCCGCATCGCGCCCGTCTAGTGTGGGCGCCCCGACGATGACCGCAATGCGATCAAAAAGACTTTTTAACTCTTCATCGATGATAGACTTCTTGCCGGCAGCACCCACAGCGCCCGCGGCACGTTCGGCGGCGGCCCTGCCATTTTTCTTCGTGCCGTACATCTCACCCTTCAGATCGATGAATTCGATGTCGCAGAGCATTTCGTCCCCCAGAGGTCGGGAAATCCTTCGGACGATCTTGCGTTCTTCCGCAAAATACCGCCAAGCCGCAAGCACTTTTTCCGGAGGAATCCCCAACGCCTCCGCAAGCTGACTATGTGTCAGACAAATCCCCTGTTTGCAGTGCATATAGGCATACAAATACACCCGCACGAAATCCCCGTCCGCATCCGGCAGGACGTCTTCAATAAAGATATTGGGAAGCGCCGTATCTTCCAGGCGCAACTCCCGCGGTTTTTCAATCGAATAGCTCATCGCAGAAAGATCTTCTTTATCGCATGATCGTATGATGGAAGCCGGGTCGTATGATGGTCTGATCGCGGCCGGGCCCAACCGAAACAATTCCTACAGGCACGCCCGTGATCTCTTCGATCGCAGCGATATAGGCTTTCGCGGCTTCGGGCAGATCTTCATAAGTCCGGCAGCCCGTGATGTCCTGATTCCAGCCTTTGACCGTGCGATACAGCGGCTTGGCTTCCTCAAGCAACTCAAGATCAGATGGAAAATTCACAATCTCACGCCCCTCGTGTTCATAAGCGTAGCAAAGATTGATCTCATCCAATGCGTCCAGGACGTCGAGCAGCATGAGCGCCGTCGTCGTCGTCCCATTGATGCGTGCGCTATAACGTACAACCACGCCGTCAAACCAGCCGCAGCGCCGTGGCCGTCCCGTAGTCGTGCCGTATTCATGACCGCGTTCCCGAATGAGATCGCCCGTCGCGTTCAAAAGTTCCGTAACAAAAGGACCCGCGCCAACGCGTGTTGTATAAGCCTTTGTAATCCCAACCACCTCGTCGATCACACGGCCGCCCACCCCCGAGCCGATCGTGAAGCCTCCGGAAACAGGATGGGAACTCGTAACATAGGGATAGGTGCCGAGATCGAGATCAAGCATCGCGCCCTGCGCGCCCTCAAAAAGTACACGCCCTCCGGCCTTGATTGCATCGTCAACAAGCACGCCGGTATCCGTGACATAAGGCGCAAGCCTTTTTGCATAATCTACATACTCCGCGAGCATCGCTTCTTTGTCCAGCGCGGCGCCGCCCAGGAGTTTGACGATCTTGTCATTGGCAGCATCGATGCGGTCCGCCAATTTCACGGCGAAGCGGTCTGGCCGAAGTACGTCACCGGCACGAAGTCCTATCCGCGCGGCCTTATCCTCATAGCAAGGGCCGATGCCCATCTGTGTCGTGCCGATGCCGGATGCACCCTTCGCGATCTCGTTCAGTTTGTCGATCTCCTTGTGATAGGGAAAGACCAAATGCGCACGGTCACTGACAAAGATGCGCGAGACGTCAACACCGTCCGCTGAAAGCGCTTCGAGTTCTTCAAAAAACCCCTTTGGATCCAATACGACGCCATTGCCGATCACATTGTCCGTTCCCGGGTTCAGCACACCGGACGGGATGAGATGCAGCGCGTATTTCTTGTCCTCTATTACGACCGTGTGCCCGGCGTTATTGCCGCCCTGCCCCCGGACGACCATATCCGCCCCGACCGCAAGCACATCGATGATTTTTCCTTTTCCTTCGTCGCCCCACTGTGCGCCGACAACCGCTGTCACAGACATTGCTTCCTCCCTCAAGTTTTTTCCCCTAGATACAAATATACTTGTCATTCTACGCCGTAGGCGCAGAATCCACAATGATTGGATTTGCGATTGTCATTCTGCGGCAAAGTTTCAGAATGACAATCGCATTGAATCATAACGATTTATAATACCGATAGCGTATCTTCATTGAAATCGTAATTGGTAAATTTCGTGAACGCAGAGAGCCATTTCAGAGTGATCAGACCCGTTTCGCCGTTCCGGTGCTTGGCGATCAGCAGCTGGCGTGTCAATTGGGGATCGGGATGTGACTCGCCGTCGTTCTTCACTTCTTCCTGGTAGATAAACATGACGATGTCCGCATCCTGCTCGATCGCGCCCGACTCCCGCAAGTCGGACAGCTGCGGTTGCTTGTGTCCCCCGCGCTGTTCAACCGCGCGTGATAGCTGCGAGAGAACAATAAAGGGACATTCCAGTTCTCTGGCAAGCTGTTTGAGCATCCTCGACAAGGTCGAGATTTCCTGTTGTCGGTTTTCGGGACGAGCGGAACTTCTGCCGTTTCCCTCGATATCCATCAACTGAAGATAGTCTACGATGACGAGATCTAGACCCTCTTTGGCCTTCATGCGCCGGCATTTGTTCCGAATTTCATTGATTTGAATACCGGGCGTACTATCGATATTGATCGTCAGCCCACTAAGTTCCTGCTGCGCCGCAGCGAGTTTTTCGACATTCGCTTTGTCATGATAAACCCTTCCGCTTTGCAAATCTTCCGATGGAATCATCGCTTCTGCGGACAACAGGCGTATGCCCAGCTGAAGTTCGTCCATCTCCAAACTAAAAATCATCACCTTGGCGTCCGCCTTGAGCGCCGCGTTGGCGGCGATGTTGAGCGCCAGGCTCGTCTTCCCCATGCTCGGTCTGGCGGCCAGAATGATGAGATCCGAAGGCTGAAGTCCCAGCGTTATTTTGTCGAGCCTCGAAAATCCGGTAGGCAGTCCGGTCAGTCCATCCATGTTTTTCTTGCTGAGTTCCTCTATGCGTTCGATATCCCGCCGAAGAACGTCATGCAGCGGGTGATATTCCGCACGCTTGCCGCGCTGCCCGATCGCCATGATTTCGCGCTCTGCATAGTTCAGCACCTCTTCCGGATCATCCGCTTCCGAAATACTCTTGGCCGTGATCTGATCAGAAGTCTCAATCAAATGGCGCAAGATCGCCTTTTCCCTGACGAGTCTGGCATAATACGGCGCGCTCGAAGGCGCGGGCACCGTAGCCGAAAGTTCAGCGAGGTATTTGCGCCCGCCGACCGCCTCGAGCATGCCATGCCGTTTCAAGGCGTCCGCTACCGTGACGAGATCAACCGGGATTCCTTCCCGGGTGAGTTCGGCGATCATCTCAAAAATCACGCCATGGCTCCCGTTGGAAAAATCCGCTTTGACCAGCGCCTGCGAGATTTCGGTCGCCGCAAATTCATTCTGGAGCGCGGCTCCAAGAACGGATTGTTCTGCTTCGAGCGCTTGCGGTAAAGGCCGATCAGACATTACGCTTCTTTCGCATTACGCTTCTTCCGCGTTCTGATCAACCGCCTCATCCGCTGCAGATTCGGGGAATTCGGCAGTGTCCGCAGTTTCGTCAGCAGCTTCCGTATCCGCGGTGTCCGAAGCTTCTGCGGCTTCGCCGGCTTCGGCTGCTTCCGCTGCCGCCGCAGCTGCCGCTTTCGCGGCTTCGGCAGCTTCGGCCTTCGCAATCGCCTTCGCGCGTCCGGCAGCGCCGCCCGTGTAGTCATCTTCATCCGCCATGAGCGCCGCATCCGAATACGTGTCGCGCGGTGGTTCTACGATACGAACCGTCCCGCCCTCCGCCTTGACCGTCACCTTGATGATGGCTTCGACTTCGGGATAAATGCGGTAGGCCACGTGATGCGCGCCCGCCTGCTTGATGGGCGCGTCGAGCAGGAATTTCCTGCGATCGATTTCAAAACCTGTCTGTTCCGCCAGCGCCGCCTGAATATCCGACGCTGTGATCGAACCAAAGAGTTTGCCTCCGTCGCCCGCCTTCGCGGTGAACTCGAGTTCGCGCCCGTCAAGGTTGTCCCTAAGAATCTGTGCGGATTCGATATCGGCCGTCTTCTTCGCGGCGATTTTGGCTCTGCGATGCTCAAGAGTCACTAAATTGGACTTGGTCGCCGCAAGCGCCTGTCCCGACGGGAGCAATTTGTTGCGCGCATAGCCATTCTTGACCTCTACTACCTCGCCTGCCTTTCCGGCGCCGACGATGTCCTCGAGTAAAATTACTTTCATTTTTTCCTCCATTCCTCCGCAAAAGCGGTACAAATACTTCTTGAGAGAATTTTCACGTCTTCCCTCCTTCCGCTTCGCGGATGTATTCCTTCAATTGATTCACGACCTCGTCGATGGTCATATCCTTGATCTGCGCCGCCGCCATCGTCATGTGACCGCCACCGCCAAATCTCTCCATAATGATTTGCACGTTGAGTTCACCAAGCGAACGTGCGCTCACGACAATTTCATCCCGAGTCTGGCCGGCCACGAAACTCGCGCGGATGCCCTTAATGTCGAGCAATTCGTCCGCGGCTTGCGCGATGATAATCGGCGCATTGTCGCGCATGCCCTCGTTGCGTGAAATGGCAATCCCGTTTTGTGTGAATTCCGCATTGAAAATGATACTCGCGCGCTGCTTGAAATCGTCCATGTCATTTTGGAGAAACTGCCGTACATTCGTCGTTTCCGCACCATTCATACGCAGCCATGCCGCCGCTTCAAAAGTCCTTGCGCCCGTCTTGACCGAAAAACTATTCGTGTCGATAAAGATACCGCCGAGCAGCATCTCAGCCTCGAACTTTCCGATCTTGCGGATCTCCTCATCAAACTGCAGAATCTCGGTAACAAGCTCAGACGTTGAACTCGCATTCGGTTCCATATAGATGAGCGTCGCGTTTTCAATGACCGACTCCCGTTTTCGGTGGTGATCGATGAGCACCATCTTTTCCGTCTTGCCAAGCAGCGAAGGCGTATCCACCATGTCGGGGATATGCGTGTCGATGACCATGAGCAGGGTCTCCTTTGTAAGGATCTTTTCGGTTTCTTCACCGGAAAGAATCCGGTAGCCCTTTTCTTCTTTCGCAACGCGCACGACTTCGTCAAGCGAGTAATTGTACGCTGACATCGTGATCGAAACCGACTTCCCGTGATACGTGATCATATGCGCCAAAGCGACCGCGGCGCCAAAAGAATCGATGTCCGCATACTTGTGCCCCATGATCACAACAGACGGAGACTCGCTGACAAGCTGCCGGATCGCATGGCTCATGACGCGGGATTTTCCCTTGCTGCGATTTTCAATAACCTGCAGACTGCCGCCGAAATAATCCACGCCTTCCGCGTTTTTGATGACAACCTGATCGCCGCCACGACCTCGTGCCAGGTCAAGCGCGTACATCGCATACTCTTCGGAATGTGTGGGATCTTCTCCGACGCCGATACCCAAGCTGAAACTTGTTGGGAAATCCGCATCGTTTTCGATGTTGCGGGCCATCCCGAGAATCTTGAATTTCTCGTCTTTGATCCGCTTGAGTGCGCTTCTATCGAATACAATCTGCCAGGAAGAATCCCGGTACCGGAGCAAAGCGCCGTCGGTGTCCGCCGCAAACTGCCTTACCAAACTTTCCACCGCCGAGGCCCGCATCGAGCGCAGGCCGTCAGGCGAAGCCTGAAGCAGATCTTCATAATTGTCGACCGTCAAATAACAATAACAAATTTTTTCGTCCTCGTTGACGCGCCGAAGCCTTTCCAGTTCCGTAACATCTACGAAGAAATACATAGCGCTCTCGTTTTTTTCTTTCGAAACATAGTCCGCGAGCACATTGTAATCACATCCGGCCGCCGAGATCCTAACGTCCGATTTCCCGTCCTCCTTCAGGGCCTGCAGCCTGTCTTCTCCGATCACATCCGTGATACGGGTCTTGAGCAGTTTTGCTGCCGGAAAGATCGTCTTGAACTTCCCGTTGGTCATGACCAGAGTGCCTTCGCTGTTCACCAAGCAAATGGGAAGCGGATGATTGGCGATCGAATGTCGAATCGTCTCCTCTATGTCGCCGCTCGTCTGTGCGAGATAATCCGCAACAAACGGCCTTACGAGTTTGAAAAAGAAATTCTCAGCCACGCGCCGCGATTCCTTAATCCCTCACATAGGGAAGCAGTGCCACAATGCGCGCCCGTTTGATCTCCGTTGCCAGTTCGCGTTGGTGAATCGCACAAACGCCTGTCACGCGCTTGGGCAGAATCTTGCCGCGTTCGCTGATATACTTCCCGAGCAAATCAGCATCCTTGTAATCGATTTTAATGTTCCTGTCCGCGCAGAACGGGCAAACTTTTTTTCGCTTGAGCCCGCCGCCCGGACGTCTTTGTTTTTCAATCATTGCTGTGTAACTCCTTCTGTCATTCCCGACCTTCTGTCATTCCCACGAAGGCGGGAATCCACTCATCCCTAAAACGGCATATCGTCGTCATCGATTTCCGCGAACGCGTCCGGAAGACCCGCAGGCGCCGGAGCGGACGAGGGTGCGGGCGAATTGTTGAACTGCCCGCCGAAATCGCCGCCGCCGCCACCGCCGCCGGAATAACCGCCGCCATCCTCGGGCTTCTTGTCAACGAATTCGACGCGATTGGCAATGACGTCAGTCGTATAGACTTTCTTGCCGTCTTTCTCATAGCTGCCGGTCTGGATACGACCCTCGATGCCGATTTTGCGGCCCTTACTAAAGTAGCGCTCTACGAACTCCGCTTGTTTGTCAAAGGCCGTGACCCGGACAAAATCCGCATCCTCGCCGCCTTCTGTCTTCCGGTTCCTGTTTACCGCGATCGTGAACCGCGTGATGGCCATACCACTCTGGGTATACGTTTTTTCAGGATCCCTTACAAGGTTGCCCACCAATATCACAATATTCATCTCGCACCTCTACTTCTTTTCGTCTTTGTTGATAATGATATGACGAATCACATCGTCGGAAATACGAAGTCTGCGGTCGAGCTCTTTTGGCAGATCGGCCGGAGCATTAAATGTGACGAGCACATAATAGCCTTCGTGTTTCTTTTCGATGGGATAAGCCAAACGCCGCAGACCCCAACTGTCCACGTTCGTCACTTCGCCGCCGTCTGCGATGATTCCTTTGACGGTCTCAACGGCTGCTTCCTTCTTTTCGTCGTCCAGCGCCGCGGCCAGAACGAACAAAATCTCATAACTGTTCACTGTTTCACCTCCCTTCGGACTGAATGGCGCAGGTTTGCCCCGCACAGAGAGTTGGGACATAAGCCCCAATATTCAATTTTCTCTGTCGCCTCTTAAAAAGACGCTCGACAATTATCACACAATCCCCGGCAGATTGCAAATATTTCGTGTAAAATAGAATCATTGTCATTCCCGCGAAGGCGGGAATGACAGAGGAATGTGCGGGAATGACAGAGCAGGGAATGACAGCGTATTGAATGACAGAATATTGAATAACAGCGTAGTGAAAGGATATCATGGACGGGAAACTAACTTACAAGGACGCGGGCGTCGACACCAAGGAAGGCGAACGCGCCGTCAGGCTCATGAAGGAACATGTAAAAAAGACTTTTGACAGCGGCGTGCTCGCAAACCTCGGCGGTTTTGGCAGCCTGTATATGCCCGACCTCACAGGAATCAGCGCACCCGTGCTCGTCGCGGGCTCGGACGGCGTGGGGACCAAGCTTATGGTCGCTTTTTTGATGGACAAACACGATACCGTCGGACAGGACTGTGTGGCCATGTGCGTCAACGATGTACTTTGTCAAGGCGCCAAACCTCTCTTCTTTCTCGATTACATCGCGGCAGGACACATCGAGGCGGAAAAAATCGCACAGATCGTGAAAGGTGTGGCCGATGGCTGCGTCCTTGGCGAGTGCGCGCTGGTCGGCGGTGAGACTGCGGAAATGCCGGGGCTTTACAGCAAAGGCGACTACGACATGGCCGGTTTTTGCGTCGGCCTGGTCGACCGCGACCGCATCATCGACGGCAAGGATGTCAAAGAAGGCGACGTCATCATTGGCATCAAGAGCAGCGGCCTGCACTCCAACGGATTTTCACTGGCCCGGAAAGTTTTGTTTGAAGTCGGAGGACTGAAAATCACCGACAAGCCCGAGGCGCTCGGCGGCCGGGCCGTCGGTGAAGTGCTGCTCGAACCGACGCGTATTTACACCAAACAGGTGCGTATCCTGCTGGGACGCACGCATCCGAAGGCCCTCATCCATATCACGGGCGGCGGTTTTTATGAAAATATCCCGCGCGTCATGCCGCCGGGTCTCGGCGCACGCATCCGCAAGGATTCCTGGACCAGACCGCCGATTTTTGATCTGATTCAAAGCATCGGCGAAATCGAGGAAAAAGAAATGTTCTCTACCTTTAATATGGGCGTCGGCCTGATGGCCATCGTGGACAAGGCCGCCGCAACGCCCGTGATCGAACTGCTGGCCGCCGAGGGCGAGGCGGCTTCGGTGATCGGCGAAGTCGCTCTCGGCAGCGGGATTACCATTTGGTGATGAATATTTCCGTCATGGTATCGGGTGGCGGCACCAATCTGCAGGCGCTGATCGACCGCGTGGCGGACGGGAGTATTCCCGATGCGCGCATCGCCCTTGTGCTTTCGAGCCGGGATGGCGTCTATTCGCTCGAACGCGCCCGCAAAGCAAGCATAAAGACCGTCGTGATTTCCAAAAAGGATTATCCGGACGAAGAGGCGAAGACGGACGCCATCCTTGCCGCGCTGGCGGAAGAGGGAACCGATCTCGTCGTTATGGCCGGCTATATGATCATCGTTTCACCGCGCATCCCCCGGGCATATGCGGGGCGCATCATCAACATTCACCCGGCCCTACTGCCCAGACATGGAGGGCCCGGTTATTATGGGCTGCATGTGCACGAAGCCGTGCTCGCGGCGGGTGATACGGAAAGCGGCGCGACCGTCCACTATGTCGACGACCGCGGCGTGGATTCGGGCGAGATCATCCTGCAGGGGCGCGTCCCCGTGCTGGATGGCGATACGCCGGAGATCCTGCAGCAGCGCGTCCTCACGGTCGAACACCGCATCCTGCCCGAAGCGACGGCGCTGGTATTACAGAAACTCTGAACTGCAACACCCTCCGTGGTTACAGTTCACAGGGTACTGCCTATGCAAAATGCGCAGCCGGGAAAATGGCTGCATTTACAAAACAAAAGTGCGCCACTTTGGTTGCAACTTCAGTTCTGTTTGAGCGAAGTGAGTTAACGAAGTTGCCCAAAGTGCCGTGCTTTTGTTTTATTGTAAATGCCCATTTTTTGTAGGGGCGCATTTTGTATAGGCAGTACCCTGTGAACTGTAACCCTCCGTGGAATAAGAATCAATTTCGCGAAAATCTTTCTTGACAAGGGCGTTTGCGGCGTGATAGCCTCTGTTTTGTAGCAGGGGCATTTTTCAGATGTCCTCAGGTAGGTTGTCTTGGATGGGGCCGTATGGTTCGGTTTGCAGGGCAAGAAGTAGGAGGTAGCGCTATGATCCAGATAGTGGCCGTTATTGCCATCGTTGTCTTCACGCTTGTCTGCGTGCTTGTCGGGGCCTGGTCCTCGAAGCAGGCGGGAAACGTAGAAGGCTTTTTTCTTGGGGGACGGGCGATGGGTCCCTGGCTTTCGGCATTCTCATACGGAACCAGTTATTTTTCCGCCGTCATTTTCATCGGGTACGCCGGCATGTTCGGCTGGCTCGTCGGCGCGGGCAGTATTCTGATCGGCGTCGGCAACGCCGTCATCGGCTGCCTGATCGCCTGGCTGGTACTCGCCAAACCGACGCGGCGTATGACGCATGAGCTTGGGGCTTCCACAATGCCCGAGTTTTTCGCGGCCCGGTTTGGCGGCCCGCGCATGAAGGTTTATGCGGCCCTGATCATCTTTCTCTTTCTTGTGCCGTACGCGGCCGGAGTTTACAAGGGACTGGGAACGCTGTTTTCCGCGATCTTTGGCGGAGCGCCCGCGTCACTGTGCATGCTGATCGTCGCGCTTTTGACGGCGATCTACCTCGTGCTCGGAGGCTATATCGCAACGGCGTGGAACGATCTCATTCAGGGCATCATCATGATCGCGGGGATCATCATCATGGTCGTCCTTTTGATGGGCCGTCCCGAAGTCGGCGGACCGGCAGAGATGTTCGAGCGGCTCAGGGCGATCGACCCGGGTCTGGTCAGTTTCACGGGCGGGTCTATGAGAAATACCCTCTTCATCAACATCATGCTGACGAGTTTCGGCGTATGGGGCATGCCGCAGATGGTACACAAATATTATGCCATCAAGGATGAGCGCAGCATCAAATCCGCTACCGTCATTTCGACGGTCTTCGCGGTCATCATCGGCTGCGGCGCCTATCTCGTCGGTTCGATGGGGCGGCTCTTCATCGCGGCGGACGCGAACGGCATGCCAGCGATCGAGGGCGGCTATGACAATGTCGTGCCGACCATCCTCATGCAGGCGCTTTCGAACGGCGTCCTGCCCATCATCGTGCTGTGCGTCATCATGCTGCTGCTGCTCTCGGCTTCGATGTCGACGCTCTCGGCGCTCGTGCTTTCCTCAAGCTCGGCGGTCACGATCGACCTGATCGGAACGCTCAAGCCAAAACTGTCCGAAAAATCACGGATGCTCGGCATGCGCTGGTTCTGTGTGGTTTTCATCGCCGCCTCATTCATCTTCGCCACAATGAATATCAGTTTCATCGTCAACCTGATGAGCTTTTCCTGGGGCGTTGTGGCCGGCGCCTTTATCGGGCCCTTCCTCTGGGGACTCTACGGCAAGAAGTTCGTGACGAAGGCCGGTGCCTGGGCCGGACTGATCGGCGGGCCCGCGACGGTCGGCATCCTGCTCACGATCAACATCGCGATCAGTGGCTTCGGCGTGGCCAAAGGACTGGCGCCGGTCTTCGGCGTGACCGCCATGGCCGTGTCGGTCGTCATCGTCCCGCTCGTCAGCCTGCTGACCGGCGGCCGCCGCGCCATGCAGGCAGACGCCAAGGCCAGTTAAACCTCAATTTGGAGAAAAAGGCGTTCTGTTCGTATTTTGCGTGGTAGAATACAGTCATGAGGGAACGAGCTTACAAAATCGCGCTGTGCCAGATGACGGTCACGGACGACAAAGAGGGAAACTTAGCGAAAGCGGCGGAGATGGTGCGCGCGGCTGCGGCTGCGGGCGCGCGCATCGTCTGTCTGCCGGAGATTTGGAACGCGCCCTACGACGGGAAACGCATGAGGGATTATGCCGAGCCGGTGGAAGGCCCCACGTTCGAATTCATGGCCGGCCTCGCGCGCGAGCTGAAAATCTATCTCGTCGGCGGCTCCATCCCGGAATTTGACGGGAGTAGTACGGCACCCTCAGCCGATCATTCGAGTGCGGCGGCCATGTACAATACCGCTTTCGTCTTTGACCCCACAGGCACCTGCATCGCCCGGCACCGCAAGGTGCATTTGTTTGATGTGAACGTGGAGAACGGGGTCAGCCATCGGGAGTCTGATTTGTTTGGTGCCGGCGATGGCCCTACGATCTTTGATACAGAGTTTGGTCGGTTGGGTCTCGCGGTTTGTTTTGATGTGCGCTTTCCTGAGATGTTTCGCGAGATGGCCGCGCAGGGTTGTCATTTGATTTTCCTGCCCGCCGCTTTCACGCTGACGACGGGTGCCGCGCATTGGGAGACCCTGCTCAAGAGCCGCGCCTTGGACAACCAACTGTTCTTCGCGGCATGCGGACCGGCAAGGAACCCCGACGCCATCTATGCGTCCTGGGGTCATACCACGGTGACGACGCCCTGGGGCGATATCGCCGGCGGCGCGGACGAGCGGGAAACCATCGTCTACGCGGTCATCGATCCCGATTATGCCAACAAAATCCGCAGAGAGATCCCCATCGGAAATCTTCCTACTTTATAGGTATCTTATATTATAGAAAAACACGGTCATTCCCGCGAAGGCGGGAATCTTATCGGATCGTTTTTAGATTCCCGCCTACGCGGGAATGACAGGAGTTCTTTAGCAGCCGCAGCCGTCGGGAATCAGGACGTCGAAATCCGTTACGTCGCCCGACAACTCTTCAAGGTCGGCCGAGAGACTTACTACGAAGTCAATGTTGTGCTGGCTGGAGATCACCTTGAGGCGCGCGAGAAATTCCGGAATGTCGTCTTTGTGGACGTTCGCGTGTTTCAGGATGCTGTCGATAAAGATGGCTTCGATATCGTGATCGCCGCTGATGATTCCGTAGAGAAAACCGACGTACTCATCGCTGTTGGTGATCTCCTCGTAGTCCTCCATACAAACGACGCGAATCTCGTGGATGAGATCATACATGAGACGATGATTTTTGTTGACGAAGACAACACGACCGTTGCTGGCCTTCGCGCGGTCGTTCGCGCGATCGATCATCATCTTTGTTTTTCCGGTTCCCTTGTGGCCGACGATCAGACTAACCATGGACATAAGCACGTACCTCCGCAGAACGCATTGGGAAATAACATTTGGGCATCGCTGCCCTCTACCTCGATACTAACACACGCGCCCGCCCGGTTCAACCACATATATGCGGTTTTCAACGAATCCCCAATCATCTTACGCCGTTTGCGGGGCGGAGCTCTCTTCCTGAGGAGCCCCTTCGAGCGCAATCCCATCTTCGATGAGGATCTCCGCGCCGTACTCGACTCCCCAGGTCGGCAAATCCTTGTAATCGATATAGATGTCGACTGTACCGTAAGCGCATCCGGAATCCGTGATCTGATAGAAACCAGACCAGCCCTTCGCCGACTTCAGGAAAATCTCATCGCCGAAATGAAGACCCAGGTCGGCGACCTGCGCGGAATTCATCGCGACCGTTTGATTGAAACGCAAATGCTCGGTCTCTTTGCCGATCGAGTAAAAGGTGATCTTGAATTCTTCTTCGGGCTGAGAGCTTAGTTCGGCTTGCTCAACCCATCGTATTTTTTTAACAGTTCGCCGTTCCGCCTTTCGAGCTCGCTGTTGGCGGCACTGAGCGCGTTGTTTTCGGACGCGAGTACTGTGTTCTTCGATTCGAGCAAACTGTTTTCGGCGATGAGGATCTCGTTCTGATCCGCGGCCGCTTCCCAGCGCTCCATCCTGGAACTCATGATCGCGATCTTTCCTTCATAATCAAGCACATCCTCGTTCAATTTCACAGCCATCGTGAGTGCGTAAATCATGACCGCTGTGAACGCGATGAGACACACCGCCATGATCAGCGCATAGCGCCGCCTTCTGATGAACGCGCGAAGAACTCCAAATTTTTCGATTACCATAGCAAACATCATTTCCTCCAAATCTATATATTAGATAGGATTTCTACCCGATAAAAAATTTATAGAAGGTATTTTACCTGAAAAATGAACCTGTATGCAAATCGCTTCCACAAAATACCAACCGCATGGCGCCGCGCAATACCAAAAAGACGGCCTCCTTAAAAGCCGTCTTTCCGTCTGTAATCTGTCTTATATCATTCCGCGCCAGCAGAATGACAGGTGTGCGCGAAGGAATTCCTGGTACTCTGTTCGCGCCTTCCTGTTACCGGATGAGCTGTTTTGCGATGTCGGCCGCGCCGGACGCATCCTCGCTGTAGCCGTCCGCGCCGATCTCCTTGGCGAACGCATCCGTGATCGGAGCGCCGCCGACAATGATCTTGACTTTGTCACGTAAACCGGCGTCTACGATCGCCTTGATGACTTCACTTTGCGCAGACATCGTGGTCGTCAGCAAGGCGGACAGCGCCACGACATCGGGATTGTTTTCGTTGATTGCGGCAACGATTTTTTCTCCGGATACGTCTGTACCCAGATCAACGACCTCAAAGCCGGCCCCTTCCAGCATAAGCTTCACTAAGTTCTTGCCGATGTCATGCAGATCGCCCGATACGGTTGCGATCACGACCTTACCGATGGCCTTGATATCGCCGGCCACCAAGGTGGCTTTCAGTGTTTCCGTACCCTTGTTCAGCGCGCGCGCCGCAATGAGAACTTCCGGAACAAAGACTTCATTGTTTTTGAAGCGGACGCCGAGTTCACCCATGCCTTTCAGCAGGCCTTCGTCCAGAATCTGCTGGGGCGGGATACCTTCCGCCAAAGCCTGAGAAACGAGATCGGATACTTCTTGTGCCTTACCTTTTTGTACCAGTTCGGCGATGTCGCTAAGAATACTCATAAAATTACCTCCGTGTAATTCTTGTATTTCGCGTTGACCTGAATGTTCAACGCGAGCCTAATACCAACATTCACATAATACATCGCTTCCCCCTAAACGCTTTGTGCTCACTGGCGAGATATGGGTAATTTTTTATGATGTTATGAAAAATAGATTGCAAAAAAAACACCAATGCGTTATGATGGGATTATGGTACAAGCGTTTGAAAACATGAAACATTTCTCGCAGCTAACGGGAATCGGCGTCCGTGTGATCGCGCATAACGGGATAGCCGTCTACGAAACAGACGAGGCTGCGCGCGTCCAGGAAGTCCTCTCCTTTATCGACCGGCTTGCCGGAGGCACACTTCGGGAGCAGACGCAAGCCACGATGATTTCCGGCGCCATGCAGTCTTATCGGTTTGGCGGCAGGTTTTTCTTCTTCTCTCCCATCGGAATGTTTCATTTTGCATCCCCTATCATTGTAGGCGGGAGGCATACGTTGACGGCGATCGGAGGGCCTCTTCTGATGATCGATACAGAGGAGTATATCCGGGTTGAACTCGACGTCAAACTCACGGCAGGATTCGACCGGTCAGATCTTTCCAAGAAACTCGAGTCGGTTCCGCACGTATCTCCCGATATGGCAAATACTCTTTCCGAACAACTCTTGATCAATGTCAAACATCTGTCAGATCCGGAGTATTTGAATCCGATAGACAGCGAAACAGCCGGCCGGTATTCAGACTATGTGCTGGCCTATTTTTCCGGCATGCCGACCTATGAATCCATCCTGCGCCTCGCGGAAGAACAAACACAAAACAGAGCCGCACAGAAACATGAAGCCATTGTCGCAGCGGTCACGAACTATGCGGAAGAAAATTACGCGGAAAAAATCACCTTGGAAGGCGCCGCGCGCGAAGTTTTCATCAGCCCCTCCTATCTCTCAAAAATCATCAAGGAGAAGACGGGAGGCGGCTTCCGGGAACTTGCCAACAAAGCACGAATCGCCGAGGCACAGCGTCTGCTTGCGCAGAGCGACATGACCATCGGCGAAATCGCTTTTGCTGTGGGATATGGCGACCACAGCTATTTCACGAAAGTGTTTCTGCGTCACACGGGAATGACCCCTTCGGGCTACCGTGCGGTACTCGCGTAATACAACTCGTCCTGACCTTAACTCGTCCTAACCCTTAACATAATAACCTATCCTAACCTATCCCTTAAACGACTGATCTAAATCCGCGATCAGATCGTCCGCGCTCTCGATACCGATCGAGAGACGAACCGTGTTGGGATAGATATACTGCTCTTTCAGTTCCGCCTCATTCAGCTGCGAATGTGTCGTGCTCGCAGGATGAATCACAAGGGATTTTGCATCTGCAACGTTGGCGAGCAGAGAAAAGATCTCGAGCCGATCAATAAAGGCCTTCGTCTCTTCTTCGTTGCCGTCATATTCGAACGTGAAGATCGAGCCGGCGCCCTTTGGGAAGTATTTTTTGTAGAGTTCGTGCGACGGCTCCGATTTGAAGGCCGGGTGATGGATGGCCTTGACCTTCGGCTGCGTACGCAGATAATCGAGGACTTTGAATGTATTTTCCAAATGGCGCTCGACGCGCAGCGAAAGCGTTTCAATGCCCTGCAGCAGCAGAAAAGCGTTGAGCGGAGCAACCGCCGCGCCCGTGTCACGAAGCAGAATCGCGCGGATGTAGGTGACGAAGGCAGCCGGCCCAACCGCGTCGGCGAACGGTACGCCATGATAACTCACGTTCGGCTCGACAAGATGCGGATATTTGCCGCTGGCTTTCCAGTCAAATTTTCCGGCTTCGACGATGAGCCCGGCCAACCCCGTTCCGTGACCGTTGAGGAATTTCGTTCCCGAATGTACAACGATGTCCACACCGTACTCGATGGTGTTGATGAGGTTTGGCGGCGTGAAGGTCGCGTCGACGACGAGCACGATACCGTGGCTGTGCGCGATCTTGGCCAGGGCTTCAAAATCAACGACGTTGGAGTTCGGGTTGCCGAGGGTCTCCACAAAGATTGCCTTCGTGTTCGGCTGAATCGCCGCTTCAATGCCGGCAAGGCCGAAGTCCGCGGTTTCGGTATCGACAAAGGTCGTATGGATGCCGAAAGATGGCAATGTATGCTTCAGCAGGTTGTAGGTTCCGCCATAGATGGTGCTCTGCGAAACGATGTGACCGCCGTCTCTGGCCAGCGCCTGGAAGGTGTAGGTCAGTGCCGCCGCGCCCGAAGCAACGGCCAAGGCCGCCGCGCCGCCTTCGAGGGCTGCGATGCGCTCTTCGAGGACGCCTTGCGTCGGGTTGGTCAACCGGCTGTAAATATTGCCCCCTACGGCAAGCGCGAAACGGCCTGCCGCCTGCGCCGTATCTTCAAATACATACGCGGTGCTCTGATAGATAGGCACCGCGCGCGCGCCAAATGCCGCGTCCGGATTTTCCTGACCGATATGAACCTGCTTGGTTTCAAACTTCCATTTTGATGTGTCTTTAACGGTTGCCATGGTTGTGTCTCCTTTTGTCTAAATCATACTATTCATATATGTTTATAAGGTTATTATAGCGGGCTTTTTCCTCTTGTCAAGCGTTTTATACTTACTTCTCTCTCTTTAATAAAAAATAATCGGGCGCTGGAAGATACCCTTGTCCGGTTCCTCAGGCAATTCTATGGGATAGTCGCCGGTAAAACAGGCCTTGCAGATCGGGCAGCCCGCGCCTTCGAGGATGCGGGAAAGCGACTTGTGCGACAGGAAAGACACCGAGTCCGCACCGAGGATTTCCGCAAGTTCTTCTTCCGTATGATTCACAGCGATCAGGTGCGCGCGGTCCGGCACGTCCGTGCCGAAGTAACAGGGATGCAGGAAAGGCGGCGCCGAGCTCATCAGATGCACTTCCGTCGCGCCGGCTTCCCGCAGCGCGGAAACAATACGCGCCGAGGTCGTGCCGCGTACGATGCTGTCGTCGATCAGAACCACACGCTTGCCCTTGACATTCGCGGAAAGCGGATTCAGCTTGAGTCTTACTTCGCGTTCGCGCGCGCCCTGCGTCGGCTGGATAAAGGTGCGGCCGATGTAACGATTTTTGACAAGACCCATCGTGTCAGGCAGACCCGACTCTTCCGCGTAGCCACGCGCGGCCGAAAGTCCCGAGTCCGGAACGGCCACCACGATGTCCGCGGGGACGCCGCACTCGCGCGCAAGCGCCTTGCCCATCTCGCGTCTGGCCCAGTCGACGCCAATGCCATCGATGATGCTGTCCGGCCGCGAGAAGTAGATGAATTCAAAACTGCAAAAGGATTTCTGCGCGCGCAGCCCTGAGCCAAGCGAAGTAAGCTGTCCGTCCTCCACCACGACGATCTCGCCGGGTTCGACGTCCCGCAGATAGACTCCTCCCACCGCGTCGATCGCGCAGGTCTCCGAAGCGAAAATATATTTCCCGTCAAGTGTTCCGATTGACAGCGGCCGGAACCCATTCGGATCACGCGCCGCTATGACTTTACGTGGGCTCATCGCCAGCAGCGAATAGGCACCCTGAATACGACGCATCGCTTTCATCACCGCTTCTTCGATCGACTCGCTGTGAATACGTTCCTCAACGATGGCATACGCGATGATCTCACTGTCGCCCGTCCCGTGGAAGATACCGCCGCGCATTTCGATCTCGCGCCGGAGCGCCCAGGCATTGACCAGATTGCCGTTGTGCGCGATGGCGAGGTTGCCCTTGATATGACCGACCGCGACAGGCTGAACGTTTTCCACTGAGGAATCGCCCGTCGTGCTGTAACGCACATGACCGATCGCCGAAGCGCCAACCAGCTTGCCGATTTTTTTGTCGTCAAAGACTTCGGTGAGCAGACCCTGCCCCTTGCGGCAAGCGATCACGCCTTTGTCGTTGACGGCGATGCCGCAGGCTTCCTGACCGCGATGCTGCAGGGAAAAGAGCCCCATATAGGTCATCGCCGCCGCAAACGAATCCGCCTCTTCGGCCTGCCCGCCAGGCCCGGCCGAACTACCGGCGATTCCAAAGACCCCACATTCCTCGCGCAAGCCGTCAAATGGAATTTCGTCTGTTTCATAATCATGATTGTGGTAGACGTTCATTCTAAACCGTACTTTCTATTCATGGCTGCCCGGCAAAATTCGCGGAACAGCGGATGGGCGCGATTGGGCCGGCTCTTGAATTCCGGATGGTACTGCACGCCGACGAAAAATGGATTGTCCGTGATCTCTACGGCCTCGACGAGGCGTCCGTCCGGCGACTGCCCGACGATTTCAAGGCCCGCGTTGACCATAGCATCGCGGTAATCGTTGTTGAATTCATAACGATGACGATGGCGTTCCCGGATCTGATTCTTTCCGTAGGCCGCCTTCATGGTTGACCCGTCCTTGATGTCGCAGGGGTAGGCGCCCAGGCGCATCGTGCCGCCTTTTGGGATGTTGCCATGCTGATCGGGCATCAGATGGATGAGCGGATGGCTCGTTTCCTGATCGAACTCCGTGGAATTCGCGCCGCCATAGCCAAGCACACCTCTGGCGAACTCGATGACGGCAATCTGCATGCCAAGACAAATGCCAAGGTAAGGCAGCTTCCCTTCGCGCGCGTACCTGGCCGCCTCGATCATGCCGTCGATGCCGCGCTCTCCAAAGCCGCCCGGCACGAGGATGCCGTCGACACCGGCAAGCGTCTCCGCTTCCGTCTGGCGTGTCACCGTCTCTGAATCAATCCATTTGATCTCGACATTGGCGCCGATCTCATAGCCCGCATGATGGAGTGCCTGCGCCACCGAATAATACGCGTCGTGCAGTTTCGTGTACTTGCCGACGAGCCCGATCGTGATGTCGCGGTCGCGATGAGAAATGCGGTCGATCATATTCTCCCACTCCGTCATGTCGGGCGGGCCGACGTCGAGCCCGAGGTGACCCGTCACGATCTCACAGAAACGCTGCCGTTCAAACATGAGTGGCGCCTCGTAAAGCAAGTCAATATTGCAGCTTTCGATCACACTATCCACCTTGACATTGCAGAACAGCGCGATCTTGCGCTTGATATCGTCGCCGACTTGTCCCTCCGACCGCAGCACAATGATGTCGGGAAAAATACCAAGCGATTGGAGTTCCTTGACCGAATGTTGCGTCGGCTTGCTTTTGTATTCATGCGACGCGTAGAGGTAGGGCACGAGGGTCACGTGAATAAAAATGCAGTTTTCCTTGCCGACTTCCGCGCCAAGCTGCCTGGCCGCCTCGATAAAGGGCAGGCTCTCGATGTCGCCCGTCGTGCCGCCGATCTCCGTAATAACGACATCGGAATGTCCTTCCGCGGCCGCCGAATAAATAAATCTCTTGATCTCGTCCGTGATATGCGGAATGACCTGGATGGTCTGTCCGAGGTATTCCCCCTTGCGTTCTTTCTGCAGGACGTTCCAATATACCTTGCCCGTGGTCAGATTGGAGAATTTGTTCAGGTCCTCATCGATGAAACGCTCATAGTGGCCGAGGTCGAGGTCCGTTTCCGCCCCATCCTCCGTCACAAACACCTCGCCGTGCTCGATCGGGTTCATCGTGCCCGGGTCTACATTGATATACGGATCCAGCTTTTGCGCGGTCACCTTCAGCCCGCAAGCCTTGAGCAGCCGCCCGAGGGAACTCGCCGTGATTCCTTTGCCGAGGCCCGATACGACGCCTCCTGTTACGAATACATACTTCGTCGTCATACAATTCTCCGTTCTGCTTTCGTTGTCATGTTTTACTCCATTCCGCCGCCCCAAGCACAATACGTATGCAATAAAAAACGTTCTCTACCCATGTCATAAACAATGCCTGTTTGATGTCCGACGAACGAAACAAAGCGGCCCCAGAAGATAAAAAACCGAAGCCCGTATCGGGTCGGTTTTTTTGTTTTGTTTCTGCGGTTGTGCGCGATGCCTTGCGCGATTTCGTATCTTGTCCACGCAATTTAGTATACCGCAAAGCGCCGGGACGTACAAGTATACATTTCGGCAATTTCTCAAATATTTCGGCAATTTCTCAAATAAAAACAAGACAGAGGGACAGGCCTTCTGTCCCGCCCACCACACAACAAGACAGAGGGACAGGCCTTCTGTCCCGCCCGCGAAGCCCCCCTGTCATTCTCGCGAAGGCGAGAATGACAAAATAGCCCCAAACACGATGAGACCCTGACGGATTTTGTGGGGGTCAGAATCTCCGTCAGGGCCATATAAAGGTATAAGAATAACTTATATAAAAGAGTTATTCTGTCTTCGCGTTTCGCAGTTGTACATCCAAAGGTTCGTGAAAATACTTCTCCGTCATACCGATGCCGGTTGGATCCGGTTTGTCTACAACTTCGATCCGCGCATACCGGATCGATCCGCGCATACCGGATCGTTTTCTTGCTTCTCTACTCATATCAAGTATAATGAACATATGATGAATGAACGATTGGATAGTTCAAAATATACAAAAGAACAAATCACATTGATTACAAACACTGTAGCCAAAGCAGCGCGTTCCGAATTGGGTGACAGGCTTTCAGGTGTCATTTTGTACGGTTCCTATGCGCGGGGTGACAATAAGGAATGGTCTGATATTGACATCATGATCGTTGTAGAGGCAGACGATTCTGAAGTGAATCAAATCAAGGAATTATTAACAGAATGTCTGTGGGATTTGATTTACGAAACGAATCTCTTGCTTTCGATTGTGGTAGTGAATCAGTCAAGATACGAGCAATACAAAGAGATTCTTCCTTTTTATACAAATGTCGAAAAAGAAGGGAGGCGTATCGTTGCCTAAGTACCCGGAAGAACAACTTGACCGCATAATATATCCTATATTTGTTAAATATTAGTTGACAAGTTAATGTGTTCCATGCTACCTTTATCGGACAGGGTTATCGCATGGCGGTAATGTTCCATTTCCGTGAATCTATCTCGATAGTTGGAGGTGGTGCGAATGATGATACTTCTCGTACTGATGGATGTTTACATCCAAAATGCCGGATATATCGCAGACGTAGTCAACTGGCTTATAGTCAGATTTGGCAAAGCAGAACCGCCTCAGTAGAGACGGTTCTTAACTAATCAATTAGGGACAGACCGCCAAAGCAAATGCGGTAGCCCTTTTCTAGTTCTTATTATATCGGTCTAAACAAATATTGCAAGCAAAAAAGTGGTTCTTCATTGATTCACAAGACAGAGGGACAGGCCTTCTGTCCCGCCCGCGAAGCACCCCTGTCATTCCCGCCAAGGCGGGAATCCCCAAACACTTCCCCCAAAAACCGATGAGACCCTGACGGATTTTGTGGGGGTCAGAAATTCCGTCAGGGCCATATAAAGGTATAAGAATAACTTGATTAAGGGAGTTATTCTGTCTTCGCGTTTTGCGTGAGATCAGGCGGTCATCGGCTGACTGCCTTCCGTCTCTCCGTCTTCTTCGTCCTCTTTTTCCTCCTTCGCCTTGTTGTATCTGTAGACGGCGAGGAAGATGATGTGCACGAGGAATACGACAGCGACAAAGATCGTCCACTTGTTGATCCACACCATCGGCAGACTCAGATCGTCAAGGATGAGCCAGACAATCAGCGTCAGAACGCCGATAACAATCGTCGTGATCTGAAGCGCCTTCGTGTACCTTCTCCGTTCTTCCTTCTCCTTCGTTTCTTCCCCTTCGTACAGAACCGCATCTTTGTGTTCTCTGCGTTTTGCGGCTATGCGGATGAGCAGCAGCAGGGCGAAGAGAACCGCGATCAGGGAGAGAATCAGGGAGAGCAGACTCCACGCGCCGTTCCCGAAGAAACTGCCGAGCGGTACATTGCCGTTTGCGAGATCGCGGAACAGATTTCCGGTCTGGGCGTCAAGCTGTTCCTGATAACTCACCGAGATGTCCGTATAAGTCGGTGTTTCGGGCTCCTGCGGTTCCGGAATCTCTGCCACAGGCGCGGGAGGTGTCGGCGCAGGAGGCACCGGGGGCACCGGCTGTTCCGGTTCTGTTTCCACAACGACGACCGGAGGCGGTACCACCGGCACCACCGGCACTATCACCGGAGGTGGCGTTGGCGGCGTTGGCGGAGGCGGCGGCGGATTATACGTCCACTGCGCGGTATAGGTCGCATTGGCCGTAATGGCCGTACTGCCGTCGGGAATCACCGGTGACCAGCCGATAAAGGTATAGCCGGACAGCGCAGCCGTCGGCACCGTGATGCCCGACGCGGACCAGAGCGTTCCGTGATCGATATTCGGGTAGAACAGGATATTCCCGCCCGTATTCAGTTCCCCGCCGTTCGCGTCGAAGGTGATGACATAGGGAATCGCCTGATAGTAGAGGTGCAGGGCAAGTCCGTCCGCGCCTACGACCCCTGTCAGGACAGCAGAAGGATGCGCGGCATTGTGCGTGTATCCGGGATAGACCGTATCCGTCGGTGCCACGATCATCTGACCAAAGAGCGCCGTACCGCTGAAAACCCCGGAGGAAGTACCATTATTCGGCCCGCCGACAAAGTGATGCGTGATGGTGTAGGAATAGAGGTTTGCCGTCCACACCGCATAGACAGTCTTGTCACCTGTCCAGTTCACCGTATTTGCCTCCGTGAAGTTCGAGGTATTCGATACACCCGATTCGGTCGACCAACCCGCGAAACTATACCCAACCCGCGTCGGCGCACCCGAATCCACGCCGGGCAAGACCCTTGGCGGTGACTGACCACTCAGCGTTTTGTCAAATTCAAGCCCGGTCAACGGCAAAGGCGTTCCCACCCCGCCGTTGGCGTTGAAAATCAGACCAATATCGGTCCGCGCCGTCCACACAGCATACAGAGTAGCCGCAGCAGTCGTATCCTCTGCAAACAAATCGTTTATGGCGATGGCATTCAGCGTAAAGGCATTGCGATAATCACTCTCCGCGCTGCCGCCCTTTGTTTTCGCCCAACCGCCAAAGACGTAGCCGGTACGGTTCGGGTCGCCCGGCGGTGTTACAGTGCCGTCAATATTCTTCCCGCTTTCCGTCTTGAGCACAGAAGCGGAAGCGCTGTAACCATTGTCATAGACCACAGTGTAGTCTTTCAAAGTGAGCGAAGCCGTAAAGGTGACGTCCTCAACCACTTTAACAGCCAGAACCTGAGCGCGGGTCATCGCCGTCCCGGCTGAAATCACGTCACCATTTGTCAGAGTAACTTCCTCATCCGCTTTCCAGACAGCCGTAGCCGGATCATAGCCGGCCACGATATTTCCCCCTGCGGAAAATACAGGCACAATACCGGCACTTGGATGTTGATTGTTGTTGCGGTACTCAGACAGCGTAGAAAAGGAAGCACCTGTGCCCGCTGTATAAGTTGCCCTGGCCGCAGTGTGCAGGCCGACGCCAACCAACTCGACTTCCTCTGTTGTGGCCGACACGGTAAAGGGAAAGGTCGCCAACGCGTGGGTATCGCTGATATTGGTCTGCGCCACATCCATGTACCAGGCATAATTTCCGGGGCTGACTTCGTTCGAGCGTGTAGCCGAACTGGTCTTGCCAAACCCAAACTGTGAGGCAGTGCCTAAATTGTAGGTATCGTTATAGACCGTCAGGGTGTAATCCCCATTGGACAGATAAGCCGTGTTTGTGCCATTGAGCAGCGCAAAGGTGCCGTTGGCATTGACGGTGATATTGATGGGCGAGATCGTCGTGCCGGACAATACCGCGCGCACACCGCTGAGGGAAGTGAAGGCTTCTGTGCTGTCCATGCTGCCGTTGGCGTCGGCATCGTTAAAGATTTGGCCTTTTAAGGTTGCGGCAGCCGTGCGGGCGGCAATGACCGAGCCAAAGACCCAGGAGCCGGAACCATCGGTATCTCTCCAGCCCTTTTGATAACTTCTCCAATAATTGATTTTGTCCCGGTTCGTGGCATCGGAAGGATCAATTTCAATGGTAAATTCAGTCTCTCCGCTCGATCCGGTATTGCCCGCTGATGCGATGTTTGTATGAGCGACAAACTTGACCATAGTTACCTGAGCGTACTCAGCGACGGTGCCGGGCGCAAAAGACCAATCTGCGGTAAATGGCACCCAGTTGTTTGCGACTTCCCCTGAAGTATAGTTCGTGCTCAGACCGCTATCCTTGGTATAGTACGTGGTAAAACCCGGAAGGCTGATGGGGCCGGTTAAGAGTGCCGACCACTCGGGAGTGGCATTGGTCTCGGCAGCAAGTGGATTAGACGAGATGTTGTTGAAGTAATGGTCATAAGTTTTACTGATTTTGGGAACAGGCAGATAGATTTCACTTCCTGCCTTGTACACATCGGTGGAGGTGTTTTCAAAATGCAGCCAAACCTGTGCGTCTTTGTCTTTTGACACCTTGGCCACGGAGGACTCTGACCCGTTGTAGGTAAAATAGGGGCCGGTGTCGCCCAAGGTGCGGATACCCAAACTGACATTCAGACCGGGCTTTTGGACGACCGCCAGCGGGGCTGATATCGTACCGCCTACCAACATGTAGGAGGTGCCCTTGCCTGTCCAGTCGTTAGCATCGGCGACTCTGTAATCCGTGCCGTCGCTGACATTGGTTGCGCTTAGACCTAAGTCGATCAACACCATATCTTTAGGTTTCAGCTCAGCATAGGTGCCGCAGGCGCTGGAAACATTGGCGGTGAACTTGACAGTGAATTGGTTTCGGCCACCTTGCCGCGCTGACCATACAGTCGTGATAATGTCCTGAGGAGACGGAGACGTGAAACGATACATCGTCCAATCGGTGCCGTCGATGGTTTTTGTGCTGCTACCTAAGAACTGGGGCGTAAAGGCAACACCCCCAAGATTGCCGGCGGCAGATGCCACCTTTACGCTGCCAAAGTCCAGATCCACGCCCTGAGGCAGGATGATATAGATCTCCGGATCGACGATGTCATTGTAGGTCGCATTGAGTACCCCGCCAGGAGTGTAGGTCGAGGTGAAATAGATAGCATCGCCGGGATAGTAGGAGCCGGTAACCGCAGAGGTGGCGCTGTGGCTGGCAGTCGATGTCATCGCACCACTGCCGGCGCCCGTCCAGCCGATGGTCGGGCTGTCGGTCTCCTTTGCAAGTTCTGTGCCGCTACTATCGGTGATGCTCAGTGTCACAGAACCGCTGGTGCCGCTTTGAAAGCGGCCAAAGTATACAAGACCGCCGCTATAGCGAGAACTAACGTAACTGCGCACCGGCAAGGCCGGTTGAGTGGCCGCCAAATCAAGCAGATATTCATCCTCGGCGAGACCCAGAATGTTTGGCGAAAGATAGCGGGATAAGTGATCTGATCCACTCGAGTATGAAATTGCTCCCGACCATGTAACATTACTGCGCTTATTGGTGTTCGCGACAACACTGAACTGGTAATCAGTCGCCGAATCGTCGGCTGGCAGTGATACGCCGCGTACGGCAAGATAAGGGCTGAAAGTAAAATTGTAGGTGATATCCGTAGGGATGCTCGGACCGATATTGATCAAATTAAACCGTCCAAGCGCATAATCATAGGGAAACGTCCCTGCGGCATTCAGGTCGCGCCGGACATAGTGCGTCGGCATCAGAGACAGTTTCACATCAGGTTTCTTGAAAGTGATATTGACGCTGGTCGAAGGCGGAGTGTACGTCTGCTGGTTGTTGGCGTTGTCACCACTGAGCACGACTGTGGTGTAAGTGAAGGGCTTGGTATCGTTCCAGTGCAGCACACTATTATCGATGTCGGCTGTCCAATAGCAGTAGATTTCAGTGCTGTGCAACAAGCGGACGTCGCTGTACTTAAAGGTCACCGTACGGGCAGAAGTATCATTGGTCACAATCAGATGTCCGTTCGCATAGGTACCACCCGCCGCATCGGTCGGGCGGTCTTGGCCAACCACTTCTTCCTTGAAGCCCTGAAAGTTCACACTTTCGGGGTACTGCACGGTCCATGTTGCCGATTCCGCATAATGATTTTGAGCGCTCATTGCCGAGGAATAGGACCAAATCTGGTTATAAGTCGTAAATTGGTCTATAACGCCAAGATCAGGGTTGCCGCCATCTACGACGCCGGTAACGTTCGTAGCAGGTGCGGTGGTTCTAAAGGTCGTAGGAAACAGTTCAGAGACAGTTGTAGACAGATAATCACTCAGCGACTTTGTGCCACTGAGCATCTCCACGGTCAGTTGTTCAAGCGTGGTTGTGGCAGCGTTATGGGGCATGATACCCTGGTCGAGCGCCAGGGTCAGCGTTATGTCCACGCTGTCGTAGTTTGAGTTAAATGTGTAGACCACTTTGCCGTCATAGACGCGAAAGGCGATCTCGGTAGCGGAGATGCTGCCTGTATAGCCGCTGATTGTCTGACTTGCCCAGGCGCTTCCGTCGCGCGCCGTCAGTACTGAGCCGGCAACCTGTGCCTCCCACTCGGCGGAAAGCCCCAGTTTGTTCACGCCGCTTATCACCGAAGTGTCAGAAGTAGCCGTATACTCCACAATCTTATATCCCCGGGGAACGTTCACCGTAAGCGTGCGGTCCTTCGCGATTCCCGGCTCCGAAAATTTAGCAGTGATCTGGATTTGCCGGTTTGTGATGGAAAGCGGCCAGGTGATAGCGTTGCTGATGTCATCTACATCAACAAAGCCAGTGCCCTGCCCAACCTTCAGGGTCAGACTGTCGTTGCCATCCACTATGGCCAAAGGTTCAAAAAGATTGGATTCGCTTGAAGCAAGCAAAGATTGCGGGTCAGTGCCCGCAATGACAGGGTCGGTACCCGCAATGACAGACGTGCCATCGCCGCCACTGTCATTCCCGCGAAGGCGGGAATCCCCACTAACGTCAGAAGCCCCACCGTCATCCGCCGACGCGTCACTCCCGTCATTCGCCGACTTGATCGGCGAAGCCACAACAGCGTCGAAGGTGACATCCCCCGACAAAACAAAACCACCGATAGGGGCATACCCCCCGGCAGCAAGCAAGTCCTCATTATTCGTATATATTAAAGAATCGCCCCCAACTGTCCATCCCAAGAATCGGACAGTGGTTTGCGGGCCTGTGCCCGCAACGACAGCATTGATCTCCGCCTCTGTCGGCAGCGCGTCCGGCGGTAAAATCGCCTCATCATAACCCTCGGCGGAAACAACCGTTCCTGTCTTTATAACATCGCCGTTATACCTAAATTCTACTGAAAACGGAACCCCCCCCCCCGTTGGAAGAATTTGCCATTGCCGCGGTAGTCATACCCACCAGCATCGCCACGGCAAGAAGGACAGCAAACACCCTTTTCGCAATTCCACTAAAACCTTTGTTCCTCATCTTCATACCCCAGGGAAACCCCCATTCCTTTCTACGCAACAAACTTTAACTTTTCTTTGTCATTCCGGGCACAGACCCGGAATCCACTGCTATAACTTCTCTATACCTCAACTGCTTTAACTTTTCTATACCCCTACGGCTTTAAAACTGCCGAACAATATATAGACAAATACCATCCACAAAACACGTCCAAAAATCAGAAAATTTTTATCAAAAATTATCACAATCTATTCTCCGTCTAACATACTCACTTGCTATGTATTACTTCTATACCCACAATTCAGCCAAATGAAACATAAATCTTCAAACAAGACAAAGGGACAGGCCTTCTGTCTTGTCCGCAAAGCACCCTTGTCATCTCTGCAAAAGCGGAAATCTCTCCAGTCGTCCCCTCACTTCGCCACCGCATTTTTCCGGTACAAACCCATTCCGTTTCCTCATCTTCTTACTTACCAAGCCTGTCAAAATCCGCCTCGCCACCGCATTTTTCCGGTACAAATCCATTCCAATTCCTCATCTTATACATAAGCCAGACAATACCGAATGTATTTTCCACCTAACATACTCTATTACTATGTATTAGCCTTATACCCACCATTTGACCAAATGAAACATAAATCTTCAAATTTTTTCATCAAAACCGCAAAATTATTATTCTTACGAGATTCTTACGGGCTGAACATGAATACCAGGGCGTAAACACCATCGGCTATACGAAAAAGACTGTCTGCGCGAACACGCCTGCGGGCGTTTTCTTATTATTAGATAAAAATAAAAGGGGACGGGAATCATCACTGTTTTAAGATTCCCGCCTTCACGGGAATGACAGAGATGCTTCGCGCGGGAATGGGAGCCGGTAAAATTCTTCCAAAATATGGATTGACATATTATTACATTGATGACATTATGTGTATATCAATCAGATTGCACGTATTGTTGTGCGGATGTATAATAGGAGAGAAAACAGATGAACCCTGAAACGAAGAAACCCTTATCGCTGAAGAA
>BNUG01000024.1 GCA_025997195.1 Clostridia bacterium | reverse complement strand
CCTATATGATCTTTGGCGGCATCCCCTACTATTTGAGCCTGATGAATCCGCATTGCTCAAGTTCTCCCAATGTTTTGGTGAAACCGCCGCCGTCGGATAGGCCAAGGATCCGTGCGAGTTCATCTCTTGTGACGCCGGACGCGTGTTCAGCCAAAGCTCGTACGATTGCGATATGCAGCTCCGAATGAACAAACAAGGAAGAATACAATCTTGCAAATTCCATTCGCAGTTCCGCGTTCTTTGCGAAACACATCGCATCCACATTTTGCGGCAGGCTCAGATTGCGTTTCATCAGGCTCAAATAGTAGGGGATGCCGCCAAAGATCATATAGGCCTCCGCGATAGAATAACGGGTCATCACGATTCCGGCTTCTTTATAGTATGCTTCACACTCTCTTAGTGAAAAAGGCTCCAGGGAAAGATGCCCTGTCAGCCGATTGTGCAACCCGCCGCGGTCATTGATCAGATTTTTGATGATCCATGACGTTGCGGAGCCGCATACGATCAAAAGAATATCCGGACGTGACGATGCAAATTCATTCCAAAAATGCTCGAACGCGGACAGAAATTTTGACTTCGGAGTATCGAACCACGGCAGTTCGTCCAGGAAAATCACTTTCCGATCTGTAGACCGGGACTGCTGAATCAGTCCTTTCAAATTGCGAAAGGCCGCCTGCCAATTTCGCGAAACCATTTCGGCGTCGGCTCCGTAAGCAATCAGGGCTTCGTTGAAATTGTCCAGTTGTTCCGCTGCATTTGATTTAGCAAGACCGGACACATAGAAAAAGAAGTCATTTTTAAAAAATTCCCGAATCAAAAATGTTTTCCCGACCCTTCGCCGACCGTAGACAGCCACGAATTCAGGCCTCGAAGATTCATAATAGTCCGCCAGAATCTTCTGTTCTGCTTCTCGTCCGATCATCTTCATCGTGTCCCTTTCTTATAACTCGCGGAAACATGGTAAAAATTCATTGTTTCCGCGAGCTATTCCATATACGAACATTACCACAAAATTCTTCGAGTTTCAATGTATTTTTCAGATTAATGCGTAGATTCCATATATAACTCGCGGAAACATGGTAAAAATTCATTGTTTCCGCGAGTTTCATGAATCCTTTGCGAGGAAAGGATTTTAAGATTCAAGATTAAGGTATAAAGCGGGGCGCACGCCAATGTAGTCGTGGGTGACGTAGAGGCCGCTGTCGTTGACGCCGCCGTCGCCGTAGACGTCCGCGGCGCCGCCCGCGTAGATGCCGGGCGACCGAAGCCACCAAAACCAAGCCCCATTATAATCGGCAAACCCTTCCGACAGCTCATTTTTCGCCGCTTCCGCATCACCATACCAGTCTGCGTCCCAATACCTACTAGCGGGGTTTTTCGCAATCCTCTCTGCGATGTCCGATAGTTGTTGCTCACTTGGATGAAACTCTGCCACCATGTCCTCATCGCTTGCAAAGTATTTGTTTACCTCGTCAATCGAAAGCAGGAAAACTTTGTCCGTCGTATCCGCGCCGCCGAGCGTGCCGTATTCGGGATTGTCATCGTTCTTTACCGCTGTGTCAAGAATCTGTCCCACGGCCTTTGCGTCAAAATCCTTCAGGAAATCGTCGTTGAGCCAGGCGCGCAGCGAACACTCCGCCCAGGTGGTGGTGAAATCGTCGGGATTGTATGAGTAATTTTCATCGAGCAGCAAAGCCGCTTGCTTGTCTGTGACCTCATTGTACGCGCGCATATCAATGATTTCCTCTGTAATGAGCAGCGCTCGGCCTTCTTCGATGTCAAGGATGCGCCACTGCAATGTCTTATCATAATATTTTGTGCCTTCGATCGTGATCACATCGCCGACCTTCGCGCCCTTCGGAATTAGTGGCACGCTGGGCTCGGCTTCCCGGCCAGCTGCATTGTCATCGTATTCACCTTCCCGGCCAGCTGCATTTTCATCGTATTCGCCGACGACATCCGGCGTGCGTACGGGATCGACGTCCCCGCCGCCTGTCCCGCCGAGAACATTGGTGAAGATCAGGACAATGATGATTGCCGCAGCGACTGCAACAGGGCTCAAAACCTTCCCCCAAACCGGAAACCTGCGGCCACGCGCCGGCGAAGCCGGAGGTACAATCGGCGCTGGATTCCGGGACAAATCCGGAATGACGGCGGGAGGAACGGAATACTCCGGCGCGGCAGGCGGAACGTTCGGCGCTGCGGGCGGCGGGGACGCCTCAGGCGGGACAACAGGCGGAGCCGCCTCCGCCTGCGCCCCGCCGCAGTACGGGCAAAACTTCGCGCCGTCTTTGATCTCTTTCCCGCAGTTATTGCAATACATTGGCTGTCTCCTATATCCTTATCCGTGTGCCGCATTTCGGACAGTACTTCGTGCCATCCGTCATATTCGTTCCACAGTTACCACAAATCATCTGCATCCGCCTTTCTTGCAAAATACCTTTTTCAAATATTGTAACCCCGCGAAAACCCATTTCCGTAATCCGCGTTTCTATATCCGGCTATTCGTCCTGTTTCCCGCGCGGACGCACTGTTAAAGATAATACACCGTATTATAATATACATTCCCCAAATATATCGTGCGCACCTTTGCCGCCCGCGCGGAACAAAATTTGACACAGCGGGAATTGCAGCTACAGACAGCTACACAGTTACGACCCCAAAAATAATCATCCTGCGTTTAGATCAATAAAAATCATGCGTTTGGACTAATAAAAATCATGCGATTTGACTGATATGGCAAAGTCTGCTACGATTGCGGTATGGAAAAATACAAAAAAAGAATACTTGACGACAAGATAGAAAAACTTGTTGGCATGATGCCTGCCATCGCGATAGACGGCGCAAAAGCTGTCGGCAAGACAAGGACTGCCTGTAGAATAGCGGCGTCAACTTTTGAGTTTGACAAACCCGAGACCCAAACTTTATACAATATAAATCCCAAAATGATTGTTGAATCAAATACGCCGATATTGCTGGACGAATGGCAGAGGGTTCCTGAAATTTGGGATACTGTCCGCAGGCTTGTTGACAAGGACAACACCCCTGCGCAATATATTCTCACAGGAAGCGCCTATCCGAAAGACGCAAACATCCACAGCGGTGCCGGTCGTATCATACATCAAAAACTATATCCTTTGTCTTTACAGGAAAAATTCAACGCAAAAGAAGTCGTAAGTATACGAGATTGTTTTGACGGCGCAGTCAAAGACGAGTTTATTTTTGAAACGAAAATATCATTTGAGGACTATATTCGTGAAATCACACGTTCCGGTTTTCCGGGTATCTATTTCAGCAAAGAAGAATCAATACCGTATTATATTGAAACTTATATCGAAAATATAATTTCTGTTGAAATGCTCGAGAACAATTACAAAATAAGAAAACCGGATTCCATGAAAAGATGGCTTAGATCATTTGCGGCGGCGACCGGAACGGAAAGCGGATACAATGAAATACTCGACAATGCGACCGCCGGTGAGCGCGACAAGCCCTCAAAAGCGACCACCAATACATACAGAGAAATATTGCAAAACTTATGGCTGCTCGAGGAACTCCCCGCATGGCTTCCTCTCGAAGGAAATTTCAACAGGCTAAAAGCGACTCCGAAACATTATTTGGCTGACCCTGCATTAGAGGCAATGCTCCTGAAAATTACTTTCGATGAAATGGCTTCTATGAAAGCCACGTCAAAATTTGATGAAAAATACGGTTCCATCGTCGGCAGACTATTTGAATCACTTGTCGCCCTGTCACTTCGTACGTACAGCAGTGCAAATGACGCGGGTTTATCTTATCTAAAGACGAGAAACGGAGATCACGAAATAGATTTCATTCTTTCAAAAGGGAAAAAAATCATTGCAGTCGAGGTGAAACTGTCAAACGATGTCGTTGACAGTGACGTCAAGCATCTAAACTGGCTGCAAGGGCAAATCGGCGGCAATTTGTCTCAGAAAATCATTATCAATACCGGTAAATATGCCTACCGCAGGAAAGAGGACGGCGTCATTGTCTGTCCCGCAGCCTTACTCGGAGCATGAATTTGGGTAAATATTTCGCGAGTTTTGCAAGGGAGCTTCCTGCAGAGGCATAGTGACAATCACCGTCATTCCGGGCTTGTCCCGGAATCCCATCCTGTTCTCTTCGCGATAGATGAAAGGATTTTAAGAATCTAGATTAAGGTATAAAGCGGGACGGACGCCGCCGTGGCCGTGGTGGACGCTGTTGCCGCTGCCGTCGATGACGCCGAGGACGATGTTGACGTAAGCGGCGTAGTCCGAGTCGTAGCCGGGCGACCGAAGCCACCACGACCAACCCCCGTTAGTATCGGCGAGCCATTTCGACAGGTCGGTTTTCACTGTTGCCGCATCACCATACCAGTTCGAATTCCCCCAATACTTATGCGTTGGGTTTTTCGCAATCCTCTCTGCGATGTCCGAGAACTGTTGGTCACTTGGATGAAACTCTGCCCTCTTGTCCTCACGGCTTACAAAGTATTTGTTTACCTCGTCAATCGAAAGCAGGAAAACTTTGTCCATCGTATCCGCACCGCCGGGTATGCCATATTTGGGGTTGGCATCATTCTTTACCGCAGTGTCGAGAATTTGTCTTACTACCTCCGTGTCAAAATCCTCTAGGAAATCGTCGTTGAGCCAGGTGCGCAGCGAGCACTCCGCCCAAGTAGTAGCGAAATCATTTCCGTAATATTCATAGCTCTCATCGAGCAGCAAAGCCGCTTGCCTGTCTGTGACCTCATTGTACGGGCGCAAATCAATAACGTTTTCCGTGATAAGAAGTGCTCGACCTTCTTCGATGTCAAGGATGCGCCACTGCAATGTCTTATCATAATATCTTGTGCCTTCGATCGTGATCACATCGCCGACCTTCGCGCCCTTCGGAATCAGAGACTCGCCGCGTTCGGCTTCCCGGTCAGCGCGGTTTTCCTCAACTTGTTCAATGACTTCTGTATCCCCGGCGTTTTTGAGAGCTTCGTCCTGCGCCGGACTGCCAATACTGATTTCGATAGGAATGGGGCCGGATTCGGGCTCATAGTTTTCCCCGGCTTCTCCGGGCTGCGCCGTGACAAGACCATCGAGTACGGTATCATTTTTCACGTAGTGAATCGTGTACGGAATCCCCGATTCGTTCAGAATTTCTTCCGCTTCCGCTTGCGGCAGATACGCGATGTCCGGCGTCACGCCCGGCGTGATCTCCGCTTTCTCTCCGCGGCTGAGAAAAATGAGCAGCGCACTGTCCCTCGGCGCGGTTGCTCTTGCGGACGGGTCTTGTATACGAATATGATTTCGTTCTACCTTGTAATCATATTCTTTGCCGGCAATCACAGGAAACATTCCGGCGTCTTCCGCAATCGGAATCGCGTCTTCATAGTATTCGCCGACGACATTCGGCGTACGGACGGTATCGCTGTTCCCGCCGCCCGTCCCGCCGCCGCCAAGCAGTATCAAGACGATGATGACAGCCACGGCAGCCACCGCAGGAATGAGAATCTTCCCCCACACCGGAAGCCCGCGATCCTTCGCCGGCGAAGCCGAAGGCACGTTCGGCGGTGCAGGCGGCACGTTCGGCGGCACGTTCGGCGCTGGATTCCGGAACAAGTCCGGAATGACGGCGGGAGGAACAGAGTACTCCGGTGCAGGAGGCACGGATTGCTCAGGCGAAACAACAGACGGAGCCGCCTCCGCCTGCGCCCCGCCGCAGTACGGGCAAAACTTCGCGCCGTCTTTGATCTCTTTCCCGCAGTTGATGCAATACATTGGCCGCCTCCTATATCCTTATCTGTGACATCATCCCCACGTTGACTCTATAGCAGCATCTGTACATATTCTCGCGCCTCCTGTCACCATTCTTCATCCCGCATCCACTCGGGTAATATTACTCGGGTAATATTTTATCGATATAGTTTACTACATAATAGACGATGCAGTGCTGCCCCCCGTAATCTGCGTATTCTCGAGTCTGCATCTTCTCGGAGTTCAACCGCCTAATCCTGCGTCCTATGCTGCAATCAACCAACTTCAACCCCCAGAAATCCGACTCTGACAGAGTAACTGCCACCTATTTTGCACTTCATGGCAATCAACCCTCTTCAAATACGATCGGCAAAGTCAAAAGTAATACCTTGACAAAGTCAAAAGTAATACCTTGACAAAGTCAAAAGTTTAGAGTGTACTGACAGAGAGGTGAATCGAATGAACACAAATTATTTGCCGCGTATTTCTGACAAAAAATTAAAACTTCTGCTGCGCGCAAAAGGAGCGGTATTGATCGAAGGACCAAAATGGTGCGGGAAAACGAGTTCAGCTGAAATGGCGGCAAAAAGTGTTTTGTACATGCAAGACCCGGATACATCAAAGGCCAATATCCTGACGGCGCAAACGAAACCCTCGCTGTTGCTGGAGGGCGAAACGCCGCGCTTGCTCGATGAGTGGCAGGTCGCACCAGAGCTTTGGAACGCGGTGCGTTTCGCTGTTGACAAAAGGCGTCTGAACGGCCAATTCATCCTTACCGGTTCTGTTATCCCAAACCGAACCATCGATATGCACACAGGTACAGGACGGATTGCCCGAATGAAAATGCGCCCGATGTCATTATATGAAACGAACGAATCAACAGGCGAAATATCGCTTGAAGCATTATTCGACGGCGGAACCGATCTGGAAGGAACATCAAAAATTTCCATTGGGCAACTGGCATTTTTGATCAACCGCGGAGGTTGGCCGGCCGTGGCAGGGGAAACGAACGAGAAAATCGCCCTGACCGTTGCCGCTGACTACCTCGAAGCCGTTGCGAACGAAGATATATCAAAAGCGGATGGCATTGAAAAGAATCCTGACAGAGTAAAAGCATTGTTGCGTTCTTTGTCTCGCAATATATCAAATGAAGCAAAGACCGCAACCATTATGAACGACTTGATCGCGAATGATGAAGCATTGTCACAGGTCACGATCGACCAATATATCAATGCCTTAAAAAAGATATTCGTCATCGAAGACCTGCCTGCATGGAGTGCCAAACTGCGCTCAAAAACTGCTGTCCGAACCACCGCAAAAAGGCATTTTACCGATCCGTCAATTGCAACAGCTGCACTGAGAGCAACGCCAAAACGTCTTCTTTCGGATTTTGAGACATTTGGATTCCTCTTTGAGTCGCTCTGTATTCGGGACTTGCGTATTTACGCAGAAAGCATTGACGGCAATGTGTATCATTATCGCGACAAGAGCGGTCTCGAGATTGATGCTATTGTACAGCTTGCAGACGGCCGGTGGGGCGCCGTTGAAATCAAAATGGGAGCGGGTCAGATCGAGGACGCTTTCAAAAACTTACTTAAACTAAAACAGATTGTGGACACGAAAAAAATGAATGAACCCTCGTTTTTGATGGTGCTTACCGGAACGGAATACGCGCTTCAAATGAAAAATGGTATATGGATTGTACCGATCGGGTGTTTGAAAGATTGACGCCCCGGTTTTGGCTACCTCACTTGACCATTGTCATTCCTGACTTGTTCCGGAATCCATTGGTATCGCAATATGGATTGCGGGCCTGAGCCCAGGGTGACAAACCGGCGTGGATTGCGGGTCGCCTTTTTGCCCCAAATCTCCGATTTGGTTGGCAAAACGGACAGCGTAAGGAGCAAAGCGACTGTAGGAGTGAGCCGTAGGCGAACGTTGGCGCCCGCAATGACGGAACGGTGTGAACAATAAACCTCATCACTTATCCTATTCTGTTCTTCCTGCGATCTGCGATAGATTAAAGGATTTTAAGATTCAAGATTAAGGTATAAAGCGGGACGGACGCCGCCGCCGCCGTAGTTGACAATGAGGCCAGAGTCGCTGACATAGCCGTCAGTGTAGACGAGCGCGGCGTTGTAGCTGTAGTAGTCGCCGGGCGACCGGAGCCACCACCACCAAGCCCCACGAGTATCGGCGAGATTTTCTGACAGGTAATTTTTCGTTGCTGCCGCATTACCATACAAGTCTGCGTCCCGAGACCAGGGATTTTTCGAAATCCTCTCTGCGATGTCCGAGAGCTGTTGGTCACTTGGATGAAACTCTGCCCTATTGTCCTCACGGCTTACAAAGTATTTGTTTACCTCGTCAATCGAAAGCAGGAAAACTTTGTCCATCGTATCCGCACCGCCGGGTGTGCCATATTCGGGGTTGTCATCATTCTTTACCGCAGTGTCGAGAATTTGTCTTACTACCTCCGTGTCAAAATCCTCTAGGAAATCGTCGTTGAGCCAGGTGCGCAGCGAACACTCCGCCCAAGTAGTAGCGAAATCATCGTCATTCCAGAAGTAATTCTCATCGAGCAGCAACGCCGCTTGCCTGTCTGTGACCTCATTGTACGGACGCAAATCAATGATTTCCTCTGTGATAAGCAGCGCTCGGCCTTCTTTAATATCAAGGATACGCCACTGCAATGTCTTATCATAATATTTTGTGCCTTCGATCGTGATCACATCCCCGACCTTCGCGCCCTTTGGAATCAGCGACGCGCGGGGTTCGGCTTCCTGATCGGTGCCGATTTTGGTGTCCCCCGGAATCAGAGACTCGCCGCGTTCGGCTTCCCGGTCAGCGCGGTTTTCCTCAACTTGTTCAATGACTTCTGTATCCCCGGCGTTTTTGAGCGCTTCGTCCTGCGCCGGACTGCCAATACTGATTTCGATGGGGATGGAGCCGGATTCAGGTTCATAGTTTGCCCCGGCTTGTCCGGGCTGCGCAGAGACAAGACCGTCGAGTACGGTGTCATTTTCCACATAGTGAATCGTGTACGGAATCCCCGCTTCGTTCAGAATTTCTTCCGCTTCCGCTTGCGGCAGATACGCGACGTCCGGCGTCACGCCCGGCGTGATCTGTGCTTTCTCTCCGCGGCTGAGAAAAATGAGCAGCGCACTGTCCCTCGGCGCGGTTGCCCTTGCGGAGGGGTCTTGTATACGAATATGATTTCGTTCTACCTTGTAATCATATTCTTTGCCGGCAATCACAGGAAACATTCCGGCGTTTTCTACAATCGGAATTGCGTCTTCATAATATTTGCCGACGACATTCGGCGTGCGTACGGTATCGCCGTCTCCGCCGCCCGTCCCGCCGCCGCCAAGCAGTATCAAGACGATGATGATAGCCACGGCAGCCACCGCAGGGATGAGAATCTTCCCCCACACCGGAAGCCCGCGGTCGGTCGCCGGCGAAGCCGAAGGCACGTTCGGCGGTGCAGGCGGCACGTTCGGCGGCACGTTCGGCGCTGGATTCCGGAACAAGTCCGGAATGACGGCGGGCGGAACAGAATACTCCGGTGCAGGAGGCACGGATTGCTCTGCGGGAGGAACAGAATACTCCGGTGCAGGAGGCACGGATTGCTCAGGCGAAACAACAGACGGAGCCGCCTCCGCCTGCTCACTCCCGCAGTACGGGCAAAACTTCGCGCCGTCCTTGATCTCTTTCCCGCAGTTAATGCAATACATTGACTCTGCTCTTATACTTCTATCCGTGTGCCGCATTTCGCACAGAATTTTGCGCCTTCTCTCCGCGGCGCGCCGCAGTTCGCGCAGAAACGCGGCTGCAAAGGTGCCGAAGGCACAGGCGACGAAGGCATCGCCTCAGATAAAAAAGCAGGCTGCACAGCTGCGGGCGGCGCTGTGATTTTCGGAAAGCCTGCCTGCGGTAACGGCGTTTGCAATTCATTCAGATTTGGTCTGAATTCTTCGCCGCCCGGTGCGTAGCTGTATCGCAGATTCTTGAATGACGTGAGGTCGCTTTGCGCATACTCCGCGAACTCCGCGATTTCTCGCTCCGATTTCTCCGTTTTCATGGCGAGCTTATAAAAACAGGCCTTGCGGACGATTTGATTCGCTATCACATTTACATTCGTCTTTTTCCTTGGGAATTCCAGCCGCACCTCCCAGCCCACTTTGTTCGAATCCTTATACCCCAATACGATATAGTTGTCATCGTACCAGGCTTCCCCCCTGCTGCACGAAATGCTTGACAGCCATTCATAACGAATATGCCCGACCATCACCGTACCGGCAGTGCGCTTTTTTGCTTGCGCTTTCGATGCGGCGGTGATGGCAAGAGCGATGAGCGCTCCGCCTCCAATGCCCCACCAGGTCGAACCCTTATCGTATTTTTCGCAATAAAAGGCAATTCTTGAACTCGTCACGAATACCGTGATTTCGATGTCCTCCGACATTTCAAGATTGCTGCCCAGCCCGGCAGCTTTGCTGTATATCTTGATGTTGTTCGTCACCGCCACCGCCTGCAGTCCGAAGTCCCATGGTTCCTCGATCAGCCGGCCGCCTCGATCAGCACCCGCATATTCAAAACTTGCGCCGCTCCCGGTTTCGACCGGATAAATGCATTGATACATGTTTCTTAACCCTCTTCAACACTTGGCTGCCGTAATACTTGGCTACCTTGGCTACCGTCTTTGCGATGCCCGAAGTTTATTCTCCAGCGCCTCCAATTCACTCCCATTGGATGCAATCATAACAATCCCCGCGACGATCGCAATGGGTCCCGCGATGATGAAGAAGATGATATTCGTCCAAATCGCCGGCGTAAAGAAGCAGATCATCCAAACCACGACCATCACAATCCCGCCGGCAAGCGATTTCCCGCCGCTGGCTTTCCCTTTTTTCGCTTCCGCAATCAAATGCTCCAGATATTTGGGGTCGGGCTGCTCCTCACTGCCCGCCCGGTTCACCTGTGTCACTTGCGTCACTTGCGGAGAATTTGCCGGATCGCCCGCAGGGGCATATACCGGCGCCGGCTTCTCCGCCGGTTTTTGCACGGATGCCGCGCCCGTACCGATATGCATCGCCGTACCGCAGCCCGAACAAAACTTCGCCCCGTCCTTTACCTCTTTACCACATTTTCCACAATACATTTTCTTTCCTCCTTCAAACTTTAAAGCAAAAGCTTTCCATTACCATTACCATTCCAGAATACAGCATCCCCTACATCTCCCGTAGTCATCATGTTACACTTTTCACATTTTGACCTCACTGCCGCATTGCTGTCATGTCCCAGAGAACCACCTATCCTGAAGCCTGCAAAGCTGTTCCGCAGGGCATCTCATTTCTTACGACTTCGGCAAGACAGATATATTTACCGTGCAAACGTACGCCAGTTGATGAAACGAGCCGAATTGATAGAAAGTTCATACGCCCCATCATAGATAACGGTTTTGCTGCAATCCATATTTGGGATTTTCTTTTCAAAAGAAAACATATTTGCGGCGAATTTGTCTTTTCCCGTCTGAGACGATTTTATCTCATACAAATCCAAAGAATTCGCATTTTCGACGATCAAATCAACTTCTTTCTCACGATTGTCAGAGTCGCGCCAGAAGTATGTATTGTCGGTCGGGTCGATGCCTTCATTGAATCTGCGCTTAAAATAATCCGCAATCACGCCGTTCTCAAAAATCAAACCTCTCATGCTGTGCGCAGTCAGTTCCTCCGGAGATTTTATGGATAGAAGGTGACACAGCAAACCCGTGTCGTAGAAGTAGATTTTTGGCGCTTTCAAATAACGCTCCAGCACCTTATTTTTGTACGGCCGAAGCCGAAATATAATATAACTTTCTTCCAATACATTCAGCCATGCAGATACGGTTCTGGAATCAATACCGGAGACCTTCCCGATGGAGGAAAGGTTTACCGGAGTCCCGGTATTCATCGCACACGCCTTGAGAAAAGCGGTAAAGCCGTCTACATTCCTGACACCGATCTCCTTTCGGACATCACGCTCAACATATGTTTTGAGATAGGCGGGATAAAAGTCCCGCGGAGCTATTTCTTTCACAACGCTCCTTGGGTATTGACCACGCTGCAGCCACATATAGGTCGATTCGGAAAGCAGATTTGCCTTTTCCATTTCCGGCGCGGAAAAGGGGAGCAATGACAGGATTCCTACCCTGCCTGCCAACGACTGCGAGATACTCTCCATCATAAGGAAATTCTGAGAACCCGACAAGAGATACAATCCCGGTTCATCCGCTGCGTCAACGGCGGTTTGGATATAGGAGAACAAATCAGGCGCATACTGAGCCTCATCAATAATCAATTTTTTTCCCGAAACGTTCAAAAAGCCCCGTGGGTCTGTGTTCGCGAATGTCCTCAAATCCGTTTCTTCCAGACTGACATAATTATAGTCAGGGAAAACCGTTTTCAGGAGCGTACTTTTCCCGCTCTGCCGCGGTCCCATGAGATAGATCACCGGGAACTTTCCCGCCAGATATTTCAGCTTTTCAGTAATACTTCTTTCGATATACATTTCATATTCCTGTAAATCATACATTAGCGTGTACGTAAATCATACATTATTATGCACGTAAATCCCACACCAATATTCACGTAAATCATACATTAGATTCTACGGAAACGCAAGAGTCCGGGCTTGACTATTGTCATTCCCGCGCAGGCGGGAATCTTGCCTCGCCCTCTTTCAAGGGCTGATTGTTCTTCCGTTTTGCGATATGGAAGGACATGATATCACTTTACGTATTCTACGCCTTCGAGGCTGATCCGGTTTCCGGATTCCCGAAACGAATACGTCTCCTGTTCTTTTTGTGTGGGGCTATATGCGGAGGTGTTCCATTCCGCCTTCAATGTGATCGAACTTCCGCTGATTTTGTAGGTACAATCTTCGTAAGTCGTGCGCCCGGAGAAAATCCCTATGGTTCCGATTTCCGCTTTGCCAAACGACTTGAACTCGATATACTGGATTCCTTCATCTCCAAAACTCACATAGTTGAGAGGATATTCCGCATAATAAGTCCCCTTTAACCCACCCGAGGATGCGGATGCGGCAATGATCACGATCACAACGGCGATCACCACGATAACAGCAGCTATGCCGCCGCCGCCGCTGCGCTTTGCCGGTGCCGCGGAGCCGGAAGAACTTGGCCGGGATGTATATGCCGGCGGCGGGGGTGTATACGCCGGTGTCGGCCGGGGGGTATACGCCGGTGGCGGCGGGGTATACGCCGATGTTGGCCGGGGTGTATACGCCGGCGGCGGCGGAGTCCCGGCGGAACCCGGGCGCGGCGCCTGCGTCCAGCCGCTTCTGTTCCGATGCAATGATTTCGCGCAGCAGTATTACCCGATTGTCTGCATCCCTGGCTTGCTCCATCAATATTTCCCCTTTCCCTTCCTTTAACAAAAATAATTTATAATTTCATTAATAATTTCATTTCCTATCGCACTATCGCGTCTTTATACACGTCTTTTACACATCTTTGCACATCCGGTTAGTATACTGCGATATACCATTCTCCATCGACTTTAACGAGATTGGCCGTATCTATAAAATCCTTTTTTGTCCCGTCTTCGTAGGTCAGATGAACCCAGTATTCGATGGTCGCGGTATCGCCATTGGTCACCGTTGAGATTTCTTCAAGCTTGCATTTGCCCCAATCTCCATCGTCCAAAATACCGGACTGCCCGGCCATCTTGGAAAGGAACGGAACCATATCCGCAAACGCACTGCTGTCTACACCGAAAAGCCCGCCAAGCATCTTAGCTGCACCCCCGATGAAGCGCTGCACGCTCGGGTCAAAACATTCAATGATGGCATAGACGTCTTTCTCATTATAGGCTTTTTCCACCTTATTGAGCACACTTGCGGGTTTGGAACCGCAAGCCGTCATCGCCAAAAGTATCGCGGCGATTAAGGCGATCAGCATCGTCTTTGTCCACGGAGTATTCTTTTTGGTTTCCATCGTCATCTCTCCCTTCTCTTTTCGTGCGTATCCGATACCTTCAGGATAAGTACCCCGTATTGCCGTTTCGTAATCTCGGTTTTCCCATTTTGCGGCCGCGCGTCAAGTCTCTTCCGCATACGATAGTTCCCAGACGTCCGCGAATGTCGCCAGCGGACAGTCCGACACCATACACATCAGCAGGAAGCACTCATAGGGATTGGCAACATATAACTCACCCATACCACATTCGAGCAGGATACGGTTCGCATCATCCGTGAAGGCGAACAGCCGGTTCTTGTTGTCCTCCGCATAGCGCACATCCTGCGAATACAGGAAGAACTCCAGCGTGATCAGGTCGAAGCGGTCTACGCGGGTCTCCCCGGCGAGAACCTCGCTCAGGTGTTGGCGGCTGAGACGCTTCCCGCCGAAATGCTTGCCCAGGCTGGAGGAGGAAATCTTCACAAGATTGCCGTTCGGATCCATCGGGATTCCGCTCATAAGCACCTTCTCCACATCTCCTTCTGTAATATTTTGCGCCGTCCACTCCCGCTGTCCCGGCCGGTTCCCGTGCTCGGTGCCGTCCGCATTGAAATAGCCGGCGATGATCGTTTTGCTCTTCGTATAGAGATCCAAAAAAGTCTCTCTTGCCGTCAGGCTGACCGGTTTTTTTCCCGGAGGTTCGACAAAGCCGGCAAGGAAATCGATCAGGGCGTCGTCGTCACAGATCGAACCGGCCGCAGACCGAAGGCCGACCGTCTTGTCCAGGTATACCGTGCCGTGTCCCACCTTCTTCGTTTCCTCATAACGGGATTTTAGCTGCTGAAACTTCGGATATTTGTACCCCATTCGGTAACAATACCAGCAAAGATTTTCCATCGGATCCTTGAAATTAAAATCCTGTTCCTGCAGGGCCTTGGTCAGGAATTCGGACACATCCTCTATGCGCATGTTCAGACCAAAGCCGAGAAGGAAGACGACAGAACGGCTGACCGAACCCTGCGTGAGCCAATTTTTCGCGAGGGCGCTTAGTTTTGCCGACGTCTCTTCAAACGATTTCGGGGTATTATTTTCGGCAAACGCGAGTTTGATCGCATCCTGATAGATTTTGAGATCAACGGCCCGGAAGTCGCCGGTCAGCCCCATCTGCCGAAAGATGTACCGTTTGAGATAATCGCCGAACGGAATCAGCCGAATCTCATCGATCAGGCAGCGATAGATGGTCTCCGCATCTTTGTCCCGAAAATCTTCCATATCGACCGCGTCGTAGAACGCGTCCGACGAGCGCACGGTGAAATCGATTTCTTGGATGATATGGTCGTTTTTGTTCTGCTCAGTTTCGCTCATTTCGAATGTTCCTCAGTACCAGGCCGGCAAGTATGGCAAAAATAACAACATAGACGCACAGTGCAAACTGCGAAGAAATGAAATGGGCGGCGGTAAAGTCGAAAAACACCTCCTAAGCCTTCACGGCGTCGCAAAGGATGACCGTGATATTGTCCCGGCCTCCCGCGTCCAGCGCCTTTTCGAGCAAGGCGGTCGCGGCAGGCAGCGCAGCGGTTTCCGATGACAAAATACTTGCGATTTTTTCCTCGGGTACCATATCCGTAAGCCCGTCCGAACACAGCAGATAGCGGTCTCCCGGGCGGCATTTGATTTTCGCTTGATGAGGCTCAATCCGAAACTCGGAAAGCGGGATGCCCAGAAATTGCGTCAGTGGCGGTTTCCCGCCGATCGATCGGTTCGCGACATGATCTTCGGAGAGCTGTTCCAGCCGACCTTTTCGATGCAGAAAGATACGGCTGTCTCCGAGATTGCAGATCTGGACAGCACTTTGTGATGCAAGCAGGATTGCCGCGGTCGTCCCGATACGCCGGATATGACATTTCACCGCATAATCACAGATCGCGTCATTCATCCGCAGACAAGCATCCGCGAGAAAAGCCGTCCCCGCCCGCGTCTCTCGCGAAGCTGCACACCCATCGAACGTGCAGGCCGCCAGCCAGGCAGCTTTCTCGCCGTCCGTCTCTCCGCCCATCCCGTCAAACACAGCGAAAACCGGAAAGTCTTTGCTTGCTGCCGTTCCTGCGAGCGGCTGCGTCAGTCCCGCGTTTTCGCTCGCGAGATATGTACCCGCACACCAAAAATTGTCCTGATTCTTATCGCGGTGCAGCCCTCTGTCGCAAACTACCGCGTATTCGATTCTGTCTATACGATTCATCAATCCACCAAAAATATTCACATCACTTCGCCTTTGCGCACATCACCATTTTGTATATCATAAACCACCGGCAAGATAACTCCGTATCCTGCGTTTTACCATTAATATGACGACTGCACCATGAAATCCGAATCTTTAAAAAATATTATCCGCGCGGCAAAGACTCCAGCAAACTCTTGAAGAAAATAACTCTTGTCTTTGATGAATATCTCGGTGTTTTCACGTTTTTCACGAAGATAACATTCTCTGTATCTTCACGATTCTCCTAAATCAATTATGCGGAATCTTGCTTGACAACGCAGATCCCGCACAATTCAATTCGTCATATTTGCAGCAATGTCAGATCAACGGTAGGTAGGTTTTTCCTGGCCGCCCGAGCACAGCAGCAAGATGCCTGCAATCACGCCGAGGAAGAGCAGGCAGCACACACTGAACCCAATATGCTTGTAGGGGCTGTGGATGATCCGGTACGCGTGTACGGACATCGGAATTCCCCAGGCGAGCGCTATACCAAAGGTTGGAATCGCCATGATGATCGTGCCGATCAAACAGAGTATGAACGCGGCCAATCTCAAAGATTCGTTGACCGGGTTCTGTACGTAGATCGCCTGCCCGTAAGGCGGCGGCGCTCCATAACCGTAAGGGCTCGCGCCCGGAGGAGGTGTCGGCTGACCATAGGGATTTTGCCCCGGAGGAGGCGCCTGCTGGCCATAGGGGTTTTGCCCCGGAGGAGGTGTCTGCTGGCCATAGGGGTTTTGCCCCGGAGGAGGCGCTTGCTGACCATAGGGATTTGTTTCCGGAGGAGGTGCTTGCTGACCATAGGGGTTTTGCCCCGGAGGAGGTGTCTGTTGAGGCTGGGGTTGGGCGTAGGGATTTTGCTCCGGAGGCGTCTGGTAGCCGAAGGGGTTCTGCCCCTGATTCATGGGGTCTAACGCCAACAGTTCAGTTCCGCAAACCGGACAAATCCGGCTCTGCGCAGGAACCATATTCCCGCAATTGGGGCACTTCGTCATATCGCTCATTTCGATCTTCCTTTCCTTTGTGCGCTGCGATTCGCAGACCATTCCACTTCTACTGTACCAGATAACTGTATTTTAGATACCCCTTTTTTCACTTTCTAATCAATTATTTAAGCATTATTTCATACTATGTCAGTATTCCGACGGAAAAAGAGTATCCAACCGGCGAAGCGCTTCTTCTATCACGCTGCGCGGGGATGCCGCGTTTAGGCGAAGGAAGCCCGCACCGGCCTCTCCGAACTGTCTGCCGTTTGAGAGCCAGACCTTTGCTTTTTTCGTGACCAGATCGTCCAGTTCCCTGGGGGAGAGGCCGAGACTGCGGAAATCCATCCAGGCTAGATAGGTGCCTTCGGGCCGGCGAAACTTCACCGCAGCCGGGCGGGATTGTGCCCAGTTTGTGATCAACGTTAGGTTGCCATCCAGATAGGCCAGTAGTTCCGCCAGCCAATCCGCCCCGCCTTCGTAGGCTGCTTGACAGGCTACCAGGCCTAACACGCCTAGCTGCGACAGCCCGTACAACTCATACTCACGGACAAAAGCATCTCTCAGGGCCGGGTTCGCGATGAAGATATTCGAGTGCATTAGGCCCGCTAGATTGAAGGTCTTCGATGGCGCCGTGCATGTTACGGTTATGGCGGAAAGTTCCGGAGACAAGCTGGCGAAGACAGTGTGACGATGACCGGGAAAAATGAAATCCTGATGGATCTCGTCCGAGACGACGGTCACGCCGTAGCGCAGGCAGATCTCGCCCATGCGCAGCAATTCCTCGCGCGTCCAGACGCGGCCGACGGGATTGTGCGGACTGCAGAGGAGAAAAATCTTGACGTTGTTCTGTGCGATTTTTGCTTCGAAGTCGTCGAAATCAATCCCATATTTTCCGCTGTCCGCTTCGTTCACGAGTTCGTTTGCGACTAGTTTTCTGCCCATTAGGGTTGCTGCTGTGTGGAATGGGTGATAGACCGGCGTCTGAATCAGGACAGCGTCGCCCGGCGCGGTCAGCCCGCGCACCGCGATATGGAGCGCGACCACGACGCCCGGCGTTTTGACGAGCCATGACGCCTGTGTATCAAAGCCATGATGCCCAAGCTGCCAGCGCCGGACGGCTTCATAATATTCCGGGCCCGAATCGGAGTAGCCGAAGATACCGTGCCGCACTTGTTTTTCAAGAGCGTCTATCACACAAAGCGGGGCCTTGAAATCCATGTCCGCGACCCATAGGGGGAGGGCGTCTGCGGGCTTGCCGTATCCCGCCACATCTATTTTGATACTGCAGGTTCCTGACCGGTCGATTATTTCATCGAAATTATATGGCATTTGTTCCTCGTACCTGCCTGCTATTGCCCCAGGGCCTGCGTCAGATCAGCGGTGAGGTCGGCTGCGGATTCGAGGCCTACGGACAGACGAAGCAGACATGCGTCAATCCCGATCGCGAGGCGCTCCTCTTCCGGGACGTCCGCATGGGTCTGCGTCACCGGGTAGGTGATGAGGCTCTCGGTCCCGCCGAGGCTTTCGGCGTACTGGATGATTTGCACGCGTGCCAGGATCTGTTCGGCGAGCGCCTTGTCCGTGACGCGGAAAGAGATCATCGCGCCGATGCCGGGATAATGAACCGCGGTAACGGCTTGCTGCGTCCGCAGCCAAATGGCGATTTTCTTCGCGTTTTCCTGCTGTTTTTCCATGCGTGCGGCAAGGGTTTTGATGCCGCGTATGATCAGAAAGCTGTCAAAGGGAGCAAGCGCCGCGCCCGTCGTCTTAGAAATAAAACGGAGTTTTTCTTCCACCTCCGGAGTTTTCACGGCCAGGAAGCCGGCGATGGTATCGTTGTGCCCACTGAGATATTTCGTGCCGCTGTGCAGGACGATATCGGCGCCAAGCTTCAGAGGCTTTTGGAAATACGGCGTCAGGAAGGTGTTGTCCACGATCAGCAAAATGCCGCGAGGCGCCGTCACCTGTGCGGCCCTGGCGATGTTGAATGTCTGCATCATCGGGTTGGTGGGCGTCTCAAGGAAGACTGCTTTGGTTTTGGGCGTAATCAGATCTTCGATCTGCTCCGTCTCCGACGCCGCGGAAAATGTAAGCCCGTTTTTCTCCGAGATCTGCTGGAACAACCGATGTGTCCCGCCGTAGAGATCGTTCGCCGCAATGATATGATCACCGGGTGAAAAGAGTTCCATCAAGGCTGCTACCGCGGCCATGCCCGAGGCAAACGCCAGCGCGCCGGCAGCGCCTTCCAGACCCGCGATCACGTACTCGAGTTGTTCGCGCGTCGGGTTTTGCTGACGCGAATAATCATAGCCCGTGGTTTCGCCGGGACCCGGATGCGCAAACGTCGCCGTCTGGTAGATCGGCGTTGCGACAGCGCCCGTCGGGTTGTCGATATTGCGTTCGGAATGTATGCAAAGTGTTTCAAAATCCATAACAAAGATGTTACCATATTCAGGATGAAAGCGACAGCTATTCAGCGACCCTGTGAACTGTAATTTGAAAGGAGATCATGACTGAAAAACGCACGGAATTGATCACGGTTCGCGGCGTCGTGCAGGGCGTCGGGTTCCGACCCACCGCATACCGCGTCGCCCAGCGACTCGGTATGAAAGGCAGCGTACGGAATATGGGAAGCGTGGTTCGTATCACCGTGACCGCCGTACCTTCTGAGGTCGACGCCTTTGTTGCCGAGCTCATTGCGCACAAACCTCCCATGTCACGTATCGACAGCGTCGAGCGCACCGTGATCGAAACCACAGCGTTCCGCGAATTTTCGATCGGCGCCAGCGTAACAGCTGAGGATGAGATCGCCGTAATCCCGGCAGACATCGCGATCTGCGAAGACTGCGAGCGCGAATTTTATGAGGCGGAGAATCCACGCTATCTTCATCCCTTTATTAGCTGCACGAATTGCGGCCCCAGGTACACCATCATGGAGCGCCTACCCTACGACCGGGACACGACGACCATGGACGAGTTCCCAATGTGTGAATTTTGCAAAGCCGAATATACCGACCCCTCCACGCGCCGCTATCACGCGCAGACGATCTCCTGTCACGGCTGCGGTCCCCAGCCAATGCTACACAGGGCAGGGGGGCAGGGCAACAGGACACAGGGACAGGCCTTCTGTCTTGCAGGGCAAGACAGAAGGCCTGTCCCTGTGTCCTGCTGCTGCTTGAAAGCGATCCAGCTATTGCGCGGCGGCGGCGTCCTTGCGCTAAAAGGCGTCGGGGGATACTACCTCGTGTGTTCGCCGTTTGACGCGCAGGCGGTCAGCGCTCTGCGCCTTGCCAAACACCGCGAACAAAAACCCTTCGCTGTGCTCTACCGGGACGTCGCCCAAATTCAAAATTATTGCAAAGTTTCTCCGGATGAGGAGACTGCTCTGCGCTCGCCGAAGCGCCCGATCGTGCTTCTTGAGCAGCGACCCGAGATCGCCCCGGGCTCACCTCCGCTCGCGGATAATGTCTGCGGATCCAGCCGTTTTGTCGGGGCCTTCCTTCCCTCGTTCGGTCTGCAGCTTTTGCTGCTCGACGCAGTAGGACCACTGATCATGACGAGCGCGAACCTGTCGGATCAGCCGATCATCACGGACGACGCCCCTATGTTCAAGATGGCCGATACGGTTCCGGAGGTAGGCGCCGTGCTGTACCACACCCGCAGAATCGCGGCGGGGCTCGATGACTCTGTGCTGCGCGTGATCGACGGGATGCCACAACTGATTCGGCGCGCCAAGGGCTACGTGCCCGCGCCCATCCTCGTGAGAGGGCACGACAGCGGGACAGGCCTGTCCCCGGGCCTTGTTTTTGCCGCCGGGTCCCATCTCAAATCCGTATTTGCCCTTACCAAAGGTTCCTATGCTTATTTGAGCCGTCACCTCGGCGACCTGGACAGCCTCGAATCCGAAACCGTCTACCGCGAGACATTTCATCGCATGTCAGAGTTTTTCAGCATTGAGCCGGATGTCGTTGTTTGCGATCTGCACCCATTGTATTTCCCGACCCGCTTTGCCGAAGTCTACGCCAAGGAACGCGAGCGTCAAGGCCGCCCCGTCCGTTTGCTTTATGTGCAGCATCACCATGCGCATATCGCCTCCGTAATGGCGGAGCACGGAATCGCAGGTTCGAAAGGGGAAGAGGAAAGAGAAGGGGACGGAGAAGGGCAGGGTGTGATCGGTGTCGCGTTTGACGGCACAGGCTACGGCACGGACGGCGCGATCTGGGGCGGAGAGATCCTGATCTGCCGAGGCACAGACTTCGAACGGTTTTCTCACCTCAAATATGTGCGTATGCTCGGCGGTGACGCCTCCGTGCGCGAAGGCTGGAAGTCGGCTGCTTCGCACCTGACCTTGCAAAGCCAGCCGCCGGCCGCAGATGAATTTGAAATCGATCTATCCCTCTACGCCGCCTTCGCAGGCGACAACGAGGTATATGCGCACAGTGGAGGTGGTTTCTTATGTATTCATAATTACACAAACCAACGCACGGATTTTTCTTGTGAAAAGGATATTTTCGCACAAACCATGGCGGCGATTCAGTCAGACCTTGGCTGCGTCACATCCTCGAGCATGGGCCGGCTCTTCGACGCCGTTGCCTCAATGCTCGGTGTCTGTCACGAAAATCGTTACGAAGGGGAGTGCGCACAGACATTGGAAACCGCCGCGGCCCGCGCGCGGCACAGCGGAACCTTTTCGCCCAAAGCCGATCTGGCCACGCCGGCGATAGCCGAACAGGACCGCCTCGCACTTCGATTCCATATGGATATCGCACGCACCATCCTTGACCAGTGCACAAAAGCCCGCACCCTTCACAAGATCAACAAAGTCTGTCTGTCCGGCGGCGTATTCCAAAACCGCGTCCTCATGGAAGAAACACTGCGCCTGCTGCGTGCGGACTGCTTCGAGGTCTATTACAATATCCACGTCCCCGCAGGCGACGGCGGCATCGCGCTAGGGCAATGTTACCTCGGGATGTCATCTTCCGAAATCAAGATGTCATCTTCCGGAATCAAGATGCCATCCTCCGAAATCAAAAAGTAAAGAATTTCTAAGGCGCTTGACAATCCGTTCCGTTCGCTATTTGCGGCAGGCCCCGGTGATCTGCCAACGCCACGAATCCTCACACATTTTTTCAATCCCGTACCGCGCCGCAAACCCGAGTTCTTTTTTCGCCAGCGCTGTGTTCGCATATGCCGCCGGCAGATCCCCGGCTCTGCGCGCGTCCGTCTGCTTCGGCAATTCCTTCCCGCAGACCTTTTCAAAAGCCGCGATGAGCTCCTTCACGCTATAGCCCTTCCCCGTCCCCAAATTGAACGACCAAGCCCCTTTTCGCTCCCGGATATAGTTCATCGCCAAGATATGCCCCTCCGCAAGATCCATCACATGGATATAGTCCCGTACGCCCGTGCCATCCGGCGTATCATAGTCGTCCCCGAAAATATGAATGACCGGCAATTCTCCCGCCGCCACCTTCGTGATATATGGCATCAGATTGTTCGGAATACCGTTCGGCGCCTCCCCAATCATCCCGCTCTCATGCGCGCCGATCGGATTGAAATACCGCAGCAACGCCATCGACCACTCCGGATTCGCTGCGCAAACATCGCGCAGAATCTGCTCGATCATCACCTTCGACCATCCATAGGGATTCGTTGCCCCAAGCGGGTAATCCTCGAAATACGGCACCGGATTGTCCGCCCGGTAGACCGTCGCCGAGGAACTAAAAATCAATTTCTTCACGCCATTTTTGTTCATGATCTCGATCAAATTCAGCGTGCCCGCGATATTATTATGATAATAAGCCAGCGGCTCCGACACAGACTCCCCCACAGCCTTGAAGCCCGCAAAGTGCATCACCGCATCGATCCCCGGATTTTGAGAAAAAGCCAGTCCAACCCCGTCCGCGTCAAGCAAATCCGTCTTGATGCACAAAAGATCCCGCCCCGTGATCTCCCGGACCCGGTCCGCCGCATCCGGAGAACTATTCGAAAAATTGTCGAGCAAAATCACCTCGAAGCCCCGCTCGAGCAAAGCTACCGCCGTATGACTCCCAATAAAACCCGTACCTCCGGTCAACAATATTTTCATTTTGTAATCCCTTCTATTTTCCCGGCGAGCCCGTCCGCCCGCAGATCGGCTTCCGCCTGACTCGCTCCGTTTGCTCCGATATAGAATTTGATCTTCGGCTCCGTCCCCGACGGACGGCACGCCAGCCAGCTTCCATCCTCAAACGTGAAACGCAATACGTTGGATTTCGGCAAGACAATCGCAGCCTCTTCCCCTGTGATCACATTCTTTTCAACCGACGATTCATAGTCAGAGGCCAGAAGAATTTTCTCCCCCGCTAACAACATCCTATAATCCTCACGGAACCGGCTCATGATTTCTGCGATCTGCGCCATCCCCTCCAGCCCCTTCATGGTTCTGGAAATCAAAATCTCCTTCGTGTATCCATATCGCTCGTTCAGTTCGCCAAACGCATCCACCAGCGTCTTCCCTCGTAGTTTGTGAAAAAGCGCCATTTCGGAAATCAACACCGCCGCGATCACAGCGTCCTTGTCGCGCACAAAATCCCCGGCCAAATAGCCGTAGCTTTCTTCAAATCCAAACAGGAACGTATGCGCCCGCGTCTTCTCCCACTCCCCGATCTTCTCGCCGATATACTTAAATCCCGTCAGCGTCTCCACAAGATCGATTTCGTTTTTCGTGCAAATCGCCCGGGCAAGTTCCGTCGTCACGATCGTCTTGATGATCGCCGGATTCGCGCCGAGCCCCCCCAGTTCCTTTCGCGAAGAAAGGATATATTCGCAAAGCAGCGCCCCGATCTCATTGCCGTTAAAGAGATGATATTCCCCGTCTCCCGTTCCGGCGAGCACTCCAATCCGGTCGCAGTCCGGATCCGTTGCAAAAATAATATCCGGCTTCGTTTCCGCGGCCAGCTTCTTTGCGAGTTCGTAAACCGAGGATTCCTCCGGATTCGGCACCGCCACCGTCGGGAAATCCCCGTCCGGTTCCGTTTGCTCCGCGACCAGCCGGAGACCTGCAAATCCCAGCGCCCCAAGTACATGCCGAACCGGGATATTCCCCGCACCGTGCAGCGGAGAGTAGAGGATTCGGAGTTCGGAACCATGCTGCGCCAGCATCTCTTTTCGAATGGACAAGTCCGTCACTTTCGCATAATAAACCGCATCGACGTCATCCATGTACTCAAGCATCCCGTGTTCCCGTGCATCACAGGTTCGGAGACAGACGATATCCTCCGCCGTCTCGTATCGACCCATGTAAGCCGAAATCGCATCCGCCGCAGCATCCGTGATCTGTCCCCCATCCGGCCCGTATACTTTATACCCGTTGTATTCCGGAGGATTGTGCGAAGCCGTGATCACAATGCCGGCCGCCGCCCCCTTATCGCGCACCGCGAAAGACAACATCGGCGTAGGCCGGACGCCGCTGAAAATATAGACCTTGATCCCCGCAGCCGCGAGCACTCCCGCCGCCTTCTCCGCGAACTCCGTCGACAGATTGCGCGTATCGTAAGCGATACACACAGACCCGCCACCGCTTTCAATCAGATAGTCAGCCAGTCCCCTCGTGGCGATCGCCACCGTATCCAAATTCATACGGTCCATCCCGGCCCCAAGCACCCCGCGAAGCCCACCGGTTCCGAAAGTCAAATGTCCGCTCATCCATTCACCTCAAATCTTTATATTTTCCCATCCCCGGTATTTCACGCTCCCCAGAAAAGAAGGAACAATCCCGCGCTGATGATTCCGTACGAAATATACAGCACGGCATTGCGTTTGCGCCCCGGATGAAGTGCAAATAAAAACAGGCACGAAGCCGCAAACAACAGGCCTCCGCCGATCGCGAAAGGCTTCACCGATTCCCGCACCCGTTCCGCAAGCATTGCCAGCCGTGCGGCGTCCGGAACAGAGGTTGCCTTGTCATAGGCTTCCGTGCAGAGTTCCGAGAGATAGCCGAGCGCCGCGCCGCGCTCTTCTGTCAAAACGATCCCCTGTTCCTTTACGGTTCTGTGTATTTCCGCGTCGATCGCCGCATGGAATTCCTTCCTATCCGGAGCAGGGGTTTGCGCATCGAATGTATGCAAAATCTCCGCTTCCACATCCGCCTTGACGCGTTCCTCTGTCAATACCTTCCGATAAAAAGCGCCGCCCGCATCCCCAATTCCTGCCGACACTGCGTACGAATCAAACGCTTCCGCGAGCCGTCCGTAAGCCTCACCCGCGATCGCGGCCGTATCAAACCGACTTTTCAGCCGCTCGGTATCGAACACCACGTAGTGCAATAATAAAATCCCGACCGCGCACACCAAAGCAATGAGAATGGTGAAGGAAAGAAACACAGAAATCGCGGTACGCCATCTCCCTTTGTCAGACATGATTTTCATCCTCAAGGGGCCGGCCGTACACAAACCATCGCCACGGCGTATCGCCGCCCGGGATCGACCGTGTACAGGTATAGAGCACAAGATTCTCTTCCGCGGCCTCCAAATCAAGCGCCGTAGGGTCATCAAAACGCAATTCCTTCGCATCCGTGATCTCATACCGGAACAAGCCATAGCTCGCGTCGATTTCAATGATGTCCCCGACTTCCGCTTTGGGGAGCGTCAAAAAATCCGTGTTATTGTGGCCGCCCATCAGAATCGTCCTCCCTTGCCCGGGCAAACCGCCGCCTTCCGCATAGGTCCCGACGCCTGCCAGCAGCAACTCCGGCGTATCGCCAAAAAATACCGGGGCATCGATTCCGACACCGGCGATTCGCAGCGTTGCGTACTGCTCGCCTAACGCCGGCAAATTGCTGTTAACAGGAACAGCCTTTTCCGCAAGCGAATGTAGGAAAGCCTGTACACGCACATCTTGATTGTTATATTCGGGAAGCACGACATCCTCAGACGCAGAACCCGCCGCCGCATTACGATACGTTTCTACGTAGGGAGCAAGCCGCGGCGTTACGAACAAGGACGCGATCACAAGGCAGACCGCGGCGATCAGAACCGGCGCAATGATTTTTATAATAAAACGGAACTGATTCATAGACCTCCCTCATATACACTGCGCAGCAACGTTTCCGTTGCCGCCTCGTCTATATAATACAAAAATACGTTTTCAGCGTCCAAGTGTTTCATCTCCCCGGGAACCGAAGCCGCTGAAATCTCGTTTGAATCCCGCAAAGCTTTCGCCAAAAAAACCAGATCGCCTGCCGTCAGATCGGAATCGACATGCCCGGAGGCTGCCCGCAGCGCCTTCAGCATCTGCAAGGGCGATGACACGCGGTCAAGCAAGGATATCATAAACGCTCGCTGCTCTTCCTGCCGTCCCAGATCTCCATCCGCATAATCACGCCGAAACCGCAAAAACGACACCGCCTGCGCGCCATCCAGCGTTTGTTCTCCCGCCTTGAGGTGGATATGGTAGCCCTGTTCTTCCTCATCCTGATCTATATCCCGCGCAATGGTCATAGGTACGCCGCCGATCGCGTCTACAATGGCGGCGACACCCGCATAATCAAGCACCACATAGGCATGTACCGGAATCCCCAGCAGCGTTTCATGCACCGAGGCCTCCGCCTGCTCCGGCCCGCCGAGCATATAATTGGCGTGTATTTTTTTCCCGGGAGCGGCCACACCCGGTACATCGTAAAAAGTATCGCGCGGTATGGAAAGGAGCGCGACGGAACGAACCTCCGGATTGACGGAAAGCAGCAGCATCGCATCCGTCAGGTTTCCCTCGGTGTTGCCCAGAATCAAAAGATTGAACTGCTCCGAGGCCGCATATTCGCGCGCAAACATTCCTTCCGGTTCGTCCCATCCGGCCGGTGCGAGTTTCTCCCGGAGAAGGCCCACTCCCGCATCCGGCTCCCGCTCAAACGGCTGCCATACTTTCCATTGGGTTTCCCATAACAGAATACAGACAAAGACAAGCGCGCACACGCAGAATATGGCGCAGGCAAGCCGGAGCAAGACGCGATCCTTCGCCAAAACAGTCTTCCCTTGTTCAGAGCCGAATCCCTTCGGGATCCGGCTCTTCAATGCAAATTTCATAAACGATCGCCTTTATTGCTCCGGCAACTAAATCTTGGACGTCTTGTCAAAGCAATAAATCCCTATCGGGTAAACAAGCCTTTCTTACGTGCTACGGCAAAGGCTCCGCCCAGCGCCGCAATCAGGATGAGTCCGCCGATCAAAGTCATGCTTGTATCCGCACCTGTTTGTTTCACAGGGCTGGTATTCGTGGAACCTGTCTGTGCAGGCGCCGCCGCCTCCCAATAACCGATCGCATAGGTACTCAAATGGTCTGTGGTGAATACCAAATACCCATCAGAAACTATCGCACCCATATCGGTCTTTGAACCGTCGGCCTCAATCCGATAAACCGCAAAGCGGCTTCCGTCATAGCCGGCAGGTATGGGAATCGCGATATAAATCGTGCCGTCCGGCTGGATGGAAACACCTTCCAAAAGCAAAGAAACGTCATAGACCCAGACTACGCTCGCGTCCAGCGCCGCCTTAGCTTTATCATACTCCGCGCCGCCCGGCAATGGGGTAACGATCAATTCCGTACCCGGAGGAATGTCGCCAACGACGACGATCCCCGTATCCGGGTCACCCTGTATAAATAACGGAACCAACTGAATATAGCCGACATCTCCTGATACAACTACCGATCCTGATATCGTCACCGTCTTGCTTTTATATAGGCCGTTCGGGTCGTCCACTTGAAGCGAACATTGTGAACTCGGACCAAAACTCCCACTCCCCGTCCACTCATAGGAGATCGTGAAAGTACCGTTCGCCGCAGTCTGCGCTACGCCGACCAACTGCTGGTCGCCCGCCCCATAACTCACATAGAACGACACATCGGCGCCGGGAACCGCCTCACCCGTCGTCTCATCGGTCACGATTCCGCTCAGCGTACGTGTGTCCGCAAACGCCGTGAGCGGCGTCGCCAGCGCGAATACAATCATCGCGACAAGAACCAGAACTAATTTCTTCTTCATCGAACCCTCCATTTCTTCTGCAGATATTTCACCACCCAATAGTGAACCGAATGTTTCATGTCTGCTGGAAATTATATTACTACATTTAACGAATTGCAAGAATTTTCATGCGATTCGGCACGGCAGGCATTATGACCGGTTGCCGTTCACTCGTATTGTCATCCCGGGTGCCGACCCGGGATCCATTGCCGGAGAGACCGTTTCTTGCAATGCCGGCACAAACGGCTTACATGCAATTACCGAACTGGAGCTGTTCTTCGATTTCGGACGGCGCGCAAAGGTTTTCCGAGAGCTCTCGCAAACTTATATGTTTTTGACTGGCAAATACCGTTGATTTCTCCCCGAATATGATCCAGTTCTGTTTGAACATGTTCGAAGTCTGAAATCAGGTCGAAATAGCGTTCTTCGAAATTCCGAAACGGTATGATTCCGATCTCACTGACAGGAGGGATTCGGTCGATCAAACTTTGCAGCTTATTCATGATGATCGTCCAATCATAGTTCTTCGCAACGTAGTTTGCCCCGTTTACTGACATTGCAAGATAGTCATCCTCATGGGATAACAAGAAATGCAAGACTTTTTCAAATTCATCGTATGACGTATAGCACATTCCGGCATTGCTTCTAAGGCAATGTCCCCGAAGTACTTCACATCCGCCGTTTACAATCACCGGAACGCCCAAGGCAAGAGATTCCAAAACGGACATCGAGAGGCTTTCAAAAAGCGATGGCAGCAGGAGCGTTTTCGCTCCGGCAATACCATTGAATTTGTCCTCGTCACTTACGAACCCAAGAGAAATAATATCGGGATTCGTTGGGACATCCATGACTTCTTTTCCCATTAGAACCAACTTCAAGTCTGATGGATTCTCCTCTTTGTACAGGGTGAAGAAATCGAACAATTCCGCACACCCTTTAGACTCGTCTATTCGTCCCACGTAAATCAAATAATTATCTAATGCGTATTTTTTCCGGAAAGCATCCGTGTCAATGATATCGGGGATGTCTATCCCAATACCCAGTATCTCGCTCGGTATCCTATTGTTCCCAAAGAATGTATGCACAAAGTCCCGTTCTTCTTCGGTATTGTAACCAATCGCAATAGGGGCATGAAATACAGATTTATAGGTATGAAGGCGAATGGGAGGCTCGTCGTGGGCTGTTGGGATCAAGATAGATCGGTCTTTGACCAAACCCATGCCTTGCACGGTAAGATAATAAAGATAGGTGACAAAAATAAACACATCGTAGCGATCCGCGTGATCTTTGATATATTGAATCAGTTTTGTGCAAAGAGGTCCTTGTTCATCAATCCACTCGGCCTCCATCACGGCGTTCCCTATCCCCGTCGTGTATACCCGCTCGCTTACCTGCGCAAAACGCTGAATATCTCTGGGCTGATCAACGGGGAATCGTCGTACCGGTACGTCATGGATCACAGAAGTGCCTTCGGAGAAATGGTTGTCCCATGTAGTATAGTCCAATGCACAGGTCGTCAATATTTCTACGTTGTTTTTTTCGGTAAGGCGCTCCGCCAATAAGCGTGTATATTGTTCGGAACCGCCATTGACCTCTAAACCATACCGCTGATTGATGATCGCTATTTTCTTCCGCATCGTAATATTTTCTCACAGGCCTCTATCATATTAACGCTAATTCCTTCAACCGATTGCTTAGTACTTTTGCCATCGCCTCCGGTGAAAATTGATTTCGCATGGTATCCATGGCTTTTGCAGAGATCGCTTCATAGTAATCTCTATCTTCAAACAATCTTTTCATGTATGCGGCGGCATGTTCTACATTCGGATCCGCCCAATGATCGCCTTTTGAATACGGGGGGACATCCTCTTTCAATTCGATGACCTCAAAATCAACCGGACAGCAATTATCGGCCGTCATGAATTCGGTGTTCCCGCTCCAATTGGTCATGATGACAGGTTTTCCGAGATACATTGCTTCGGCGGGTGCAAGCCCGAAACCTTCGGCTCGATGCAATGACACCAAAACATCGCAGCAGCGAATCAAAGCATTCATCTTTTCTTTCGGAAATACCCCTTCAATGATATCGATATTGGATGTTTTTTCAGCAATCGAAAGAATCCTGTCTTCATCAGAATCAGATCGGCGTTCACTGTATTTTATGAGTAGGCGTACGCGGTCGTTCCCGCCAAAGACTTGCAGGAACGCACGGATGGTTGCATCAGGGTTTTTTCGCTCGGAGATACTATAGGGATCATAGGTCATCAAGAAAATGAAAACATCTTCCTCTAATCCGAAATCCTTGCGGCTCATCGGCGCGATCTCGTGCATAGAAAGTGATAATGGCACGGTAGTGACCGGCTTTTCCGTGCATGCTTGAAAAGCGCTTCTCAAGAATTCGCTCGCGGTCCAAATCTCATCCACGAGGTCAAAGGCCGGTAACCAATCCTCCGGAATTTCCTGCAACTCCCAAAACCAATACCCTATATTATATCTGTTTGTGAAGGATGATTTATCCACTGCATTCATGAAAATGGGAAGCCAATTTGGACTCGACAGGAGGATATTGGTATTGTAAATGAATTCATTTGATACCTTATGATTCCATTGATCTTCTATAAAACGGTGTGTTCCCACTTGGAATTCAATCACGGTGAAGGGGATTCCTCCCGCTTCGAGTATTTCGGCTAATATCCGTACAGCTTCACCCAAACCAAATGATCCTTGAATGAATCCGCATAGATTAACACCCTTCGGCAATGGGGCACAATCCGGCTTGTTGGCTGAAACGGCATCGCTTGGTTTTCTCATAAGACGGCGCTTGATTCGCCCCACCCGCTCCGTGGTGGTGGTTCCTTCCCGGGCAAGCTTGTCATATGCTTGACGAACAGTTGTAAAATAGGCCTCGTCTAAATTCAATAGGTCGCCATCGTTGTCTCGGTTATTCAAGAACCACTCGGTATAGGCCCATCTTACATTATGATCATCCAAATTACCAAAAGCCGTTTGCAAATCTTCACGCGCGATATATATCTCACGCATAACCGGTGTGAGCGGTACGGGAAAACGATCCCCAATCAGATCGCTTTCGCTGAGCAGAACCGCCGAATGAGAAAAGGGATCGCCTTCACATCGTCTTCGCAAACGATAATTCCGCAAAAAGTTTTCACGCAATAGCGGCGATATCCATGTGCCATCCAACATCCTATCGTATCGATAGGATGTTGGAAGTTTAAATACCGGGGCATGTGGGGGAATTGCAAGTGATAGATCGATTTGAAGATCAAAATACACAGAATACCTTAACATTCTGTGCAAAGCTGACCATTGGTTGCGATCTATGCGGCGCGGAACGACATGCCCATTGTAATAGCGCCGAACGAATTCGATTTTCTGTACACACCAACTCAGATATTCTCTCACACCACTGCCTTCAGAGAAGATCACGAGAGGGGCGTTCTTTTCATCGAAATAGTCCATTTGAGGATCCGGGGGCGCATCGATACCAGGCGTTGATTTATCGACCGGTATGCGGATTTCATTTCTCGTGATATGGGTATTTATGAAGTCTATTACATAGTCAAAGGCTTGTGGCTGGACAGAAAAAAGAACATCGTAGTTTTCAATTAAATTGGCAAGGCCGTTATAACGACAAACTGCGGTAAATTCTTCTTTCGGAAAGAGAAAAGTATTGTTTGGAAAATCTTCACCCATATCGTCACGGGCATGAACAATTTTCCATGATGATCGTTCTGCAGTCAGCGTTATCTCATCGTCTTGTGCATCGAGCAAACAAAGGATGCAATCGTATGACTCGAATACCTTCCCAATATCGATCAATTTTTGTTTCAGAAATAAGGCCTCCGCCACAGATAAAACAGTGAAGAGGCACCTGTTCGCATTTTGAGATCCCATGTTACTTATTTTCCACCCCTATCAAATACGGCCCGGATACAGCCAATTCATATCCACAGCCCCGCTGATGCCCGGCACGCTGCCTGTTGAGCGATATTGCCAAATGGAAGGATATTTCCCATTCCATGACGCTGTATCGGCACTCAGTTCGGCATTGTTTGAATACCAAGAAGCAAGCCAAAAGTCGTATCCCTCATTGAACAATTGCTGCGCATTCCACTCATTGTTCGCCCAACTCAGGAAAGTATAAAACCCCGCTTTGTATCCTAGAGTTTCTAATTGGCTCATGCCATTCCGAAGAAGCTCTGTCCGGAAAGGGTATCCGCCGCGGGCTTCGGTCCCCTGCTTGAATACAGGGTCTTCCGCATCAAGAAATACAGGAAGATCAAGCGTTATCCCGTTGGCCCGTGAGTAATTGTTGAAACCGTTAATGCCATTGCTTTGTGTCGCGTAGTCATATGAATACAAATAGATATACGCTCCCACTTTGATTCCGTTCGCTCTTGCGTTCCGTACATTCAGGACATAAGTACTGTCGATTTCAAAATTTCCGCGTTCGTCAATCCACCCTGCTCTTGCGATGGCAACCGTCACGCCTGAACTTCTCACGGCGGCCCAATTGATCGGAGGCTTTGCGGTATTGTTTCCACCCCCGTTCCAGTAGGAGACATCAATGCCTTTTTGCGGCGTGCTTCCAACAGAACCACGGAGAATACCGCGCCTGATGCCATAGCTGTTGCAAAGAGACTCGAATTCTGTACTTCCGGCAAAACCGAAGAAGATATCTTCCTTCGTATAGCCTTGCAAAGTCATTTTGTCCACCCAATGCTGCAGGCCGGGGGCATCTGGGGCGCGTCCAAGAAGTGCTTTGTATGCCGCTGTCACAATTTCCGTTGGAGTCTTATATTTAACGCCAAATTCGTTCGAGAAGAAAAACCCCTGCGCGACATCTGCACCGGAGGATTGTCCGGTTAGCAGCGGCGCACACCAATTGTTCAGTCCGCCCACATCGGGCTTTCGGCCTAAACATTCGGTATACAAACGATTTACAAATGCAGTGACGCGCGGATTCTGATCACGAGACTCCGCCGAAGTATAAGTTCCGCGAGTAATCCCATAGTAATTGCATAGGGAAGAGAACTCGTTGGAATTGACCAATCCGGAAAATACGTAAAATCGACTCATGCCATTGGTAAGGTGATTCACCCAATTTTGTTTACCGGCGCTGTCCGCAGCGCGGTTGAGCAAAGTTTTGTAGCAAACATCAACCCATTGTTCCTCTGTCAATTTACGTGACGACATTTCTTTACTTGAAAAGAACTCATACGCTACTTCTGCGCCTGTGAGCCGCCCTGCCTGCAAGTGACCGGACCATGTGTTCAGTCCGCTTGCATCCCCTTTTCGTCCTAAACATTCGATATACAGGCGGGATACAAATGCAGTAACACGCGGATTTTGATCTCGGACCTCGCTTGATGTATAGGACCCGCGTATGATGCCGTAGCTCTTACAAATGGAATCGAATTCGCCGGAATTGACAAATCCGGCGAATACAAATGCGCGGCTAAGACCATTACTGAGATGATTCAACCAAGTCTGTTTGCCTGCACTATCCGA
>BNUG01000023.1 GCA_025997195.1 Clostridia bacterium | reverse complement strand
GCCTGTGCGGGAACTGTTCTTTTGCGGACGAGCGACGGAGAAGAAACTTTTGTCGGTGGGACTTCGCACGATCGGGCAAGTTGCCTCGGCTCCTATTGCTTTGCTGGATGCGCTGCTCAAGCCATCACTTGGGAAGCTGATGTATGAGTATGCCAATGGCATCGATGACACGCCGGTGAGCCCCAATGATACGCTCGTGCAAAAGGGCGTCGGCAACAGTACGACGACTGCGCATGATGTGACGGATGTGCAGGGGGCGGCCAGAGTGATTCTTGCACTTTCGGAACATGTTGCTGCGCGGATTCGGAAAATGGGAGTGGGCGCGTGGGTTGTGTCCGTTACGATTCGGAACAATGAACTCAATTTCTACCGCCATCAGAGGAAGGCGGATCATGCGCTGGATACGACGACGGAGATCTATGAGACGGCGATGCATATTTTCAGGGAGATGTGGCGCGGGGATCCCATACGGTTGCTGGGCGTGCATCTGGGGAGTCTCTCGGAAGACAGTGCGCGGCAACTCTCTTTGTTTGACAAGAAGGACGAAGACAAATTGCGCAAACTCGATGCGGTTGTAGACGCGATTCGCGGTACCTACGGCGAGTCGGCAGTGTATCGTGGGGCGCTGACCGGCAACAAAATACCGCCGCTGCGTGGTGGGGTCAACGACGGCAATTACCTTATGATGAACAGCGGATGAGCGACGAATCCGGGGGATTCCCTATCCTGTTAGCTCAGGGTGTGCGCGGACCACTTCGGCGGACGTAAGGTTCCAATTGTGGAAGGCGTATTCCGGCGAGGAAACTTCTGACTGCAAATCGTAGTTCAGGCGGTGGTTACGGATCGCATCCGCGGCATCCGCTCGGACGGCTTTTGCGGGTGCTTTTGCTTCCAGTTCGTATAAATAGGGCAAGACAGATGCCGACATTGTCATCATCATTTCCATGTCAACAGATTTGAGTTCGCCGCTCAAATAATTTTCTACATTGTATTTGGCGATCAGCCCGTCGGTATTTGTAAGGAAAAAGGCCAGTATTGCGGCGGTGACGATCAGTACGATGGGACGCCCCGCATTGAAGGGGTGAAAATGCCAGATGATCAGTGCGATAAAGGCGGCGAAGAGCAGGATAAGGAACCACAGCGTGTAGACACGCAGGCGAGAGAGGCCATAGGCGCCGATATAGAGGAACATCTTGCTGGCAGCGATGACGATGAGCAGGGCGGTCAGCACGGAAAGTATGCCAGTAAGGACGCGCAGCGGCTTGGGGTATTCCCCGGACGCGCGCTTTGCGAAAAGATAGGTGAAGATCAGCACGCCGAGGTTGATGGCGGCCACGGCGCAGAGCTCGAAAAAGCCTCGCCTAGCATACTCGGCGAATGTGTAGCTTGCGGGAAGATCGCCGCCGAAGGCCGAGAAGAGATAGGGCGCCATGACCGCGAAGAAAGAGAAATAGATCAGGTTCAGGACGGTGATCGGCACATACAGAGCGGCGCGCGGGAGGCAGTGTAGGCCGGCGAGCGTACGGGATGTCCCTTCTTTGGTAATGTTTTTTGTATTGCGGTTGTTGGCGTTGCCGTAGACCACGCCGTAAATATAGCAAGCTATGGGAAGGCCGACGGCAAACTCGATCAGATAGGTGCCGACGCGCTCGAAATTAATATATTCCAGGATGCGGTCCGCGAAACTCTCGTAGCCGCTATCGGCGGAGACCAGCAAGGACGAGACGATCACGATCACGGGGATGGAGACGATGACGCCTATGAAGCCGGCTAGTATTCTTTTGCCGCTGGCACGATTGCGCATGGAGACCCGGATACTGGCGAATAGGCCGGCAAAATTGCTGAATGAGACAACAAAACCCTGATTGATCAGGTCGCTGGTGAGAAATCCCGAAAGCTTTTCCGAGACCGTGGTGCGGCAGGAAGCGCCGAGCCAAATCAAGCAGGCGGCGAACTCGAATAGGACAAGCGCTCCGTTGATCTCGATGCGGTCATAGAGCAGGAAGGGCAGGTCGCCGAGTAGCGCGACGCTGAGGACCGCGAGGCTCCTCGCGTTTTGTCGGATGCCTTTACGGCGCAGATAAATGAGGCTGCAGACGATGGCGGCGAGGAAAAACAGGAAACAGCTCAGACTGGCAAAGGCGATATTCCATTCCCAAAACAGAAAGCCAAGTGCGAGGCAGGCAAGGGCAAAGGCGGCGTCGCCCGGGCCAAACCGGTAAGGTACGCGCGGTGGCTTGGGAACAGTCGCAGAGACTGCGGGACCGACTCCGGGCCCTGCCCCGGCATAGGGGTAAGGCTGAGGCGGTACTGTGCCGTAGTAATAGTCTTGTGTACTCATGGTTATTCTCCTTCCGGTTCGTATTCGAGCAGATCGCCGGGCTGGCAGTCCAGCACCTGGCAGATTGCTTCCAGCGTCGAAAAGCGGATGGCTTTCGCCTTGTTGGTTTTCAGGATGGATAGGTTCGCGGGCGTGATGCCGATGAGCGCGGCCAAATCCCCCGAGGAAATCTTGCGCTTGGCCATCATGACGTCCAGATTGACTATGATTCCCATGCGTCCGCCCTTTCAAATCGTAAAGTCGTTTTCGTCTTTGAGCTCGCGCGCCGCGTCAATGACATTTTTGACGACACGCATGATCAGCCCGACGAATCCGGCAAAAGACGCGATAAGGAACATGGAAATTTCGATGCCTCCAACGGGTATGAAGCGGAAAAAGCCGATGAAAAACAAGATCGAAGCAGCAAAGCAAGCCCACGAAATGGTGCGCAGCAGCCGGATGTTATTCACGGTGAATACCTCCCCCGCACGAATATGGGAGAGCAGCCGATGCAGAGAAAACAGAGCGGTGAAAGCGGGAACAGCTGCCAGGAGCAGGAGAGGGATGGCAAACTGAATCTGATTTGGCGTGAAGAGGTGCAAGCCGCCGAAGATGTCATTGTATAGATCCGGAGAAATCAGAGTGGCTGCCAAAGCGACAACGAGAATAACAACAACGACAATAATCACCTTAGTGCAAATCAGCGATAGCATGATCGATTGTTTTTTGTTCCACATTTCCGTGTTATCTCCTTTTCGAAAACCTCAGGTGGTATTCCTGCGCGTTCCTCTGCGTCTCTTAGGTGCAATATAGCAGGGGTTTCATCGCTTGTCAACAAAAATATATCGATAAACGATAATAATTTTATGACACGCTTCTTTGTTAGGATTACGGTATAATATAGCAATAATAAAAATAGGACATGTGTGAGGATGAAACTACTGCAAAAATTTACGGTACGTGACATTGTGTTCCTGGCGGTCTTGGCGGCGGCGCTGACGGTTACAGGCGTGATCACGATGCCGCTGGTTATGACGATCACGCTGTTCGGCGTTCGCAACGCGGCAGCAGCGATCTTCTATGGAACATTCGGCACGATTGCTTTGATGAAGGTTCGCAAGCCAGGCGCACTGCTTTTGACTTTCGTCTTCAATGGAGCGATCCTGCTGATGATGTCGCCCGTGATGTTCCTGAACAATTTCCTCGGGTCGTTGATGGCGGAGATCATCGCGCTGGCGATTTTCAAAAATTATGAGAATGAAAAAGCCATTTTCCTCGCGGCGGGGATTCTTGCGCCCCTGACACTGCCGACCTCTGTTTTTTTTGCAATGCTTTTGAACGGACAGACGGCCCTGCAGATCGTAGAGCGTCCGCTGCTTTCGGCGCTGATCTGTATCTTGACGGCAGCGCTGAGCTTTGCCGGCGCGGCGATTGGTCTGAAAATCGCGCGGGAACTGAGAATGGCCGGGAAATTGAAATAGCATGGATCGCTTTGTTGTCAGCAGGCCGATCTATCCTCCGCTTTCCATCTTGTTCTCTTTCGTCATGCTGCTCCTTGGCCTGCTCATATCCAAGCGCGAATCCTTTTTCTTCCTGTTGATTGCGATGGCATTGCTCTATCTGTGCTTCGGTTACGGACGGATCCTCGGCAAATGCTTATTGGTGTTCGTGCCGCTGAGTTTGCTGGTTGGGTTCCTATCGTATTTGATTGCACGTCAGGAAATTGCCGCGCTGCAAATGACCGGGCGTATCCTGCTACTGGGGCTTTGCGCGGTGCCGACCCTTTCGATGCCGCCGAGTATTCTCACCCGCAGTTTGGCTGGTCTGCATTGCCCCCGTGCCATAACGCTCGGAATGTTGGTCGCCATACGTTTTTTCCCCATCCTGATCGCGGAAACGAAGCAGATCCTTGAAGCGATGCGGACGAGGGGAGTCAGGGTCACGATGAATCCCCTCGTGCTCTATCGGGCGTTTTTGATCCCGCTTACAATGCGGATTGTGGGGATCTCGGAGATCCTTTCCCTGTCCATCGAAACCAGAGGCTTTGATCTCCGTGAAGGAGAGCAGACGATTTTTCGCCCGGTTCACTTCACATCCAGGGACGGCATTTTTTGTGCGCTCATGATCGCGTGCATAGTCGGCGCGGTAGTTTGGAAATGAGTCCGGAAATGAACGCGGCCATTGAAGTGCATCATTATACATTTCGCTATCCTTGCAGCGGGAATGACGTGCTGCGGGACTGTCAGTTCACACTCGCGTACGGCGAGTTCGTTCTCCTCGCGGGCGATTCTGGCTCGGGAAAGTCTACCTTGATCCGTGCGATCATCGGCAGTTTGCCGGATACCGTTAGAGAGGCTGGTCTTGAACTTGGCGAAAAAACCGGGAGGCAAACAGACGAGCAGGCTGGTGAGCGGTGGGGGCGAATTCTGATCGACGGCCGGGATGTCACAGAGCAAACCGTTTCCGCGCGCGCGCGATTCATCGGCAGCGTTCTGCAGGACGCGGATAGCCAGATCATTCATACAAAGGTGGAAGACGAGATTGCTTTTGGCGGCGAGAATCTCGGTATGGATACATCTCGAATCGAGGAACATATCAGCCGCGTTTGCGCGTTGCTGGAACTCGAATGTGCGTGGAATACGTCCACACTGTCCGGCGGACAAAAGCAACGCCTGATCACGGCGGCGGCGCTGGTCATGGATCGCAAGATTCTCATCCTCGACGAACCGCTCGCCAATCTCGATCGTGCCGGCGCGGCGCTGCTATTACATACACTCGCACAGCTGGCGAAAGACGGGTATGCAGTACTGATGGCGGAGCACCGCATAGATGTGGCCGCACCCTTTGCGAACCGGATCGTACGGCTCGAAGAAGGACGAGTGTGTGCAGAGGAAGACAGCAGCGGGCGTACGCAATTTGACGCAACCATGGAAACCATGTCCACACAGAAAACACTGCGGCCGATGGCACCGCTTTTGTCGGCAAGGGGACTTTCCCTGCAACTTGGCGGAAGAGAAATCTTTCGCGATGTATCGATGCAAGTCGATCGGGGCGAGCGCATCGTGATTGTCGGCGAAAACGGCAGCGGTAAAACGATGCTGCTTCGGACGCTCGCGCGCCTGCAAAAACCAACGCGCGGGGAGATTGTCTTTTCCCGCAGCCCGCAAAGACAATACCGAAAACCATCGCCTGCTTGGTTTCGCGGTGTTGGCTACGTCTTTCAAAACCCCAATGTCCAACTGTTCATGCCGAGCGTCTTCGAGGAAATCGCATATGGCGCCAAGAGCACAGACGCCGCCCGGCACTATATGGAATTGTTCGGCCTGAAGCATTTGTCGGAGCGGCACCCCCATTCTCTGTCCGAAGGACAAAAGCGCCTGCTGACCATCGCGGCGATCGCGGCGCAGGAACCGGAGATCCTCCTGCTCGACGAACCCACGGTCGGCCAGGATCATATGGCCCTGAAACAGCTTATGGTCGTCCTTGGCGAGATCAGCAAAGAACGTGGCATGGCCATTATTATGGTCACACACGACCGCCGATGTGCCGGCTACCCCGCGGATCAAATCGTTCGGATGCAATCCGACAGTGTGATTACGGAAAATGGAGTCCATTCGGGATGATGGTGCTTTCGATTGCTTTTGTGTAGAAATGCAGATGTGATTTCAGGCTGTGGAAAATTATTATATAATAATCATATGCAACTGTATGACTTGATTGAGGGACTAGAGATTCGCTTTGTACGCGGCAGCGAAAACGTCCCGGTAAGTGAGATCGTCTATGATTCGCGGAAGGCCGGGCCGGAGACGCTGTTTTGTGCGTTGCCTGGCGCGAATGACAAATCGCTGGACGGCCATGATTTTTGCGGGGATGCGTATGAGCGAGGCTGCCGGCTTTATTTGTGCCGCTACGAACCGGAGGCGCTGGCGGGAAAAGACGATGTGATGATTTGCCTTACGGAGAACGTGCGGCGTGCGTTGGCGCTGCTGTCGGCGCGGTTCTTCGGATACCCGGCGCGCCGCCTGACCTTTGTCGCGCTTACGGGCACGAAAGGTAAGACTACGATCTCCTATATGCTGCGGTCGATCTTCGAGGACGCCGGGAAGAAGGTTGGACTCATCGGCTCCAACGGTGTCATGTATCCCGGCCCGGAAAAGGACTTCTATAAGAAATTATTGAATACGACACCAGAGTCTTATGTTCTGCACGGATTCCTGCGCGATATGGCGGATGCGGGCGTGGAGTACGTCTTTCTCGAGGCAACGAGTCAGGGATTCCTGATGCACCGCACGGACGGCATCGTCTTTGACGCCGCGCTATACACCAATATTTCACCAGACCATATTTCGAAAACCGAGCATAAAGATTTTGAAGAATACTTCGCCTGCAAAAAACAGATTTTCCCGCAAACGAAGATCTGTTATGTGAACGCAAGTTCGGAACTATTTGACCGCATCGTCGCCGGTGTGCCGCCGGAACGGATTCGCACCTACGGATTTGCGGAGAAAAGACAGAGGGACAGGTCTTGTGTCCCCGATTATGCGGCGTGTGATGTTCGGCTGGCACAGCATGGGACACATATGGCGGTGGAGTTTGACTGCAAGGCCCCGGACTGGGAATTGCCGATGCGCGTGGATATTCCCGGCCGTTTCAATGCGGAGAATGCGCTGGGTGCGGTTTGTATCGCGGATCATTTTGGCATCCCGAAGGAAGCGATCCAAAGCGGTTTGGCGAAGACCGTTGTGGCGGGACGCATGGAATATGTGGATGTACCCGCGCCATATACCGTCCTCATCGACTTCGCACACAATCGCCTTTCGATGGAAGGTATGATGGAGACGGCGAAATCTTACGGTTCAAAACGGATTCTTTGCGTGTTTGGCCTCGAAGGTGACCGCGCACATATCCGGCGTTTTGATTCGGGCGAGATCCTCGGTCGTGACGCCGACTATACGATCCTTTCGGACGCCAGTCCCAGAACGGATGACCCGGACCAGATCCTCGCGGATATCGCGACGGGTATCGAGCGTGCCGGCGGCAAGGGAAAATATGAGATTCTGCGCAGCCGATATGAATCAATCCCAAAGATCCTCGACATGGCGCGCGAGGGCGACATCGTGCTCCTGGTTGGCAAGGGCAATGTGCTCTATGAAGAGGTGCATGGCGTCAATACACCGATCGATGAGCGGCAAATCGTACGCGACTATTTTGTTCGGAAAAACGGCGGGCCAGCGAATCCCGAGCGGACCAGGCTTGGGCAGGGAACTGCTGAACCGGAACAGGAAATTGCGGCGCAAAACATCGCGGAGTCAAAGGAGAAAGCTTGAGCGTCAGATTCGGCGTCGCTTTGCTGACAGGGAAATTTTGCGCGGCATTTGCCGGCAAATTTTTTCCGAAGCGCGGTACCAATTTACCCGGCGAGATCGCGCTGAAATTTGACCCGCTCTTTCTGCGTCACGTCAAGGGCACTGACCCGGCCAAGACGATTTTTATCACCGGGACAAACGGCAAATCCACGACGAACAATCTGATATTGCATGTCTTTGCCGCCGCCGGTCTTTCTGTCGCTTCCAACGCGGAAGGCGCCAACCTCAAAGCTGGTGCTGCGACCGTCTTGCTGAAAAATACGGCGGCGTCCGGGCGTTTTACAAAAGACTGGCTCATCTTAGAAGTGGACGAACGCAGCTTGGCCGGCATCCAAAAAGATCTGAAGGCCGGTACGATTTGCGTCACGAACATCCAGAAAGATCAGGTTCAGCGCAACGGCGATCCCGATTACATTTATCAGAAAATACGAGCGGCGATTGATGATTCGGTCACAGTGATTGCCAATAACGAAGAACCGCACACGCGGGCTTTGGCGGTAGGCGCGGCAGATGCGGAAGGCATGGGGATCGCGGGACATGCCGGAAGTACAGAGGATGTGAAATTCGCCGGGCGTGAAAGCACCGGGCGTGCGGTCACCTTTGGCGTTGCGGTCAACAAACACGCATCGACTGTCGAGGTGGATTTCGGAGTCTCGATGCCATGCCCGGTTTGTGGCGACGCGCTCCTATTCGAACACCGAAATCTGGCCAACGTCGGTTTCTTCCACTGTCCTGCCTGCGACTTCGCGAGTGCGGACACGGCGGACTATACGGTGATTGGCACCGATTTCGAGGGCGGGCGTTTCCGCCTTCGCACCCCGGACGGGCGGGAGGCCGGACCCTTTCGGCTCGCGTATACGGCGGCACATTTCCTTTACAATTATGCACTCTGCTGTGCGGTCTGTATGGAAGCGGGGATTGGGTCAGACATCCTCACGCAGGCGTTTGCATCTTTCATCAACATCGGCGGGCGCCTCGAGTCCTTTGCGCACAAGGGGAAAGACATCACCTATATTCGCATCAAACAGGAAAATCCCGAGACGCTGCAGAGCGCGCTTGATACCATCGCGGCGGACAAGAGGAATAAGATTTTTGTGCTCGGCCCGGCTGTCGTCGATGACTTCGTCCCGCATTACACGAACACTTTTTATGCCTTCGACTGCGATTTTGGACCGATGCTGTCTAGCGGCACCGAACGCTGTATTTGTTTCGGTACTACGATTAGCTTCGATGTCGCGAACCGGCTCCGCTATGCGGGCGTTCCGGATGACAGGATACAGATCCTCGATACGGATGAGGAGGAGGCGATTTTGACAGAGATTGCGAAGAGCGAAGCAGAGGTGGTTTACCTTATTACCTGGATCAAAAAATACGAAAAATTACGCGCCTGTTCCGTAGAAAAAATGGATTGAAAGGCGTCTCTTCTCGGATATTGTTTGACTATTCAAACTATTGGTTTTTCAGCATTTTTCGTGCTTTTTTCATTGAATCGGGTACACGTTTGTGTTATTATTTAGCCGTCGGTATCATGCCGAAGTGCCCTAAAGTTAAAAATGTCCTATGCCATGATGGTTATGATCGTTACAATTGTCATGATGGCGAAGTGACTTGCTGATGCGAAAGGAGAAACAATATGGCAGACAGCACGATCGATTATGCGGCATATGTAGCCGGCTTGGTAAAGAGAGGCCATGCGGCGCAGAAAATTGCGGAAGGCTTTTCTCAGGAAAAGGTAGACGAACTCTGCGAAGCGATCGCTTATGCTCTCACCATTCCTGAGACCGCGCTTGATTTTGGCGAAATGCTTGTCGCCGAATCCGGCATGGGCATCGCGAAAGATAAGCAGGGGAAAATGTACGGCAAGGTCAAAGGTACTTGGGCCCAGATGAAAGGTCAAAAATCGGTTGGCTTGATCGACAGCAACAAAGAGACCGGCATCGACGTCTATGCACGCCCAATGGGCGTGATTGGAGCGATCATCCCGGTGACCAACGGCGAGGCGACCCCGGTCGTCAAGAGTTTGATGGCCATCAAGACCCGCAATGCGATCATCCTTGCGCCGCATCCGAAAGCCCGCAAGACGAACCTCGAAGTGACCAGCGCCGTGCGTGCGGTTCTAAAAAAATTCGATGCGCCAGAAGATTTGGTGCAGGCGATCGAGCCTGAGTATGTCTCGCTCGACGCCAGCCAACAGCTCATGAAACAAGTCGATTTCATTCTCGCGACGGGCGGCACCCCGATGGTGCGCCAGGCGTACAGTTCCGGAAACCCGACCATCGGCGTCGGCACCGGCAATGTCGTTTGCATCGTAGACGAGACAGCCGATCTTCCAGTCGTCGCGGATATGCTCATTCGCTCGAAGAGCTTTGACAACGCCACCAGTTGCTCGACGGAAAACAACATCATCGTTTTCGAAGAGGTCTATGATCAATGGGCTGAAGAAATGGCCAAGGTCGGCGCTTATCTGATCAAGGAAGATTCCCCCGATAAAGCAAAGATCCTGAAGACGCTCTGGCCGGAATCACCCGCCAATCACGACCTTTCGCGTACGCTCGTCGCACGTCCCGCCAAAGAGATCGCAGATGCTGCCGGCGTTGCGGTTCCAGAAGGCACCAGACTCCTCCTCGTCGAAGAAAACGGCGGTTACGGCAATGATTTCCCGTTCACGGGCGAGAAGCTGAGCCCTGTCGCGGGCGTTCGCAAGGCAAAGGATTTTGAGGATGCTTTGGACGAGATGCAGAAGATTCTCGATTATCAAGGCAAGGGCCATTCGGTTTCGATTCATACGAAGCTTGACGACCGCGTTACGAAAATGGGCGAGATCATCCCTGTTACCAAGATCGTTGTGAATCAGCCGCAGTCATTGACGAACAGCGGCAGCTGGACCTGCGGCTATCCGGTTTCAATGACGCTGGGTTGCGGTACCTGGGGACACAATAGCATCTCGCACAACGCGACATGGAAGGATCTGCTGAACTTCACCTACGTCAGCCGCGAGATCCCGAACTGGCAGCCGAAGGATGAGGATCTCTTTAGCGAAAAGATCCGCAACGCGTTTCATTAAGGAGGTACACGATGAGCACGATTCATGATACAAGCAAAAAATACAATCTACATTCTTGGTCCGCGCAGAAAGGTCTCAGCCCCGCCGTGATTACCAAGGCAAAGGGCATCTATTTCTGGGATGAGGACGGCAATAAATATTATGATATGAGTTCGCAGCTTGTGAATTCGAACCTCGGTCACGGCAATCCCGCGCTGGTCAAGGCGATCAAAGAGCAGGCGGAAAAGATTCCGTTCATCGGGCCGGCCTATGCGCTTGATGTGCGCAGCGAAGCAGCGAAGCTGATCGTCGAATTTGCCGGACCTGCCTTCAAAGGCGGCAAAGTCTTCTTTACACTTAGCGGTACGGAATCCAACGAAAACGCGATCAAGATCGCAAAACAATATACGAAACGCTGGAAGTTCCTCTCGATGTACAATAGTTATCATGGTTCGACCTGCGGATCTTCGTCGCTCACGGGGGAAGAACGCCGCTTCACGGCGGAACCGGGCATGCCGGGATTTTTCCATTTTGACGGGCCCAATCCCTATCACGCGCCAGGGCAAGTCACGTTCAAGGATGAGGCGGATGTAACAGCCTACTATCTTGACATCTTCCGTGACGCTGTCGCGAAGGAAGGTTCCGATCTCATCGCCGGCGTTTTTGTTGAGACCGTCGTTGGCTCTAATGGCGTTCTGGTTCCTCCGAAAGGTTATCTGAAGGGCGTGAAAAAGATCTGCGAAGAAAACGGCATCCTGTTGATCTGCGATGAGGTCATGGCCGGTTTCTACCGCACGGGTACGAAGTTCGCGTTTCAGCAGTTTGACGTGAAACCGGACATCGTGACCTTTGCGAAGGGTTCAACGAGCGGCTACGTCCCGTTTGGCGGCGTTATTGTGAAAAAAGAGATCGCGAATCACTTCGAATCGAACAAACTCTGGAATGGATTGACCTACTCGGCGCATCCGATGGGCTGCGCGGTCACCGTCGCTTCCATGGCGGAATATGAACGTCTTGGAACCGGTGAAAATGTGGCGAAGGTCGGTAAGGTCTTGGGCGAACTGCTCGATGAACTCACGTACAAACACGAATCCATCGGTCAGGCGCGCTACATCGGTCTGTTCGCACAGATCGAGTTCGTGAAGAACCGCAAGACGAAGGCGCCGTATTCCGGCGCTGAGATCAGCAAATTGCTTGGCAGATTGAAGAAAGCCGGTTTCGCAACGTACAGCCATGCGAGCGCCATCATGGTGGCTCCGCCGTTGATCATCACGGAAGCGGAATTGCGCAAGGCAATCAAGATTCTTGACGGCATTTTGACGGAAGGGATCTAGATTCCCGCCTACGTGGGAATGACAAATGAACACCAGGCCGGGCGGCAAATGTTGCCCGGTTTTGTGATATACTATAACGATTGTTTATATAGAAAGGAATGATAGACGGCTTTATGGAAAATAATCCGCACAAGATCCTCGGTATCAGCCAACGGGCAAGCGTAAAAGACATCAAGACCGCATACAAGCGGCGCTTGAAAAGGCTTCGGGAGGAATATCCCGACGGTGATCAAAATGATGAATTTCGAAGCAAGGCGGCGGCATACGCCAAGGCCAAAGAGGATCTCCTGCGGGAGATCAAGCATGCTGCGGAACTGAAAGGGCTTTCCGAGGAGACCTATGCAAAACAAAAAAAGCAAAATCGCCTTTTCGCCGTGCTTGTGATCGTGATCATTGCGGCGATCGCGTCGATCCCGATCCTGTCCTACAACGGTGTGATCGGCACCGGCGCCAATGCCAATCGGGGAAAAGTCGTTGCGAAGATCGGAGGTACCGAGATCAAACAGGGACTGGTCGATGGGCTGGCAGCCTATATGACATACTCCAACTATGGTCAGTTGCTCGGCTCGTATGAAACGGCGAACAGAGAACTGATGAAAAATCAGACCCTTGTTACGGCCATTGTCCCGACGGAATTAATTCGTGCGCATTTTAAGGCAGCCGGAGAGGGAAAGCTGGACAAAGAGGAGAGATCTGCGGTCAGAGAAAGCGTCGATGCCGCTTATGCGGATGCGACGATGAGGCAGACACTGGCCGAGCAGGGCATCCCGCGCACGGCAGTGCAGTACTATTATGAAATGCAGGTTTATATGACGAAATTCAGCGAAGAGGTACTCGCTGCCGATCCTGTGACCGATGAAGAGGCGCAGGCTTATTATGATGAAAACGAATCCTATTTCAATACGCCCGAACAGAAAACAGCCAGTCATATTCTGATCAAGGATCCCGATCATACGCCGGAGAAGTTGGCGGAAATCGAGGACATCCTGGCCAAGGCAAAAGCCGGAGAGGATTTCGCGGAGCTGGCGAAGGAATACAGCGAGGATACCAGCGCCGAGTCAGGCGGGGATCTCGGCTCCTTCGGAGAAGTGAATAATTTCGTTCCGGAATTTAGCGAAGCCGCCTGGGCGCTGCAAAATGTTGACGACATCTCGGATGTTGTCGAAACAGAGTTTGGCTATCACATCATCAAACTGACGGGGAAAACGGACGCGAGCACGACCCCGCTTGAGGACGTCAGGGATTCGATCGTGACTTATCTGGAGCAGGAACGGTCAGGTGCGGCGGCCGAAGCATTAAAGGACGAGATCCCGGTCGAGTACTATGTCTATGTTGATCCTGAAACAGGAGAACCCCCGATCACCTCAGCGGCACTCCAGGCAGACCCTGAAGTGGCTGCGGCGATGGCTGCGGAAGAAGCGTTAAAGGCGGTGAGTGAGGCTGTGAATGGCATTTCTTCGGAGGAAGCGCCAGCATCACCGGAGTCAGAAGAAGGGGGCACAAATGACGCTGACCAATGAACCAAACGAACCAAATGAAACAAACGAGACGGAAGGCGTGACGGAAGACGATGCCGCGAAAGTCCTAGCGACAGAGGATATTGACGAAAATGCCGCCGAAGACGTGACGGTAGAGGATATCGCCGAAGAGGTGACGGAAGATGTGACGGAAGCCGAAACAGAGATCGTAACTGTGACGGAAGCTGCCCCGGAGACCGCGGCGAATGTTCCCGCAGCCGAGCCCGCGGACGCACCCGCATATGTATATACACCTGCGTATGCACCTAGGCCGACGCCGGCGGCCGCAAAAAACCGCAACCTCGCGATTGTCATTGTCGTGATTGTCATCGCACTGGCTGTCGTGGTCATCTTGTTGCTGTCGAAAGGGTTCGGCGGTGCCGAAGATCCGGGCAGCGGCAGTGAAGTGATTGCAGTAGACGAAAACGTCGTCGCCATGGTTGGAAATTCGCAGATTACGAAGGATATGGTCGATCATATGTCGGCACTCATGGTCTTTAATGATTATGGTATTTCGCTGGAACAGGTTCCCGCAGAGCAACTTGATATCTTAAAGAATCAGATCCTTATCTCTTTCCTGGTTCAGGTCGAACTGATCAAAGAGCATCTGAAAGAGACAGGCACGAGCGCGTTGTCCGAAGAACAGTTGGCCACGGTAGCCAGCGATGTGGAAGCTTATTATGCATCTATCGAGAATTCCGAAGAAACGCTGAACTCTATGGGCGTGACTCGTGCGGACGTTGAGTATTTCTTTGATTCATATGAATATATGGCGCTCTATCAGGAAGAAGTGATTGCGGCCAATCCGGTGACGGATGCGGAAATACAGCAGTTTTATGACGAAAGCCAGGCGTATTTCGAAGTGCCGGCCCAAATCTCTGCGAGTCATATCCTGATCATGGATGCTGATCATACGCCGGAAAAGCGTGCGGAACTTGAGGCGATCCTTGCGAGAGCGCAGGCAGGTGAGGATTTCGCAGAACTCGCAAAAGAATATAGTGAAGACCCCGGAAGCGCCGAGCGCGGAGGAGACGTCGGTTATTTCGGGGAAAGCAATAATTTTGTACCGGAATTCAGCGCCGCGGCTCTGACGCTAGAAAACGTGGGCGATATTTCTGATATCGTGGAAACTGACTACGGGTATCATATCATCAAGCTTACGGACAGACAGGAGGCAACAACGCAGTCACTCAGCGAGGTTCGGGAATCGATCACAGCCTATCTGGAGAACCAGCATACGAGCGAGGCTGCCGCTGCATTGAAAGCGGAGATCCCTGTGGTGTATTACGTACAGGTGGACCCCGCTACCGGCGAGCCGCCGATTTCCCTGCCGCCGCAGACCGCACCTGCCACACCCGCGGAGGGGGATTTGCCCGAGACCGTGCCGCTCCCAGAAGAATGAGCGTGACGGCCGGGACGACGATCCCCGCGATGATTTTCTCAAGGCAGAGCAGGAAATAGCTGTCCGGCAGAAGCAGGATGATCGGATCCGTCGTATCGTCGAAGACCCAAAAGTCGTTGTTGAACATCAGTTGATGAAATAAAACAAAGAATCGATCCCAGCCCGCCGTCACCATAACCAGCGAGGCGGCGGCGGGGACGGCGATCGCGAGAATACCACCGGCTAAGAGAAAGCCGGTTTTTCTCTTTTTGAGCAGGAAGACCGCGAGCGGCACCGCGCCGATGATCGAGAGAATGAGGGCGATCTGAAAAGTCGAAAAAATCACTTTGACCTCCCGGAAGTGCTCGCGACCGCTGTCCGACATGGGCAGGGTCGGGAACTTCAAAGGCCCGGTGAAAAATACGGAATTGTAATCGATGAGTGCGTTGTAATTGTCCAGGATCTCATCTTCGCTCAGGCCCGTGCGCGCCGGCAGATCATAGTTATCGATATTGACAAAATATGTAATTCTGTCAAACAGCGTGAGTGTGACAGATGCGGAAAGGATGAGCGCCGCGATCAGGATGGCGGCGGCGGCAGACGCGAGGGAGGTGGCAGCGGCGGCGGACGCCGGGATGAACTTCTTTTCTTTTTTCATGCGGACATTGTATCATAGGGGTACCTATAAGTGTATTGACAGGAGTATTGTGAGCAGACAACGAACGGTATTGAACAGGATTCCCTTGAAACGTATTTTGGTGTTGGTCGTCCTCAATGCGGCGCTGTATGCGGGCTTTGTCCTTCTCGATATTCTGGGCGCACTGGACGTCCCCATCCCGGATCCGTCGCCGTCGAACGTTATGAAATACGCCGCGATCGTTTCGTGCCTGCTGATCACGCTGTTCTCCGCTTCCAAGAACAAGCGAGTTCCGCCCGTTACGCAAGGGGCACAAGGGAGTACACAAGGAGATGCACAAAATAAAACGTCCTCTTGTGTAATGCTGCGGGCGGCGCGTATTCAGACGGTGGTGTTTGCGATTACTTTAGTCGCGGATTTCTTTTTGCTCTTTACCGATCATTTCGTAGTCGGTTTGCTTGTGTTTTTGCTGGCGCATCTGACGGCGCTGTTTCGGTATAAGCCCCGGTGGGTCCCGCTGTTTGCGGCGGCGGCCGGCGCGCTGTGTGTGGCGGCCCTGATCGTGGGACGTTCTTATCATTCGGAATTCCAGTTGATGCGCTTTGTCCTGCTCTGCGCCGCCTATGCCATTGTGATCCTCGGGGTCTTGATTTCGGTCTTTAAAACATCGCAGCCCAGGGGCAACACCTTGCTTTCGCGCGCGGGCATGATTCTTTTCCTTTGCTGTGACATCAATGTATTTTTTTCTAATTTCCTGTCCCGGGGCGCCGCCTACTACGAGCCGGCTTTAGTCCTGATGTGGGTATTCTATCTGCCCGCACAAACCATGCTTGCACTTTCGGCAGTTTCGTTTCGGGGAGTTCCTGCTGTCAGCTCCGCCGAGGGTGGGACGCGGGGGGGGCGTCGGCGGGAATGACAGAGGTTTGCGCGGGAATGACAGAGGTTTGCGCGGGAAGGACAGTGTTTCGCAACAGAATCCGAAAATTCGATTTGACGGACAGGCCCAAAATGCGGTATATTTATCCTTGCATGCGGGCATAGCTCAGCTGGTTAGAGCGCATGGGTCACAACCATGAGGTCCCGGGTTCGAATCCCTGTGCCCGCACCAGAACATCTATATCAAGACACCGTCATTTATAGGGGAAAAAGGTACCCGTTTCAAGGGGGTTTTTCGCCTCTGTCATTCCGGACTCCACCCGGGATCAGCGGTATCGGCTTCGATTTTACAGTGAAATCTCCGGGAATGAAGATCATTATATGTTAAGATGAGTTTATGGAAATCCTGGTAATCATTTTACTGGTGATGACGATTTGTATTGACCCGACAACTAAATAAGACGAGTCGTTCGTTTCGCATCATTTCCCTGATTTGCAGTCTTACCTGTGCACTCGTCGCTGCAGCATTTGTCTACCAAATCAGTCCGATTCTTTGTGCGGCGATTTTCGTGTACATCGCAGCCGTATCTTTCGCTGTGTGGTGGGGCGCCGCAGGAGCGGGTGCCGCTATCCTATATTTCCTATCCTCTTATGTCTGGCTCCTGCTTCTATTCCGGGGTGTTTGTCTGATCGCTTTCGTCATCTGGCGGCTCCTGCAAATCGGAAAGAAGAAATAACGGAAAAAGTATGCACTGGAAATTGGCGAAAGGGAACTAGCCTATATTCTGTTTAGAATCTAGGATTCGGTTTGAAAATGATCATGATTGTGCTTCGCGCGGGAAGGACAGCTCCGTGCTTTTCTGGTATCCCGAATCGCCGTCTTTCTCTTTTTTTGTGAAGATTTTGTGAAAAAATGCAAATTGGGGTGATGCTTGTGACATGCCCGCTTGGTATAAATTCTCCATCGAGGAAGGAGGAAATCAAAATGAGTAATCAAGTTCTTTTTGGGATATCGCTTGCGATACTTTTTGTCGTGGTTTATATTCTGGGAAATATTTGGTTTGTCGATAAGAGAAACCGCACTCATCACGGCATGTTTGCGCTCGGGATATCCGTCAGCATTTGGATTCTTGCCAATGCGTTTTTTATCATCGCGTCCCCCGAATATTATGTGCTGTTTTATACGCTGCGTGTGCTTTCTTTTACGGCGACGATCGGCTGCGCGTTTTGGTTTGCGAAAGATCTGAATACAAAATCCAGATTCCTGAATGCCCGCCCGCTCACCGCCATCGTATGGATTCTTACCGCCGCAGACGCGTTCATCATCCTGACGGACCAATGGCATCACTTCTATTTTGCGGCATACAATTACCCGATCGCCGTTTTGGCTCCGCCGTTTTGGATTCACTATTCCATCCTGCTGCTGGTTTGGATCCTTGCCATCGGATACATCGCGTATTTCCTTTCACGCAACGTCAAAAGGCAAAGCCATAAAATCATACTGCTCCTTGCCTTGTGCCTGCCGTTAGCCGTGAACGTTGGATTTGTCACAAACACCTTCCATCTTTTCGGCGTTTATCATGATTTGACGCCGCTTGCGTTTTTCATCATGTTTGGCGTGATCGCGCTCATCAGCAATCCGGTACGTGGATTTCAAATTCAGTCGCTCGGCGCCGCGCATTTGCTCGCGAACTCCGAAAACCGGTATTTCATCGCCGACCTGGACGACCGTATCTTGGATACCAATATGAGGAATGTTTATTTCGGCTTGCCCGAGGGCGTCAGTGTGGTCGGCGCAAGCGCGGTGGCCTTGGTCGAAAACGTAAAGACGCTGATCACCTCCGCCGATCCCGCCGATTTGATGGATTTGATCAACAACCATGAAACCAAAAATCTGGAAGGGGAATTCACACTTAACGAAGAGGGTCTTGAACGGACTTTCCGAATCAAGCGTTCGCTGATTTCCGAAAAAAACCGAATCCGGGGATACGCGGTCCTGCTGATAGACGTCAGCCAATACCGGTCTATGATCCGGGAGGTCGAATCCGCTTCCACGGCCAAGAGCAATTTTCTCGCCAATATGAGTCATGAGATGCGCACACCGCTCAACGCGATCATCGGCATCAGTGAGATACTGACAGGCAGGGATCTTGCGAAAGAGAACCAAAAGGATGTGGAACAGATCTACGTTTCGGGCATGAATCTTCTCGGTTTGATCAACGATATTCTTGATATTTCCAAGATCGAGGCGGGAAAGATGGAACTGAATCTGACGGAATACGACACGCCGAGTCTGATCAACGACACCATCAGTTTCAACAAAGTGCGAATCGGTTCCAAGCCCATCGAACTCGTTCTCGATATCCGGGAAGACCTTCCCTCGATGCTGAACGGCGATGATTTGAAGGTCAAACAGATTTTTAATAACTTGCTCTCCAACGCCATCAAATATACCAAGGAAGGGACGGTCGCCTGGACGCTGCGGACGGAGCGGGAGGGCGATTCCGTATGGCTCGTTTCCACTGTGTCCGACACCGGGATCGGGATTCGGGAAAGCGACATCGAGAAATTATTTACCGATTACAATCAGGTCGACACCAAAAGCAACCGGAGCATCGAAGGAACCGGTCTGGGGCTTTCCATCACCGAAAAACTTGTCCGGCTCATGGACGGAAGTATTGACGTCAGGAGCGAATACGGAAAGGGAACGATATTTATGGTGCGGATAAGACAGGGGTTTGCGGGCGATCAGGTGATCGGAAGCGTCATCGCGGAAAATCTCAAATCCTCTGATTATGCAATCAAAAAGCATGACCGCAGCCGCAATATCGCCCGGGCGTGTATCCCCTACGCGCGCGTGCTGGTCGTGGACGATGTGCAGACAAATCTCGACGTCGCGCGCGGATTCATGAAACCCTATGGGATGACGGTGGATACGGTGACGAGCGGTGAGGCGGCAATCAAACTGATTCGCGCGGAAGAGGTGAAATACCGGGCTGTCTTTATGGATCATATGATGCCGGGGATGGACGGCATCGAGGCCGTACACATCATCCGAAACGAGATCGGAACGGATTACGCGAAAAATATCCCGATCATCGCGCTGACGGCCAACGCGATTTCGGGAAATGAGAAGATGTTCAAGGACAACGGATTTCAGGACTTCCTCTCCAAGCCGATCGACCTCATCAAGCTGAACGACGTGATCAATCGTTGGGTGCGGGACAAGGAATGGGAGAAGGAGCCCTGCGTGACGTGCGCCAACACGGAAAACGAAATCCACTGGGGCGATTTTGATATTGAAGGAATCGATCTTGCCGCCGGCGCGGAAAAATTTGCGGACGACAGGATCTATTACGATATCTTAAAATCCTTTGCCGGAAATACGCCCGATTTGCTCACGAAACTGCGCGGTATGGGAGACGGGGATCTGGGCGGATTTGAGATCATCGTTCACGGAATCAAAAGCAGTTGTTACAGCATCCTGGCGAATGATTTGGGGAAAGACGCGGAGATGCTGGAGCATGCCGCAAAGGCCGGAGATTTTGATTATGTCTCTGCAAACAAAAACAAATTCCTGCAAAAAGCGGAACGCTTGGCTTTGGCGCTGCGCCTGGCGACGGAGAGCATTGACGCCGGGGAAGGGAAGCCCGTCAGGGACAAGCCTGACGAAGCGCTTTTGCGGGAAATCAAAGAGGCTGCCGCGCACTACAATATTACGGCATTGGACAGGGGGCTCGAAGAACTTGACCGCTATGTTTACGAAGACGCGCCCGCGCTTGCGGCGTGGATCGCGGAAAAGGAAACCGAAATGGAGATGGAAGCCATCGAAGAGCGTTTGTCGGAAATGTTAAAGATTTATCAGGAGGTGGCGTGATGAATACGGAAAAAAAGAAAATCATATTGGTGGACGACAACCTCACCAATTTGACGCTGGGAAAACGGGTATTGCAGGATCAATACGAGGTCTTTACCGCGCCGTCCGGCGAGAAACTGTTCAAACTGCTCCGGGTGGTGACGCCGGATCTGATTCTGCTGGACATCGAGATGCCGGAAATGAATGGGTATACGGTGCTAAAAAAACTGCGGGAAGACAATGAGAATTTCGACATCCCTGTCATCTTTCTTACCTCCCAGACCGATACCGGCAGTGAACTGGAAGGACTGTCGCTCGGCGCGGCGGATTATATCGCAAAACCGTTTTTGCCGCCGCTTTTGATGAAGCGGATCGAAAACCACCTGATGATCGGCGAACAGAAAAACCAGCTCAGAAATTGGGGCGAAAAACTCAGGAAAGAAGTTGAGGTCAAAACCGAGCAGGTACTCGAACTGCAAAACGCGATGATCGGGACCTTGGCGGAACTGGTAGAATTTCGCGACAGCGTGACAGGCGATCATATCGGGGTGACGGTCAAATATCTGGAAGTGCTGTTGAAAGGCATGAAGAAACACGGGATTTACAGCGAGGAAATTCAAAAATGGGACGCGCGTTTCCTGCTGCCGTCGGCGCAGCTGCACGATGTGGGCAAGATCGCCATCAGCGATCTGATCCTGAACAAACCGGGAAAACTGACAGATGAGGAATTTGAAGTGATGAAACAGCATCCTGTTCTCGGCGTGGAAATCATCCAAAAGATCGAGGCGCAAACCAGCGAAAGCGCTTTCCTGAAAAACGCCAAAATCTTCGCCGGCACGCATCATGAAAAATGGGATGGGAGCGGCTACCCCGACGGTCTTATGGGAGAGAGCATCCCTCTGCTTGGCCGGCTGATGGCGGTGGCGGATGTTTACGACGCCCTGCTTTCCAAGCGGCCCTACAAGGATCCCATGTCCGCGGAAAAGGCGGAGAGCATTATCACAGCGGGACGCGGCTCCCATTTCGATCCGAAATTGGTAGACGTTTTTGTCGATGCGGCGGATGTTTTTGAAAATATCGCCGCCGGATCCGGCGGGCGCTGCGCGGTATTTGCAAAGGCGGGCTGAACAGGCAAAAGAGAGATTGCAGAATCCGGGAAATTATGTCCGGATGGTTTTGTTTGCAAAGCGCATTTTAATGGTTTGGTCTCCCTCCGGCGAGATCGTTCTGTTTGTGTTCATTTTAACCTCTTTCTATTTAACCCCTCTCTATGAATTGCGTAAATGTTTGAATTATCTAATAATTAATTATACGGAATATATAACAATTATAAATATATGGAGTGGTGATTTTGAGTTTCATCTCTAAACCGCTTTCTATTTCCAAGAATCGGAAATTATAAAATTATGTTTAATTTAACAGATTTAGTTGATATAATAATATACAATCACACTGCATGAAGGAGGCAGATGAAAGGCCCCTCGTGGGTTATCGCCTATGAAAACGAACAATAATGTAAACAATAGATCACATGACGAAACGCCGGCGGACGACAAACATTCGCTGCTTGAGCGAAAACGTGTCAATCAGCTTTTTTCAAAAGCGCTCGAAAACGCCATCGTGGTTGTATCGGCAGGCGCAGGCTACGGCAAGTCACAGGCCATCAGCAACTTCCTAAAGGAGCGAAGCGAATACCAAATATGGATAGAGTTATCTGAGATCGATAACCAAACAACACGTTTCTGGGAACATTACTCTTATGCGTTTGAACGGTTTCATAAGCGGACCGGCGAGCGGCTCGCAGAACTCGGATTTCCTTACAAATCTTTAATGGGAAGATACCGCGAAATCCTCGGCGACGAGAAGCAGGGCAATTCCAGGTATATCTTTGTCATCGACGATTTTCACAATGTGACCGACGCCGATGTGCGTGGTTTCTTCAACGAAGTAATAGAATGCTTACCCGAAAGCGTATCCCTCATCATCGCCTCGCGCACGGAACCGGCGCTCAACCTGATGCCGCAGCTCATGAAGGGCAGAGTTTCCTATATCACAGAAGATGACCTGCGTTTTACAAAGCAGGAAACGGCGGCATTTCTTAACGGCAAGGGGGTTTCCCTGTCCGCGGACAGCCTGGCGGCAGTCTGCGAAGACACAAAAGGCTGGGCCTTTGCGGTCAATCTGATCGGAAAGTCATTGGAAAAATATACGAACGATTTCGACGCACGCTCCGCGATGAAGACAAATATCCATCGCATGATAGAGATGGATGTTTTTTCGGCGGTCTCTCTGCGGCTTCAGCGCTTTTTGGTGCAGTTGTCACTGATCAGCCAGCCATCGGCATCCCTTGTTCACGCATTGGCAAACGATGAGGATCTTATTTCTGAGCTTGAATGCGCGAGTTCCTTCATAAGATACGACACCTATCTGCACGCCTACCGAATCCATCATCTCTTCCTTGACTTCCTCGTCGGACGTCAATACATGCTCACAGAGGACGAAAAAAAAGAAACCTGGCGCAAGGCGGCGGAGTGGTGCGCCGAAAGCAACCTGTTGATCGACGCGGTTTCTTATTACGAAAAGGCAGGAGATTACGGAGAAATCATCGATCTTATCCAACTTCGCCTGCCGCAGCAAATTCCTTTCAAATCGGCAGAGTTTTTGAAACAAGTATTTGAGGAAGCGCCTTCCGGCGCATTCGACGGCGTTTTGATTGCGCATGTCATCTATCTGCGGATTTTGCTGAGCATGAGTCGCGTCGAAGAAGCGCTCGGGCTCGCGGACGAATTGGTTCAAAAATATAAGGCGCTGCCCGAAGATGCCGCAAACTGCCGCGTACTCAGCAGTTTATATTCGGCTCTCGCCATTGGACACTGGATGATGGCGCCTCAGACAGACAACTATGATTTTGCAAAGTATTTTGAGATGGAAGAATATTATTATTCAAAATTCCCCTTTGGTTATTCAGGGCCGACTTCGAGTCAAACCGTGTTTGCCTACGCCTCTATGGTGGGCACGGAGAGAAAAGGCGCGCTGGAGGAATATATCTGCGCCATGAAGAAGTCCGTACCGCATATCTCCGCCGTGTTAAAGGGCTGCATGATGGGGCTGGATACGCTGGCTCTGGGCGAAATGTACTTTTTCAAAGCGGATCTTAAATCCGCGGAGATCGAAATCAAAAATGCTTTCGCCACAGCAGAGCAAAATCATCAGCACGACATCCGCAACCGCGCACTGTTTTACCTGCTGAGAATCTACATGGCGCAGGGCAAGTATGACAGCGCCGAGTGGGTGATCGATAGGCTCGAAGCCCAGTTGGAAATCACGGAATATCTGGAACGGCAGCTCACCTTCGACATTGTGACGGCCTGGTATTATATGCGCATCAACATGCCTGAATTTGTCGCGCCCTGGCTTCGTGACGATTTTGAGGAAAATGCTCTTGGCGAATACTTCATGGATTTCGCAAATCTTATGAAGGCGTTGCTGTATTACGAGTCGTCACAGTATGAAGTTTTGCACAATTTTGTGAAGACACACGCCGGAGTCGGGCGCGCCCTTTACGGCAAAATAGGAGGCAAACTCATAGAAGCGCTGTGTCACTATCATCTGAAAAATCGGGCGGCGGCTTTCGAAGCGTTCGAAGCCGCGTACGAATTGAGTCTGTCAAACGAATTGATCATGCCGTTCATCGAACGCGGAAAGGATATGCGCACCCTGACGACGGCGGCGAAAAAGTCCGGATCATGCCGGATTCCGGACGCTTGGCTCGATGACATCAACCGTCGTTCGGCCATCTACGCAAAGCACCTAAACACCGTCGCTGCAAGCTACCGTAAGGCAAACAACTTAGACGACGAGGTTCGTTTGTCTCCGCTCGAATCAAAGATCCTGACCTCGCTTGCCGACGGACTGTCCCGTTCCGAAATTGCCGTCCAGCACAATCTCTCCATCAACACGATCAAGACCGTGATCAATATGATTTATCTCAAACTCGGCGCGACGGGCGCCGCCGACGCGATCCGCATCGCCGTTGAACGCAAACTGTTATAAAACCCTTCCCAAGATCCACAAGACAGAGGGCCTGTCCCTTTGTCTCGGGGGAATTTTTTTGTTTTGCTTTGGTCAATTAATTGGTATAATTGTCCGATTGGTGATAGATAAAAGCAAGCTTATTCATTAAGGAGAGGGAACCATGCGTCGGGTCGGTCGGTTTTTCATCGCGTTATTGGTATTGAGTTTGCTGCTGTCCGCGCCTTTCCGGCCGGACGGGATCGCGTTTGGGGCAAGCAATGTTTCTTATTTGGACGCGGGCGGTACGCAGCAGACGGCCGCAAGTGCGACGGATATGACATCCGGCTCTGCTTCTTTAAGTACAGGATGGTATGTTGTCAGCAGTTCCGTAAGCGTGTCGGGCAGAATTGTAGTAAGCGGAAATGTAAATTTGATATTGGCAAACGGCTATACGTTAACTGCGAGTACAGGCATCACTGTTGGCGCGGGAAACAGTTTGACGATTTACGCGCAATCCACCGGCTCTTCTATGGGCGCACTGACTGCGACAGGCGGTGCAAATCAGGCCGGTATCGGCGGTGATAATGCCGCGGCAGGCACAATAACGATCAACGGAGGAAAAATAAATGCCACCGGAGGCGACCTCGGCGCGGGCATCGGCGGCGGCAGCGGCGGCAGCGGCGGTACGATTACCATAAACGGCGGAAATGTAACCGCAAGCGGCGCAAATCAGACAATTCTCCTTGGCGGAAATTTTCACGGTTCCGGTATCGGCGGCGGTGACAGCGGCAGCGGCGGCAGTATCACAATTACCGGCGGCACGGTAAATGCAAGCGGCGGAGGCTATGGCGGCGCGGCAATCGGCTCGGGTTCAAGTTACAACATAAGCGGCACCAATACCCTGACCGGCGGCACGATTCTCATATCCGGCGGCACGGTGACGGCTACCGGAAACACCTCCCGGCTCGGTGGCGGCGCAGGCATCGGCGGCGGCAGCGGTTACAATGGCAGCGTGGGAAGTGCGGCGTCCGGAACGATTACGATTACAGGAAATGCAAATGTTATTGCGACAGGCGGCAGCGGTGCAAGCAGTGCGGGCGGCGGCGGCGCGGCCATCGGTTCCGGAGGCGCAGCCAACACAAATATAGGCGCGGCTTCGAATATATTTATTAACACGACAGGGACGCTCAGTTTGACCGGCGGTACAGGTCAAGGCGGCGCGGCTTCGGGCGCGCAGGCAGGTATGGGCGGGGGCACGAGCAATTATGGCGGCACGCCGACGGAGCCTACAGCCCCGCAAAATTTAGCCGCTTCGCCCGGCAACGGACAGGTGGCGCTCTCGTGGGCGACGCCGCAGTATACCGGAATGCCGATTACTTCCTATCAGGTTTCCTCTGGCGACGGCGGGACATGGACGAGCGTTGGAAATGTCTTGGCCACTACCGTGACAGGTCTGACGAACGGTACCGCCTATGATTTTCAGGTTCGCGCCATCAATTCTACCGGCAACGGTGTTCCGTGCGCTGTCGTAAGCGCAAGCCCCGCGCCGGTCGTTCCCGGCGCGCCGCAGACGGTGACGGCTTCCGGCGGCAATGCTACGGCTACGGTAAACTGGACAGCCCCTTCGGATAACGGCGGCAGTGCGGTCACAAACTATACGGTCACGGCAAGCCCCGGCGGCATGACGGCAAACGCGGCGTCAAGCCCGGCTACCGTTTCCGGATTGACAAACGGCACGGCATATACATTTACCGTTACGGCGACGAACGTGGCCGGCACAGGACCGGCATCCGCATCTGCTTCGGCTACGCCGATCACCACGCCGGGCGCGCCGCAAAACTTAACGGCGACGCCGGGGAACACGCAAGTCGTGTTGACTTGGGCCGAGCCTGCGAGTGACGGCGGGAGCGTTATTACAGAATATGAGGTTTCAAGCGATGGAGGCAGTACTTGGACGTCGGTTGGCACAAACACTTCTTATATGGCAACGAGTCTTTCAAACGGCACGCCGTATAGTTTTCAGGTAAGAGCGATCAATGCGGCAGGGTCGGGAAGTGCGGCGTCGGCTTCGGGTACGCCCATGACCAATCCGAATCCTCCGCAAAACCTCACTGCTACGCCTGGAGATACGCAGGTAATCTTGAGTTGGGACCCCCCATCAAATACGGGCGGTGGTTCTATTACGTATCAGGTTTCGCTTGATAATGGTACGACATGGATATCAGTTGCTACGGATACTTCCTATACGGCAACTGGTCTTACAAACGGAACGACCTATAGTTTTCAGGTACGTGCAGACAACACGGCCGGACCCAGCACAACATTATCTGTTTCAGCTACTCCGCTAACCGTACCCGGAGCACCACAGAATCTTGTTGCGACTGCGGGGAATGCGCAGGTATCTTTAACATGGAACGCCCCTTCGGGTAACGGCGGCAGTGCGATTACCGGATATGAGGTTTCGAGCGATAATGGCAGCAACTGGACGTCGGTTGGCACAGGAACTTCCTATACGGTCACGAAGCTTTCAGATGACAGTCCTCTTTCAAACGGCACGGCCTATAATTTTCAAGTAAGAGCGGTAAATGCGGCAGGCGAAGGAGCAGCAACGTCTGTTTCGAGCACGCCGGTTAAAATACCCGGCGCTCCGACTATTACCGGCGTTGCGCCCGGAAACGGACAGGCCATCGTTGCTTTCACAGCACCCACGGACACCGGAGGCTCTGATATTACAGGATATACGGTGACTTCCAGCCCGGGCGGTATTACAGCAACCGGCACAGACAGCCCTATTATAGTCACAAGTCTGACAAACGGAACGGCATATACATTCACTGTCACGGCGACGAACAGCGTAGGGGTAGGTACTCCTTCGGCAGCTTCTTCTACCGCTACGCCTTCGACAGTGCCGGACGCTCCTGCCGGAGTGAGTGCTGCGTCTGCAGACGGACAGGCTACGGTCACTTTCACGCCACCGGCAGATGGCGGCAGCGCGATCACATCCTATACGGTCACTTCAAGCCCGGACGGTATTACCGCAAGCGGTGCGGGCAGCCCCATTGACGTTACGGGTCTGGCAAACGGTACAGCATATATATTCACAGTGGTGGCGACCAATGCGAACGGCGCCAGTTCGCCTTCCTCTGCTTCTTCTCCTGTAACCCCATGCACGGTGCCGGGCGCACCACAGGATTTTGGTGCTGCCCCCAGCAATGATACCGCAACTCTGACATGGACGGCTCCGGCAAGCGATGGCGGAAGTGTTATTACGGATTATGAGTTTTCTATTGACAACGGGAACACATGGACTCCAACAGGAGTCACCTCGTCTCCATATATAGTGCAAGGTCTTACAGATGGGGCTACTTACGAATTCCTGCTTCGGGCTGTAAATGCAGTTGGCCCGGGTGCTACAGCGACAACATCAACAACGCTACCCACGGTTCCCGACCCCCCGCAGTCCCTTGTTGCAACAGCCGGAAATGCACAAGTCACTCTGTCTTGGTCTGCACCCACAGATGACGGAGGCAGCATCATTACCGGATATGAAGTTTCAAGCAATGGCACGAATTGGACGCCTGTCGGCAATGTGACATCCTATACATTTACAGGGCTAACGAACGGCACGGCGTATACTTTATCTGTACATGCCGTGAATGTAGTAGGCAGCAGCACAGATGTATCCGCAGGTGCAACGCCGATCTCCGTCCCGACGGCTCCGCTAACTCTTTCGGCAAGCGCATCCGACAAGCAGATCGTTTTGACTTGGGCTGCTCCTGCGGATAACGGCGGCAGCGCAGTTACCGGATATGAGGTTTCAAGCAACGGCGGTTCATCATGGGTCAATGCCGATCTTGCCGATCTTGCTGTTTCTTCGTTTTCCTACACGTTTACCGGATTGATTGACGGCACACAATACACCTTGGCTGTAAGGGCAGTAAATGCGGCCGGAGAGGGCGCGCCGGCAACGATATCCGCAATACCTGTGACGACTCCGAGCGCACCGCAAAACTTTAAGATTGCATCCGGCAACAAACAACTGACGCTTACCTGGAACGCTCCCTCCGACGACGGCGGCAGCGCGGTAACGGCATATGAAATTTCGAGCGATGGAACTACCTGGACATCGATAGGAAGCGTAATGTCGTATACCGTTTCGGGACTTACAAACGGGACTTCGTACTCCTATAGAATTCGCGCTGTAAATGCAGTCGGTAACGGCACGTCTACATCTGTTGTATCGGCAACTCCGATGGCAATTCCGGGAGTACCATTAAATCTTAGTGCAAATGCAGGCAACGCCACAGTCGCACTTTCGTGGGCGTCGCCGACAGATAACGGCGGCAGTGCGATTACAGGATATGAGGTATCGAGCGATGGTGGCAGTGACTGGACTTCTGCCGGAACAAACACTTCCTATACGGTAACGAGTCTTTCAAATGGTGACGCTCTATCAAACGGCACTGCATATACTTTCCAAGTACGCGCGGTAAATGCAGTGGGCGCGGGAAGCGCAGCATCTATTACCGCAATACCACAGACAAATGCAAGCGCGCCGTTAAATCTAAGCGTAACTGCTGTGGGGAATGGAACGGTTTCTCTTTCATGGGTTGTGCCCGTGAACCTTGGAGGCGGAACCCTTCAGGGCTATGAGGTATCTTCAACCAATGGATCAACTTGGACATCGGATGGAATCTCAGGAACTACGTATACAGCAACAGGTCTAACAAACGGAACCACCTATAATTTTCAGGTGCGCGCGGTGACGGAAGTATCAGGAGCAAATGAACCCGGTGCCGCCGCTTCGATTTCAGCGACGCCGATGACGACGCCTTCCGCGCCGCAAAGCGTGACCGCTACTGCGGGCGATAAACAGATTACACTGAACTGGCACAGACCCGCCGACAATGGCGGTAGTGCGATTACAGGATATGAGGTTTCAAGCGATGGCGGCAGTACATGGGTGGATGCCGGAAACGGAACATCCTACACCGTAACAAGTCTTTCAGGTGGCAGTGCTCTTGTTAACGGCACGTCTTATTCTCTTGAACTTAGGGCGGTAAATGCGGCAGGGAACGGCACGGCATCATCGCCTGTATCAGCGACTCCCTTTACGACACCGGGTACGCCTACCGGAGTAACAGCAACTGCGGGTAACGGTACGGCAAGCGTCAGTTTTACAGCGCCAAGCGACGGCGGCAGCACGATTACAGGATATACGGTTGTATCTAATCCGGCAGGGATTGCCGTCAGCGGAACAAGCAGCCCCATCACAGTTACAGGACTGACAAACGGTGTGGACTATACATTTACGGTTACCGCAAAAAATGCGGCAGGAAGCGGTACGGCTTCCGCGCCTTCGGCAAGCGTCACGCCTTCGACGGTGCCAGGCGCCCCTACGGGCGTGAATGCGGTAGCCGGCAACGGAACGGTTGCTTTGTCGTGGTCATCGCCTGCTGACAACGGCGGCAGCGCGATTACAGAATATGAGGTTTCCACCGACGGCGGAGGCAGTTGGACTTCCGTTGGCACCGCTGCTTCCTATGCGGCGACAGGACTGACAAACGGAAATTCCTATCAGTTCAAAGTGCGCGCGAAAAACGCAAACGGCGAAAGTGAGGCCGTGGCATCTGCTGCCGTTACCCCATACACAGTTCCAGGCAAGCCTCAAAATCTCACAGCCGCGCCGGGCGTGAATCAGGTAACTCTTTCGTGGAGCGCACCCGCAAACAATGGCGGCAGCCCGGTGACCGGCTATGAAATATCCTACGACAGCGGCGTCACATGGACGCAGGCCGGAAATACTACATCTTATACGGTGAAAGGTCTGACCGCAGGCACAAACTACACATTTATGGTCGCTGCTGTCAACGCAGCCGTAGACGCAGATACAGCGCCGGCATCCATCAGCGCCGCCGTGAACGGCGTTCCTCTTTACGAAGTGATCCGGAACTTTGGAACATGGCGCGGATCCGGCACGGCTTCCTCGTATATATCCGCGGACTATAATAAATTTGTGCGCCTGCTTCACAGTGACGGAACGCCTGTTGACCCGGGTTATTACACAGCGGCAAGCGGCAGCACAATCATCACATTTACAACTGCATATTTAGACACCCTGGCAAATGGAGAATACTATTACATTGCCGAGTATACCGATGGGGAGACGCCAAACATTCAGCTAATCATAGACCGTGAAGCAGGGACGGATCCGGACTCTCCCAATACCCCCGGTGCCTCTGATGCCACGGGCACATCCGGCGTTTCGCGTACACCGGACACCGGCGATGAGACCGCGGCGAGCTTGCTTTTCGTTCTCATGCTCCTATCGATCGCGGGAATCATCACGCTCGTCCTCCGGCGCCGCCGCCTGCAGGAGTGAAGGAACAAGACAAGGGGACAGACCCTCTGTCTTGCATTTTGTTAACTCGTTGGTATATACCAACCAGTCAGTAAAACAATATAAATAAGTAAAGGTGATTAGCGGGGCAACTCGACTAAGAAACAGGGAAACACTCAACGGTATAGGATGTTGCGTGCTTCGGGAAGGAGAACAAGTTGTCTAATTTTTCAAGAAAAGCAATCGCGGCGCTATCATTTCGCAGCACATTTACAACCACATTTCATCAATGTCAACTCTTTCTGTGTCTTTTAAGGCTTCTGTAATTTGCTCATAATCTTGTTCGGTAAATGAACCCGCAAGCGCAAGCAGAGCTGACTTTGTACGATTGACAGGTCTTTCGTCTAATATCGTTACAATAGCGGATTGATTTTTCTTAACTTTGATCGGCTTGGTGGGTATAAACGCACGTCCGTCATAATAGGCTCTTACTGCTTCCATATCAAACAACTCCTTTCGCTGTTTTCTTGTAACCATTATATCATGGCAAGGAAAATATAGACATAAAAAAAGAACGCGAGCCGGAAAGCGCCATGCGGCGAATCTCCGGCTCCCGTTTCTTCGGGGGGCTTGCTATACTTCTAATTCGGGTGCTTTGGGCTTGTCTCTTTTCTTACATTTTCTCACCGCCACTGACAGTGTCAATAAAGCCTATCGCGGCGTTTTTCTCCCTCGGTATCTCTAAACGCCGAGGGGGATTCTTCTTAGAAACACGATATGGTAAATTTTAGGTGACATGTTTTTTGCATGTTTTTTGCGGAAAAGATAGGAAAACTTAGGAAAATATCTCCTAAAATTTAGGGAATTGTTTTTAATGAAAAACCCATCGGAGCGTTGAAATTCCAATGGGTTTTCTTGGAGCTGCCCAGCAGACTCGAACTGCCGACTTCCTCCTTACCAAGGAGGTACTCTACCGACTGAGTTAGGGCAGCAGATGCAAATGCTATTTTACCTTATCCGCGCGAGGTTTTCAACTTATTTCAAGTACGAGGAGAGGCCGCCTAAGGCCAGGGCGAAGATCAGGTCGCTCATTTCTTCGGCGGATTTGCTCAGACCGTCGTCGAGCCACTTACGGACGATGCCGATCGCGCCGTTGATGATGAAGATAAAGGCGCTGTCCAAGGTGGCGGCAGGCGCGGCGGCGCGGGCGGCCCATTCTTTTGTAACTTGCTCGGAGGCGATGCGCATCAGACTGCGGCCGAAGTCCGGGGCGGCGTTGTCGGAGAGCAGAACGCGCAGGATGCCGTCGTTTTGGATCATATAATCGAAGATGCGCGTCAGGACGGCCGGGGCTTCTCCTTCGTCCTCGGGTGAGAACTCCGCGACGTATGCTGTGATATCGGCGTAGGTTTCCTGTTCGATGCGATGTAGGACGCCGGCCGGATTCGAGAAATGCGCGTAGAAGGTGCTGCGGTTGACATCGGCGGCTTCGCACAATTCTTTCACAGTGATTTTTTCGATCGATTTTTGTTGTAACAGTTCAATGAGTGCGTCCTTGATCACGCGCTTGGTGTATTTCACACGACGGTCATCCGTTCCGGTTGTTTGTTTTGGCATAAGTCCTCCTTTGGATTCCCGCCTTCGCGAGAATGACAGTGCTCTACAGCGACGACAGTGTTTTGTTGTGACGACAGTGTTTTGTTGTGACGACAGTATTTTGTTGTGACGACAGTATTTTGTTGTGACGACAGTATTTTGTTGTGACGACAGTATTTTGTTGTGACGACAGTATTTTGTTGTGACGACAGTGTTTTGCGGGAATGGCTATCAAATATTTTTCTTTGTTTTGTACGATAAACTACGTTTCTCCTGGGCGGTGTCGGACAACAGGCATTTCGACGGCGTTTGTCGGTTGCTTCGCGACAGCATGTCTATTATAATCTAATCTTGACTGATTCTCAACACTGTGTTGGGAATCAGCGTTAGGTCTGTGTTGGGAAACAGCGTTAGGAGACAATAGGTGGTACGTTAGTCTAGTCATTCTGCGCTACTGCACCCTCTGGACGCAGCACAAACTCCGGTGCAGAACCCAGGAAGTTGTGATTCGTAATGAATTCTCGGGCTTCGTTGCAGAATGACAATGACTGTAACGGATAAGCCCGGATAGGAAGGAATTTACTGCATGGACCGGATCTCCGGCGCGCTCATTCACCATAAGAAAACCGTTGTCGCTGTCTTTTTCGTTCTCGCCATCGTTTGCGCGGGGCTTTATCTCGGCGTCACCGTCAATTATGATCTCACGGACTATCTTCCGGAGGAAGCGCCGTCAACGCGGGCGCTCGTGATCATGGAAGAGGAGTTTGAAGGCGGCCTGCCCAATGCGCGCGTCGTGTTCAAAGATGTTTCGGTCAGCGAAGCCCTCGCGCTCAAGGATAGACTGGAAGAAATAGGCGGGGTATCCGATGCCCTCTGGCTCGACGATGTAATCGATATCAAGACGCCGATCGAAACCGCAGATCAGGAAACGGTAGAAGATTATTATAAAAACGGGGACGCTTTGATTTCTTTCACAATTGCTGAGGGAGACGAGGTGCGAATCACCGATGATATTTATGCGCTCGCCGGCGAGGACAATCCGGTGTCGGGCGACGCGATCGACCGCGCCTGGATGCAGAAACTTACGAGTTCCGAGGTCATGAACGCGGTGGTCATCCTTGTGCCGATCATCATCTTTATCCTCGTGATCTCGACGGAGTTTTGGCTGGAGCCGCTGCTTTTCCTGATCGCGATCGGCGTGTCGGTCCTCATCAATATGGGGACGAATATTGTCTTCGGAGAGATTTCTTTCGTAAGCAATTCGGTCAGCCCGATCCTGCAGCTTGCGGTCTCGATGGATTATGCAATCTTTTTGCTGCACCGGTTTGCGGATTACCGGGGGCAGGGCTACGCGCCGGAGGAGGCGATGCGGCGCGCGGTCAAACGCGCATTCAGCACGGTCGCGGCGAGCGCGGCGACGACTTTCTTCGGCTTTCTGGCGCTCGTTTTCATGGACTTTAGTCTGGGGGCGGATCTGGGGATTTCGCTGGTGAAGGGCATCGTACTCAGCTTCGTGTCTGTGATGTTCTTCCTGCCGGCGCTGACCATTTGCACCTACAAAATCGTTGACAAGACCAGGCACAAACATCTGCTGCCGGACAGTTGGTCCGGGCTCGGAAAGGCGATCACGAAAATCGGCATCCCAATGATCGTAATCGTTTGTGCCATCGCGGTTCCATCCTATCTGGCGCAGAGCAAAACCGATTTTACCTATGGCATGGGCAATCTCAACGTGACAGGAAAAAGCGGGCTCGACACGGCGGAAATCAACGCGGAGTTTGGGCGGCAGACGGCCATCGTGCTGCTCATACCGAAAGGTGAACCCGCCAAAGAAAAGGCGCTTTGTGCGGATCTCAAAACACTGCCCCATGTGAAAGAGATTCTCTCCTATACGCAGACGGTCGGCAGCGAAATTCCCGAAGAGATCTTAGACGAGGCGGTGCGCGAACAATTTTATTCGGAAAATTACAGCCGCGTGATTTGTTATACGGATACGGCGGACGAGGGTGCGGAGGCTTTTGCCTTAGTGGACGAGGTGCGCGCTCTGGCGGCCGAGCAGTTTGGCGAGGACTGGTACGCGCTCGGGCAGAGCGTCAGCCTGGCCGATATGGAGATCGTCGTGAAACAGGATCAGCGCGTCGTCAACATGGTCGCGGTCGTCTCGATCTTCCTCGTGCTGCTCATCACTTTCCGCAACTTCGCGCTGCCGTTCATCCTGCTGCTGACCATCGAGTCCGCAATCTGGATTAACCTCGCCATCCCGTATTTCACCGGCAGTACGCTGTCTTACGTCGGCTTCCTCGTGCTGTCGTCCGTGCAACTCGGCGCGACGGTCGATTATGCCATTCTCTTTACAGATCACTATCGGGAAAATCGGCTCGCTTTCCCCAAAAAAGAGGCGCTTAAGAAGACGCTGAACGAGACTTTCAGTTCGATCCTTGTGTCCGGCGCGATCTTATCGGCGGCCGGCTTCACGCTCTACGCCTCGTCGTCCAATCCCATGGTCGCCGAAATCGGGCTGCTGCTCGGCAGAGGGACGCTGCTGTCCATGTGCATGGTGGTATTTTTCCTGCCGACGCTGCTGACGTTGTTTGACCGGTTCATTATGCCAAAGAAGAAGCGCACGAGGAATGGGAGTGTCTGGGATTCGCCCCCGCCGGTCAAGCCGTCGGGCACCGGATCGGCGAATGACGGAAGCATGAAAGTATAGAAAGGCTTTGAAAATGAAGACGATCTCCTGGAAAACTATAATAATAATTATGTGTACCATAATCCTTCTTGCTGCCCTGGCGGTCTCGCCCCCGTCCGCACAGGCCGGCGAGCAAGTGACCGTCCGGCCCGTGGTAGCGGGCGGGGCCCCTGATGATCAGAGCGGGCTGTGGATCCCGGGTCAAGCCCGGGATGACAAGGATGGAGCCGGGGAGGACAATGGCGGCGGCTATCTGTCAAAGGAAGAGGTTGTGTATGCGAGTCTTGCGGCGGACGGAAGTGCGAAAGAGGCTTATATCGTCAACATCCTCAGTGTCGATAAGGCTGGTCCGATCGAAGACCATGGTTATTATGATTCCATCAAAAATCTAACGACGGAAGAACCCATCACGTATTCCAACGGGATTGTGACGGCAAACGTACCATCGGGAGACTTCTATTATCAAGGCAACATCGAAAAACCGGAACTCCCGTGGAGTTTTGAAATCACTTACACGCTTGACGGAAAGAAGATCGATCCCGCATCGCTCGGCGGGCAGAGCGGCCATCTCGATATTGAGATTTCTGCGCGCGCCAACAAGACTGCTTCACAGGCTTGGTCCCATCCGGGATGGAGAGATAATTGTATGATTCAAACGCAGGTAACCCTAGATACGGCGCTCTGCCGCAATATCCAAGCAGAAGGCGGGATGATTGCGAACGCAGGCGCAAACAAGATGATTACCTTCACGACATTGCCCGGCAAAGATGCGGACATTCAAGTTTCTGCGGACGTAACCTATTTTTCCATGCCGGGAATTCAGTTTTCAGCGGTACCGATGCGGATGTCGATCGGCGACGTCGATACGTCGGAAATGACAGAACAACTGGATGAATTGACGGATGCAATCGCCAGCCTTGATAACGGTGTTGCCGAGATGCGGGATGGTGTCCGGAAATTGCATGATGGCGCTGCCTCATATACAAATGGGGCACACACCTTCCAAAACGGGATCGCCCAAGCCGCCGCCGCCGGCACGGATCTAAAAGCCGGCTCACAGTCGATCGAAGATGGCCTTGCGGCGCTAGCTGGCGGGCTAAGTCAGACAGCGACGGGCGTCAGTGCGCTACCGGGAACGATCGCGCAGCAACTTGCACCGGCGGTCGCCGGCGGCGTGACGCAAGGTATTTCCCCGCCGCTTGCGCAAGGTTTGGCACAGCAACTGCAAGCGAATGGTTTGCTCGTAGGTTTCGGGCCCGATCCTAACAACGCATATGGTATCGCGGCGGCGGAGGCCTTGATTTCGGGCGTCCTATCTGATGAGCAATATGGTTTGAAACCGGTTTTGTCGGCGGCGTTGGTTCCGGCCTTGGACGGCGGACTCACACAGGCGTTTTCCGGCAACGGGACACCCGAGAACCCGGGTCTCATTGGCGGGCTGAACGGGATTTCCGGCGGACTGTCCGCCTTGAGCGGGCAATACGCTGCCTTTGACGACGGTCTTGGGGCTTATACAGCCGGCGTGTCGCAGATCTCGGCTGGCGCGGGTCAGCTGACGAGCGGCGCGGCGGAGATCGAAAGCGGCACCCTGGAGTTTCAGACAGGCATCCAAAAATTGAAAAACGGCACGGCGGAAATGCGCAGTGAGACCGCCGGAATGGGGGATCAGGTTCAAGAAAAAATAGATGAAATGATGGCGGAATACGACAAATCCGGCTATGTTCCATTGTCGTTTGCCTTTCCTTACGATAATTATCAGATCCACGCGATTCAGTTTGTGATCACAAGCGCGGCGATCGAAGAGCCTGGCATGCCGGCTGCCGAAGGAACAGCGGCGGTCAAGGAAAGTATCCTTGACCGCCTGCTTGCACTCTTTGGAATTCAGGACTGATTCTGACGAAAATCTTTACGAAACGCGGGCGCAGTCGCGGAACTGTTTCGGCGTCGTATCGTAGATGTCGTGGAAGACCTTGGTGAAATAGCTTTGCGTGTTGTACTGAAGAATGTTTCCGATCTCTGAGATGCTGTATTCGGAGTATTTCAGTAGATAGCAAGCTTCCCGCATTTTTTTCCGGTGGATGAAATCCGAAACCGCCATCCCGATCTCTGCACGGAATTTTTTGGAGATCGCACGTGTCGACATTCGGCAAGTCAAAGCGAGATCCGTGAGCTTGATGTCATCATGGAGGTGCCTTGAGATATAAGTAACACATTTCTTGACCGCAGGGGAATAGGGCGCATTGCCCAGTTGCGTCGAGACTTTGTCGCAGTAGTCAAATGCCATTTTGTACGCAAGTGCGATGATATCCTCTACGTCT
>BNUG01000022.1 GCA_025997195.1 Clostridia bacterium | reverse complement strand
GATATTGGTAATTTCACGCGCAAACGCTTTGTGATATTTTGAGGCCGTGAATGATGATAGGACGCGCAATCTGATTCTGGCGGTATTGATGGTCGGTGCATTTATCGGCTCTCTTTTGCAGTCGGCGCTCACGACGGCCTTGCCGGTGATCATCCATGATTTGCAGATCATGGCAACTACGGCGCAGTGGCTGACGACCGGCTATATGCTGACTACGAGCATTATGATTCCGGCCACGGCATTTTTGCACAAGCGTTTTTCGACCCGGCAGCTTTTCCTCGTCCCGATGAGTTTTTTCCTGGCAGGACTGCTCATCGCCGCGATGGCGCACACCTTCCCGGTTCTTTTCTTTGGCCGTATTCTGCAGGCGGTGGGCTACGGCGTGTTTTCCTCCATGACGCAGGTGATCATCCTGACAAGTTTTCCGCCCGAAAAGCGCGGTACGGCGATGGGGACATTTGGGATCGCCTCGTTCGCGGCGCCGGTCTTCGGCCCAACGTTAGCGGGTCTGCTGACCGACCTGATCAATTGGGAATCGATATTCTGGATCTCTTTGATCGTCATGGCGGTAGACTTCCTATTCGCCTTGAAATTAATAAATAATATCTCGCAGCCTGTCAAAATGCCTTTCGACTATTTCTCCATGATGCTCTGCGCTGTGGGCTTTTCGGGCGTGATGCTCGGCATCAGCGGATTTGGAACTTCGGGATTTTCCAGCCCGACCGTTTATCTCCCCATCGTGGTCGGCCTTTTGGCGCTCGCGGCATTTTCCGTTCGCCAGCTGCGTTCCCAAAATCCATTTCTGAATTTGCGTATTCTGAAGAACAAAGAATATTTGGTTGCCGTCCTATTGAGTTGTATGCTGCTCGGGCTGATGCAATCCGGCATCGTGCTCATGCCGATCTACATTCAAATCGTGCATGGATTTTCGGCAACGATCAGCGGCATGATCCTGATTCCCGGGGCGGTCATCTTGGCTGTGTTCAGTCCGATTTTTGGGAGGGCTTTTGACAAATACGGGATTCGGACGATCGCGCTCTGCGGGTTCGCGGTCTTCACCGCGAGTTGTCTGGGTATGATCTTTGTCGACGAACATACGCCGCCGCTCTTTATCATATGTATGTATATTCTGAGAAACAGCGGAGTGGGCATGACGATGATGCCGGTCTTCACCTGGGGAATGAGCAAATTGGACCAGGAGTCGACCGTGCATGGAACCGCGCTTCTGAATACCCTGCGTTCGATATCCGGCCCCATTTTCGCGACGGTGTTTGTATCGGTGATGACAAAGGCGTCTATTTCTTTCAGCGGCTCGAACAGAACTGTCGCGAACGCATATGGGATAGACAGGGCGTTCCTGGGACTGACGATCGTCGCGGCGCTGATGTTCCTGATCGCGGTCGTTTTTCTGAAAAAGAAGGAAGAATCAAAAGAGTCAAAAGAAGCACCCGAAGAAAATCAAAATTGAAAAAAGTTTGCCGGCATTGTGGGCGTCGTGGTGTACTGAAAAAATTACATATTTCTGTGTATTTATCTTGAAATCGGATTCGATATGATTGAATCAGGAAGCAAGGCTGTTGTGGCCTGGCAAGGAAAGAGGAGGACTCAAATTATGACAGCTGAACCCGAAAAAACAAACGATGTGAATATCGATAAGTCCGGCGTGAAAGCTTCTCTAGGACAAACACGGCTTTCACATGGATGAGGCGGAACTCGACAAATTCCTGAACCAGCTGGAACAGAAGTATTAGCGATCTCGTCAAAAATGAGAAATAAGAAATCCGCTTTCACGTGAGGGCGGATTTTTTCCTGTATAATGGTAAAATGAAACCGATCAACTGGTATCCCGGCCACATGAAGAAAACGCGGGAACTGATCGAGGAGAATCTCAAACTCGTCGACGCCGTGATAGAGGTCTGTGACGCGCGGATTCCGGCCTCTTCCCGCAACCCGATTTTGTCGGAACTCACGGCGGGGAAGCCGCGTTTGCTTGTCCTGAACAAAAACGATCTCGCGGACGAAAACGCGACGCGGGCCTGGGTGGAGCATTTTCGCAAAAATGGAACGGGCAATCAGCAGGGAGCCTACACGGCGGCGCTGGCACTCAACAGCATGAGCGGCGAAGGTGTGCGCGGGCTCTTGTCCCGGCTCGATCATCTGGAAGAGGAAAAGACGGCGGCCGGTGCAGCCTCGTTCAAGGGAGAACGTTCGCTGCGTCTGATGATCGTCGGCATCCCCAATTCCGGAAAATCCTCTTTGATCAACCGACTGACGGGCCGGCGGGCTACGCAGGTAGGCGACCGCCCCGGCGTTACGCGCGGCAAGCAGTGGCTGCTGCTGCCGAACGGGATGCAGCTTTTGGATACGCCCGGCATCCTGTGGCCGAAATTTGAAGACCCGGAAGTCGGTCTCGATCTGGCATTTTGCGGCGCGATCCGTGATGAGATCATGGATACCACGGAACTGTGTTTGGAGTTGCTGCGCGTCCTGCTGCGTGACTGGACGGAGGCTTTGGCGGCACGGTACGGGGTCGGGATTCCGGGTCGGGCCCGGGATGACAGTGACCTTGTCATTGTGGGCGTCGACCCGCAATCCACAGACTCCGAGGAATTCGACGAGGACGGACATCCGATCGAGACGAAAGACCCGGTGCTCGCGGCGATGGAAGAGATCGCGTACAGCCGTGGCTTCCTGCTGCAGGCAGGACGTATCGACTATATGCGTACAGCACGCATGATCTTGGATGAGTTCCGTTCGGGCAAGATTGGCCGCATTACACTGGAATTTGCGCCGTGAACAAAGAAGAACGGGAGCAAATGCTTCGCAAAAAACTGGAGGATATGTTGTCCTATGAGCGCGCGCTTTGGAGCAAAGGCGTCGCTTTGGTCGGCGGCGTCGACGAGGTGGGGCGCGGGCCGCTCGCGGGGCCGGTCTGCGCGGCCTGTGTGGTACTGCCACAGGACTGGGATGTCCCGGGCGTCAACGACTCCAAGAAACTTTCAGAGAAAAAACGAAACGAACTCTATGCGGTGATCGTAGCGCGTGCGCTTGCCTACGGCATTGGACTGGTCGGGAACGAGCGTATCGATGAGATCAATATCCTGAACGCGACGAAGGAAGCGATGATGATCGCGGTTCGCAGCGCGGGCGAAAAGCTTGAAGGCGGCATCAGGCACCTGCTCGTCGATGCGGTCAAACTGCCGGAGGCCGGTATCCCCGGAACAGCCATCATTAAGGGAGATGAAAAGAGCGTGTCGGTCGCGGCGGCGTCCATCGTCGCCAAGGTCACAAGGGACCGTATCATGACGGAGTTTGACAGCGTTTTCCCCGGCTATGCTTTCGCCCGGAACAAGGGCTACGGCACGGAAGCCCATTACGCCGGTCTCCGCGCCAAAGGCCCCTGCCTCATCCACCGCCGCACTTTCCTGAAAAATCTATGATAAAATATTATGTTTCGAGTATTGAGGATGAGAAAGTGTGACAAGCATGCAAGGCGGAAATACAAAACCGGCAAACACCTATACGATGGAGAGATCGCTCACAGACACCGGCGTCGATTTTGCCAGACGGCTCAGACTGTCCACGATGTTCGAGTATTTTCAGGATATTGCGGGCTTTCACGCGGCGAATCTCGGCGCTTCCGTCGAACGGCTGTACAAGGAATTGAACGTGGCGTGGATCGTGCTCAAGGTGCGCGTGGAAATCGACAAATATCCGACGCTTCCGGCGGATGTTCTGGTGGATACCTGGCCGCAGACGCCGCGCGCGCTCTACGAGCGTGACTATACCATACGGAGCCGGGAAGGGGATATCCTCGTGCGCGCCGCGTCGACCTGGGTCATTATGAATCTCGGGACACGCGAAATCAAGCGCGACAAATTTCTGGATTATGCGAATTTGGAGATGCGTAAGGATCGCGCGATCGAAAAAGGCGTCGGGCGTCAGCGCCGCGTCGAGGGCGCAGAGCCCGTCTGCGAGAAGCATATCAAATTCAGTGATATTGACTATAATGGACATGTAAACAACGCGCGTTACGTAGACTATATTATGGACGCCATCCCGTTCCGTGAGCATCGGGAGAAGGAAATCCGCGCGCTGGAGGTCTATTACGTCGCCGAGATGAGTCCGGACAATGAACTCGTGATCGCCAGAAAGACGATGGAGCCGGATGCGCAGAGCGGGCGGGAAAGATTGTATATCGAAGGCGTCCGGAAATCCGACGACGCGGTTGTGTTTTACGCTGTTGTGGAACGGGAATAACAGTTCGGGAATCCGAAAGAAGAGGAAGACATAGAGAAGGAGACACGTTTGTCGATGAAGGAACTTGCAAAGACTTATGATCCGAAAGAATTTGAGCGGCGGATTTACGAAGGCTGGGAAAAGGACGGCGATTTTCATGCGGAGATCGACCCTGCGAAAAAGCCGTTTACCATTGTTATGCCGCCGCCGAATATCACCGGGCAGCTTCATATGGGGCATGCGCTCGATCAGACTTTGCAGGACGTTCTTACGCGGTGGCGCAGGCTGCAGGGGTATGCGGCATTATGGCTGCCCGGCACAGATCACGCGAGCATCGCGACGGAAATGCGCGTGGCCGATGAACTGCGCGAGAAGGAAGGTTTATCCAAAGAAGATCTTGGCCGGGATGAATTTCTGAAGAGAGTTTGGCAGTGGAAAGAGATCTACGGGGGTCGTATCACGGAGCAGCAGCGCCGGCTCGGAGATTCCTGTGACTGGGAGCGTGAGCGGTTCACAATGGACGAAGGCTGCAACAAGGCTGTTGTGGAATTTTTCGTGCGGCTCTATGAAAAAGGACTCATTTACAAAGGCAGCCGTCTGATCAACTGGTGCCCGACCTGCGGAACTTCGCTCTCGGACGCGGAAGTCGAACACGAGGATTTGAACGGGAAGTACTGGTATATCCGCTATCCGGCGGCGAACGGCGGTGAAGGCATTACGGTGGCGACCTCCCGGCCCGAGACGATGTTTGCGGATGTGGCGATTGCGGTCAGTCCGGAGGACGAACGCTACCTAGACTGGATTGGAAAGACCGTGCTTCTGCCGGTCATTGGGCGGGAGATCCCCGTGATCGCGGATTCCTATCCGGATCCGGAAAAGGGAACGGGAGCGGTGAAGATCACGCCGGCTCACGACCCCAATGACTTCGAGGTGGGCGAGCGTCACGGTCTGGCGCAGCCGGTCTGTATCGATTTTGAAGCGAAGATGACGGCCGAGGCCGGTAAATACGAGGGGATGGACCGTTTTGCATGTCGTGCGGCCTGGGTAGATGAATTGACGACGGCCGGCTATCTGGTGAAAACCGAGGATGTGGTAATCCCGACGGGCAAGTGCTACCGCTGCGGTACCATCGTCGAGCCGATGATCAGCGAGCAGTGGTTCGTGAAGATGGAAACGCTGGCCAAACCTGCCATCCTCGCAGCAAAGCGCGGCGAATTGCGTCACGTACCGGCGCGTTTTGAAAAAATTTATCTGCACTGGCTCGAGGAGATCCGCGACTGGTGCATCAGTCGGCAGCTTTGGTGGGGGCACCGGATTCCGGCCTGGACTTGCGGGGTTTGCGGCGAAATCATCGTGGCGCGTGAAGCGCCGGAGGCTTGTCCGAAATGCGGGGCGGGAAAAAGCGTACTCGTGCAGGATGAGGACGTGCTCGACACCTGGTTTTCCTCCGGACTTTGGCCGTTTTCAACGTTAGGCTGGCCCGAGGATACGCCGGATTTGCGGTATTTCTTTCCGACGAACGTACTCGTGACGGGCTATGATATCATCTTTTTCTGGGTCGTGCGCATGGTCTTTTCCTCGCTCGAGGTGAGGGACGAACCGCCCTTTGAGACGGTCTTCGTGCATGGATTGGTGCGTGACGAACTTGGCCGTAAAATGAGTAAGACGCTCGGCAACGGCGTGGATCCGATCGAAGTCATCGATTTGTATGGTGCGGACGCCCTGCGGTTTTTCCTGCTAAATGGGAGCGCGGCCGGAGGCGACATGCGCTTCATTATGAAGAACGTCGAGTCGACGCGCAATTTTGCCAACAAGCTGTGGAACGCCTCGCGCTTTGTGCTGATGAACCTTGGGACAGGGGAAGCAGCAGGACAGAGGGACACAGAAGGCCTGTCCCTCTGTCCTGCTTCTCTGCGCGACGAGGACAAGTGGATACTTCGTACGGTCGAGCAGGTGGCCGCGGAGGTCACGGACAACCTCGAAAAATATGAACTGTCCGTTGCGACACAAAAGATCTACGACCTCATCCGAGACGAATACTGCGACTGGTATATCGAATTGGTGAAGACGCGGCTCTACGGCGAAGACGAAGAAAGCAAGAAGGTTTGCTGCGCTGTGCTTGTGCGCGTGCTGTCCGATCTTCTGCGCTTGCTCCATCCCTTCATGCCGTTTATTACCGAGGAGATCTGGTCCTATTTGGACAAGCCCAACAAACTGATCAGAGACAGTTGGCCGACGCCCGAAGGCTTTGCTGCGGATTCGGATTTCACGGCGGCGTCCGTCCGCATTGAAACCACAAAAGAGATCGTCCGCGCGGTGCGCAATATCCGCGCCGAAGCAAACGCGCCGCAGGCCAAGAAATTGCCAATCCTGATTCTCTTTGACAAAGGCGGCGGTAGCGGGGAAAGCGGCGGCGAACGAAATGGCGAAAACGCGGCGCTCGGCGCGGGGGCGGCGGCGCACATCCAAGCCCTGGCCGGCGTGTCAGATATCGGCATCGTCCGCTCGGAAGCCGAACTCCCCGGCGATACCGTCTCTGCAATCCTTAAAGGTATGGTTCTCCACGTGCCACTGGCCGACCTCGTGGACTTCGCCGCCGAGCGCGAAAAACTCGCGAAAGAACGCGAACGCCTGACCGGTGAGACCCAGCGTCTGGGCGGCAAACTAAACAACGAAGGTTTCACGGCGAAAGCGCCGCCTGCCGTCGTCGATACGGAACGCGCAAAGCTTGCCGCCGCCGAAGACGCTCTGGCCAAGGTCATCGCCCGCGAAGCCGCCATACGGGAGAAATAGTACGTGAGCGGAGAGCGTAACGCGCAGGCGCGTATTCAGGGCTTTCAAAAATTCGGGAGCAAACTGGGACTCGAACGTATGGAGGCGCTTTGCGCCGCGCTCGGGCATCCGGAAGAGAGGCTTCGCGTCGTCCATGTGGCGGGAACGAACGGCAAAGGCTCCGTCTGCCGCTACCTCTACGGAGTACTGAGTGCGCACGGCTATCGGGTCGGTATTTTCACTTCCCCGTATATCGGAGATTTTCGTGAACGCATCGAGGCTGCCGGAGAACTGATTTCTGTCCGCGATTTAGGCCGGCTGACCGATCGTGTTACGGAGGCTGCCGCTGTCCTGGTAGAGAAGACGGGGGATTCTCCGACGGAGTTTGAGATCGTGACGACCATCGGCCTTGCTTGGTTCGCGGAACAAAATCTGGATTTCGTGGTGCTTGAGGTCGGACTCGGCGGGCGGGGCGACTCCACCAATATCATTCGGGAGCCGCTTGTGTGTGTGATCACGCAAATCGCTCTTGATCATATGGATCGGCTTGGCGATACGATCGAAGAGATCGCTGCCGAAAAAGCCGGCATCATCAAACCGGGACGCCCCATCGTTTCCGGTGCGGGGGGAGAAGCGGCAAAGGTCATTGCCCGGCGCGCCTATGAACTTGCGGCGCCGTTGATCGATTCCTCGAAAATTCCGTACCATATCACGGAACGCTCCGTGGAAGGTTATCACTTTAACGCCCAAATCGGCGGACGCGATTATGACGGTATCGAAATTTCGATGACGGGGACCCATCAGGTTCAAAACGCGGTCACGGCACTGTGCGCACTTGAGCGGCTTCGCGAAGACGGACATCTTGTCATGGACGGCGAAGCTTTGCGCAAAGGGATGAAAGACGCGCGTCTGGAAGGGCGTTTTCAGATCAAGAGCACAGATCCGCTTGTTATTTTCGACGGCGCACACAACCCGAACGGTGCCCGGGCCTTGGCGGACACCCTGAAGGAATTGCTGCCCGGAAAACGTATCCTGATCGTGACCGCCATCCTTCGCGACAAGGCGGCCGATGAAATGTTAGCCATTTTTACAGAGGCGGCAGGTTCCTTCATCGCGACCCAGTCTGTAAATGAGCGCAGCCTGACGGCGGAAGAACTTGCCGAAAAAATCCAAGCGGCCGGCGGCAAGGTAATTGCCGCGGAAAATTCGGCTGCGGCCGCATATGCGAAAGCGATGGAGCAGGCAAGCGGTTATGACGCCGTCGTGTTTGCCGGCTCCTTGTATTTTATCGGGGAATTGTGTGGTGCCTAGAGTATGAAACGATGGAACAAGTATTATTGATCTATAATCCGGGCGCAGGTGCCGGCGTTGTCACGATGCATCTCGACAAAGTGATTGCGGGGTTTGCCGAGCGCGAGATTCTCGTGCTTCCTTTTCGGCTCGGCGGGCCTGTCGATTTGGATCGTGCGCTGACGGAACTGCCGATGCGCACATTCAGCAAGATCGTGATCGCCGGCGGCGACGGCACCATCAATTTGGTTGTGAACAATTTGGTAAAACGGGATATTCATACCCCGATTGCGATCCTGCCTGCGGGAACCGCCAATGATCTCGCGTCCCTGCTGGGCATCCCGAGCACGATAGACGGGATGATCGAGACGGCGCTTGGCGATCACTATACAAAACTCGATGTGGGGATCGCGGGCTCGCACTATTTTGTGAACGTGCTGGCAATCGGCATGCTCGTCGACATCAGTCAGAAGACGGATCCCATTGCCAAAAATACCCTCGGTCTTTTGGCGTATTATCTTCGGGGTCTCGCGGAGTTGCCGTTTGCGAGAGCGACGCAGCTGCGTATTCGCAGCGCGGAGATGGATATCGATACGAAGGTCAGCGCTGTCATCATCATGAATGGCCGTTCTGCGGGCGGGTTCAAAAACGTGGCGCCGTTTTCAGAAGTGAGCGACGGTCTGCTCGATGTGATCGTGTTCAAGCGCCTCATTCTTCCCGATCTGCTGCCCGTGCTTTTCTCCGTGATGGCCGGCCAGCATACGAAGAACAAGCACGTTGTCTATTTTAAGACTTCGCGCCTGAGGATCGAGTCCGATGTACCGGAAGTGAATACGGATGTGGACGGGGAACGCGGAGATCAACTGCCGCTTGACGTAGGGATTCTCCCGAGCCGCCTGCTGGTCAATACGCCTCCCGTTTAGTTTTTTGCTTTAAGTCCAGTGTTACAGTCAACCGAAAGCGCCAGTATGGTATACTAATTGTTCGTGATTGTGGAGTATGGATTCGCTGGAAAATCGGTGAATGACAGGATAGAAGGATGATCAACCAGAAGAAAGTATACAGCGGTTTTGACGGTCTTGACCGGACTCTGGACTATATGAGATACGGGGATAATGTCGTATGGCAGATCTCCGACATCGATGAATATGCCTTTTTTGTCCGGCCCTTTACAGAGCGTGCGCTGCGGGATCACAAGAATGTTGTCTATTTTCGGTATGGGCAGGATAGCGGGCATGAGCCTTTGCTCGACATTCCGGAGGCGCGGGGGCTTTTGATCCGGGAGATCGACATCTCACAAGGTTTCGAAAAGACCGTGATGGATATCCAGAGCGTGATCGAAAACGGGGGGCCGGAAGCGCATTACATTTTTGACAGCATGAGCGATCTCCAGGAAGAATGGATCGCGGACTTTATGATGGCCAATTTTTTCGTGGTGACGGCGCCGGAAATCGCAAAGACAAATTCCGTCGCCTATTACGCCTATACGCGCAACCATCATTCAGTGGAGACGACTTCACGCATCCGCGAGGCGGCGAGCGTCTTGATCGATGTTGTGCATACGGATACGCAGATGTATGTGCAGCCTGCGAAAGTGACCGAACGATATCAGCCCACGATTTTTCTGCCGCATGCTGTCAGCATCACCGACCCCGGCGTCATTCAACCGATTACAAACGGCATTGATCTGTCGGAATATTTTGCGTTGGTCGGCAAGAACGGCGATATGGATTCGGTGCAGACGCTTGACAATTGGGAACGCTTCTTCCTGGAAAAAAAGAATTCGGCCGGGGATGAAAATGCCGAGGACATCCGGGCGCTTTGCCGGCTCATCTTTGTGCCGGATGAAAAGATCCTCGATATCGCGCAGGCCAATATCACGCTCGAGGATATCCTTGCGATCAAGGCTCGCATGATCGGTGTCGGCTCCATCGGAGGGAAGGCGACGGGGATGATTCTCTCTCGTCTCATCGTCCAGAAACAGCTACCTGATATTGCGAAACTGCTTGAGCCGCATGACAGTTATTATATCTGTTCCAATCTTTACTATACCTTCCTCGTGAAGAACAAATGCTGGGGACTCAAGATCAAACAGCGCAAGCCAAAAGGATATTTTGCGATTGCGGAGATCTTGAAGGAGAAGATTCCGGAGGGGACATTCTCGGACAATATTCGCGAACAGTTTCGCCGTATGCTGGAGTATTATGGGCAAAGCCCGATTATTATCAGATCCTCCTCCATGCTGGAGGATAGTTTCGGCAACGCGTTTGCCGGCAAATATGACTCTGTGTTTTGTGTCAACAAAGGGACGCTCGAGGAACGGCTCGTCGCGTTTGAGAATGCGGTGCGGCAGGTTTACGCGAGTACGATGGACGATTCCGTGCTCGAATACCGCATGCAGCGCGGTCTCATGGGAGCGGATGAACAAATGGCGCTCCTGGTGCAGCGCGTGTCGGGCTCCCTGTTCATGGATCTTTATATGCCGGCGGCGGCGGGCGTTGCGTTTTCCTATAATCAATACCGCTGGGACCCTGACATCGACCCAAATGAGGGCGTTATCCGTATCGTCATGGGTCTCGGTACGCGGGCCGTCGACCGCACGGGCGGGGACTATCCGCGGATCGCGGCGCTGGACCAGCCGGAGAATCGGGCGATGCGAAGTGAGTTTGTCAGCGATTTCGCGCAGAAAAAGGTAGATGTGCTCGACCTCACCATGAATACCCTCTCGACGCTGCCGATTGAAGAGGTCGCTTTGCGCATGAGTGATTGGTTCAAGAAAAACATGATCGAGCGCGATACGCGGCGCGAAGAGGAACTGAAAAAATACGGGATGCAAAGGGAGATCATCTTTACATCCTGTGACAGTATCCTAAAGAATGATGGGTTCATGAACAGTATGCGGTCGATTCTGGCGGCGGTCGAGAAAGAGTACAGCTATCCTGTCGATATCGAGTTCGCCGTCAATATCGCGCGCGACGAGCGGTTTGTCATCAACCTGCTTCAGTGTCGACCGCTTCAGGTAGGGGGATCTGGAATCCGCGTGAGTCTGCCTGAGGTTCCGGACGCGCAGACGTTTTTCCGACTGAACGGCGGTACGATGGGGGGCGCTTACTATTCTGAGATCGACATTGTACTCTGCATTGATCCGAAGGCGTATTATGAGTATCCCTATCAGTTGAAGCCCAGCATTGCTCGTTTGGCCGGACAGGTAAATCAATATTTTCGCGATACGAAGAAGACGATCATGCTGCTTGTTCCCGGGCGGCTCGGGACCACTTCGCCGGAACTCGGTGTTCCGGTGCGCTTTGCGGAGATCAGCAATGTGAATATTGCCTGCGAGGTGAGCTACGAAGGGGCCGGATATTTGCCGGAACTATCTTACGGGAGCCATTTCTTCCAGGACCTCGTCGAGGCGGATGTTTTCTATGCGGCGATTTTTGAGAATAAAGCTTCGACGGAATACTACGACCCCGGCTTTTTTGAAGGAGAGCTCAATATCCTTCGGACAGCCGTACCCGATGCGCTCGTGGGCGCAGAGAATGTTGTTTTTGTTTACGATATGGCCGGCAGAGGACTGCGCGTCGTTTCAGAGATCGCCAGCGGACAGACGATTTGTGGTTTTTTTACAGCGGCCGAAGTGAATGAGGAGACTACCGAAAAATGATGGGCAAGATGCGAAAGTGTGAAACGGAGGATAGAAACTAATGCGAATCATACTGGATGGCATGGGCGGCGACAATGCCCCCGAGGAAATCGTAAAAGGTGCAGCGGCGTCCTCAAAAATCATCCGTCATGAGATCTGCATCGTTGGCGATGAGACACGCATCAAGCGTGAGTTGGACAAGCATGATCACGAGGCAAAGAACATCAGCATCGTGCATGCTGCCGGCGTGATCACGGATGAGGATCGCCCTGTCGAGGCCATTCGAAATAAGAAAGATTCTTCCTTGGTAAAAGCGTTGATGCTCGTCAGGAACGGCGAGGGCGATATGCTGCTCTCTGCGGGAAATAGCGGCGCTGTCATGACGGGGAGCCTACTGCTGCTTGGCCGATTGGGAGCGATCGGCCGGCCGGCGCTCGGTGCAATCTATCCGATGATCGGCAAAGGGATCGGACAGATTGGCCTCTTGATCGATGCGGGCGCCAACGCCGAATGTAAGCCAAGCGATTTGCGCAATTTCGCCGTGATGGGCAGTGTGTTCGCGGAAAAAGTGTATGAGATCTCAAATCCGGCGGTCGGGCTGGTCAATATGGGAGCAGAACCGGGCAAAGGCAGCCGAACGCTGAAAGAAGCCTATCAGCTGCTGCTGGGAACGAAGGAACAAGGCGTCAATTTTATCGGCAATATCGAAGGACGCGACGTGCCGACCGGTATCGCTGACGTCATCGTTTGCGACGGGATGACGGGCAATGTGATCCTGAAGCTGACCGAAGGCCTCGGCTACGGCATCTTCGGCCTGATGAAGAAGACATTCACGAGTACGGCCAGGGCGAAGGTCGGTTCCGCATTGCTTTTGCCCAAAATGAAAGAGTTGAAGCAGATTTTCAACTATAATGGGTATGGCGGCGCACCCATTTTGGGCGTTGCGCATCCCGTGATCAAAATGCACGGGTCGTCTATCTACAGCGCCGTGGAAAACGGCATTCTTCGGTCGTTGCCGTTTGTGGAGAAAAACGTGATCGGGGAAATCGCGGAGACGCTGGAGAAATTGGCGCCGATACAGGGGAGAGAATAAATGCAAGGGATGGCAACGCTTGCGGAAATACAGGAGCATTTAGGATACGAATTTAAGGATCTGTCTCTTTTGGATAAGGCTCTGACACATTCGTCGTTTACGAATGAGATCGGGATTCGGCATGCGGATTCCAACGAGCGGCTCGAATTTTTGGGGGATGCGGTCATGGGGCTTTCGGTTGCGCTGATGATTTTTGAGCGTTTCCCCCGGCTCGCCGAAGGAAGGATGAGCGCACTGCGCGCGAACCTCGTAAAATCGGACAGCCTTGCAGAGATGGCCAGACAAATTGGGCTTGGGGAAGGACTCCGGCTTGGGGTTGGTGCGGACAAGACCGGCCTGCGTGACAATGACTCTGTGCTCGAAGACGCCTTCGAGGCCGTTATGGGCGCCGTCTTTTTGGATGGCGGTCCATCGGTCACCGGGACCGTGATTCGCTCACTGTTCGCGAGCCGCATGGAAGAGCAGGCGGAATTGCTCGCAAGCGGCACCAGCATCGATGATTACAAGACGATGCTGCAAATCGAGATTCAGAAAAACGGAACGGCGGACATTCGTTATGAGACCATAGCGGAAAGCGGACTCGATCATGACAAAATATTTCACGTCTCTGTGCGTGTGGGGGATCAGAAGCTAGGCGAAGGTTCGGGAAAGACGAAGAAAGAGGCGGAGAAAATGGCGGCAAAGATGGCTTTGGAGGAGTTGGGGTGTATTTAAAACGCATAGAGATTCAGGGGTTCAAAAGTTTTGCGGATCCCGTGACAATAGATTTTCGGCAAGGCGTCACCTGTATCGTGGGTCCCAACGGCAGCGGCAAGAGCAATATCTCCGATGCCATGCGCTGGGTACTTGGCGAGCAAAGTGCGAAGACGCTGCGCGGCGGCAAAATGGAAGAGATCATCTTTGCCGGCACGGATGCCCGCCGCCCGAAGGGGATGGCTGAGGTGACGCTGGTGCTCGACAACAGCGCAGGCGGTCTGGAGATTGATTATGCGGAAGTCGCGATCACGCGTCGGCTGTTTCGCAGCGGCGAGAGCGAGTATTTCATCAATGGCAACCAATGCCGTCTTCGCGATATCCGCGAATTGATCATGGATACCGGCCTTGGTGTGGACGGTTATAGTTTTATTGGACAAGGGCGTGTAGAAAAGATCGTCAGCGACAAACCGGAATCGCGGCGCGAGGTTTTTGAAGAGGCGGCCGGTATTATCAAATACAAGAGCAAAAGGGCGGAAGCCGAGCGCAGACTGGAGAGCGCGGGAACCAATCTCGACCGACTGAGCGACATCATTTTTGATATTGAGTCGCGTATCGACGGACTCCGGGAAGAAAGTTCCAAGGCGAAAGAATACGCGGAATTGTCGAAACGGTACCGCGAACTGGAAATCAATATCACGCTAAAAAACATTGACAATCTGCAGGGAAAAAACAGCGAGCTCACAGAACAGTTCGAGGATGCGGGGAAAGCTCTGGAAGACTTGCGTGGTGAAAAGGTAGAAACGGAAGCAAAACTCTCCGGGCTGCGCGCCCAGGATATGGCGCTTGAAGAAAAGGCAAATGCTGTCCGTGAGCGGATTACGGAGAATGTGACGCGGAGCATGAGCATCGAGAATGAGGCGGCGGTCTCGGAAGAAAGACAGAAGGGCGCCCTGCGCGAGCGGCAGCGGCTGGCCGAAGAGATCGCGGAATACGAGAGCCGCCTTGAGGCACGAGAGAAAGCGTTCGATGAAATTACGGCGCAGTATGCGGGCCTCGGAGAAAGGCTCGAAGCGCTGGATGCCGAACTTGCCTTGGTTTTGTCAGCGGCAGCGGAAAAAGAAGCGGCTTATGCGGCGCGTTCAGTCGGGGTGGATGAACTTCGCACCGCGATGTTTGAACTATCCCGCGAACGATCGGCGAAGGAGGCGGAACTCGTTTCGGCGGAGGCACTTGTGTCGAGTTTTGACGATACGGAGGATCAGGTTCGGCTGGCGCAGACACAGGGAGCGGCGAACCGGCTTGTCCTTGAGCAGGCCCGCAACGAAACGCGTGCCGCGGCGGAAGCCAATTTGCATGAGACGGAGGCCTTGCGAACGGAAGGCGAAGCGCTGCGTGTGAAGAGTGATGCGGCGGCACGGGAAGCCTCAGATCTGCGTCTGCATTCCGAAAGCGTACGCCTCGAGTCTGAAAAGAAATCCTCGCGCAGGCGGACGATCGAGGAGATGGAAAGCAATTATGAAGGGTATGCCGCGGGCGTCCGCTTTTTGATGAACGAGAAACCGCATGGGATACGAGGTGTGGTCGCCGAGTTGATGAAAGCGGAAACGGGCTATGAGACGGCGATTGAGATGGCGCTCGGGCCGGCCCTGCAGCATATTATTTGCGAGACGGATGAAGATGCGAAGGCGGCTATCCGCATTTTGAAAGAGAATAAGGCCGGCCGTCTGACCTTCCTTCCGATCGGTACGATTCGTTCGCGCGAAGCGTATTCGGACAAAGCCATCGAAGGCGCGAAAGGTTTTCTCGGGTATGCAGAAGACCGCATCAGCGCCGATGCGGAATATGATGAGATTTTCGGCTATCTGCTCGGAAAGACTGCGATCGCCGAAACTCTCGACGATGCTGTCGCGATGTCGAAGCAGGGGTCGGAAGGCTACCGCATCGTCACGTTGTCCGGTGAGATCGTGAATCCGGCAGGTGCGCTCACGGGCGGCGCCTACCGCAACAAATCGGCCAACCTGCTCGAACGCCGCAACGAGGCAGGTGCCTTGAGCCTGGAAGTCGCGGCGCTGGAGGAAAAGAGCACCGGTCTCACACGTGCGCTCGAAGAGGCGGCGGAGAAAAGCGCACGGCTGCTTATCGCCATACGCGAGAATGATGCGGCGCGGCGCGAGAAAGAATTGCAGGCAGTACGCGCGGAAGAAGAACTCAAATCCCTGGAATACCGGCTGGTCGAAAGTGACCGGCGTGTGAAGGCCGGCGATGCGGAACTGGCCGATATTGCGAAAGACCGGGAAAGCAGCAGCGGTATGATAGAGGCGCTTCGTCTGGAGATCCGGAGTCTGACACAGAAAATCGAAGAGGCGCAGGCCGGGATGGAAGCCGGAACGGCGGATCTGGCGTCGGCAAAAGCCGAAGCGAGCGTCGCTGCCGAGGCTGCGACATTGGCCCGCCTGAAAGCGGCGGAAGCCGGAAGAGACAAAGAGAACGCAGATGCGGTGATCGATACACATCGGCGCGGACTCGAGGAAGTGCGGGACGGTCTTGCGGCGCGCAGGGATGCGTTTGCGGGTCTGGCGGAGACCGGCGGGACCTTGTCCGGAGAGGCGGCGTCGGCGGAGATGGCCGCGCTCAAGGAAGCGAAAGCGGCTCTGGACGCCGAACTTGAACGCATCCTCGCGGAACGCCGGGAAACGCGTATGAGCATCAACGAAAAAGAACTGACGCTGAGCCGTTCCGAGGAAAAGATCGAGGCGCGTGCCTCTGCGAAAAACGGTATGGAAGTCGAACTCGGCAGACAGGAAACACGGCTTCAGACCTGGAAAGAAAAACTTTTTGAAGAGTTCGAGTTGTCCTATGTTCATGCGCTCGAGTACCGCAATCCGGATTTTGTCATGAGTCAGGGCGTCAAGGAAAACCGCGAAGTCAAAGATCGTTTGCGTGAGATCGGAGACGTCAACCCCGGGTCGATTCGCGAATATGAGGAGACGAGCGAGCGTTATACCTTCCTGACGGCGCAGCGCGACGATGTGTTGGCCTCAATGAAGGATTTCCGCGATATCGTCACGGACATGGACAAGATCAGTAAGGAGAAATTCCGCGATACCTTTGACAAGGTTTCCGAGACCTTTAGCGAGACCTTCACGCTGCTCTTTGGCGGGGGCACCGGGCAAATCCTGCTCGAGGATGAAAACGATCCGCTCGAATGTGGTATCGACATCAAGATCCGTCCGCCGGGCAAAGGCAGCTTGGCGAGTATCGACAGCTATAGTGGCGGCGAGAAATCCATGATCGCGATCGCGCTTCTCTTTTCGATTTTGAAAGCAAAGCCGACGCCGTTCTGTATCCTCGATGAGATTGACGCGGCACTCGATGAAACGAATATCCATCGCTTTGCCGACTATGTCGCCAAGTTTGAAGAAACACAGTTTGCCCTTGTGACGCATCAGCGATCGACGATGGAATACGCGGACGCTCTCTTTGGCGTCACGATGCAGGAACAAGGCGTGACGTCTGTCCTTTCCCTGCTGCTCGGAGAGAAAGAGACGGAAGAATTTGCGGAGAAACTTGCCTAATGGAATTTGATACACCAAAAAAAGGCTTTTTTGGTCGGCTGGCGCAGCGCATCGGCGACGCCATACAGCTGCGGCCCACCGTCGACGAAGCCTTTCTGGATGAACTGGAAGAGATTCTGATCACGAGCGATATCGGCATGGAGACGTCGCTGCGCATCGTGGAGGATCTTCGGGAAGCCGTGCGCATGAAACGTCTGACCGCGACGGAAGACGTCGAAACGAAGCTTCGAGAGATCATCGCCGGGATCGTCGACAAAGGCGATCATCTCCGCATGACGGACGCCTATCCGATCGCGGTCTTGATGATCGGCGTCAACGGCGGAGGCAAAACGACGACGATAGCCAAATTGGCAAAGCGATATACAGACGAAGGCAAGCGGGTGCTGGTCGCGGCGGCCGATACTTTTCGGGCGGCGGCGGCGGAACAGCTTGAAGTTTGGGCCGGCCGCGTTGGCGTGGACATTGTGCGCCACCAGGAAGGTGCCGACCCCTCCGCCGTCATCTTCGACGCCGTACAGGCTGCCAAGGCGCGGGGCGTGGATGTCTTGATTTGTGATACCGCCGGGCGTCTGCAAAACAAACGCAATCTTATGACGGAGCTGGAGAAAATGAACAAAGTCGTGCGCCGGGCCTACGGGGAAGAGCAGACAGAAGTTTTGCTCGTCCTTGACGCTACGACGGGAAAAAATGCGATTAGTCAGGCGAAGGAATTCGGTGAAGCCACCGGTGTTACGGGCATTGTTCTTACAAAACTTGATGGGACCGCGAAGGGCGGTATCGCCATCACCGTTTCCGATGAGTTCGATTTGCCTGTCAAATTCATCGGCATCGGCGAGCGTCCGGAGGATTTGGAGCCTTTCGACCCGAAGCGGTTTGCCGATAGTATTTTCACGGGGGTGTATTGATGGCGCTTCCTGTCGTCTGCATCGTCGGCCGCCCCAATGTCGGCAAGAGTTCCCTCTTTAATCGCGTTGTGGGCGAGCGCAGGGCCATTGTGGAAGATGTGCCGGGCGTCACGCGCGACCGTATCTACGCGGAGGCCGAGTGGGTCGGCAAGCGCTTTGCTTTGATTGACACGGGCGGCATCGACGCCTATTCCGAAGACATCATGTTTGAACAAATGCGCGAGCAGGCGCAGATCGCCATGGATATGGCCAATGTCATCGTTTTCCTCGTCGACGGGAAAGAAGGGCTGACTTCCTCCGACCGGGAAGTCGCGGATTTGCTGCGTCTGACCCGGAAGCCGGTCGTCCTTGTCGTCAACAAGATGGACGGCGGCAAAGGGCAGGGCGGGTATTATGATTTTTATGAACTCGGATTCGGCGAGCCGCTGCCGGTTTCGGCCGCCAATATGACGGGGCTCGGCGACGCGCTCGACGTGATCGTGGAGGGCCTCTCGGTTGCCGGAGAGGCGGGAGACGAGGACGAGACAATCAAACTGGCGATCATCGGAAAGCCGAATGTCGGCAAAAGTTCTTTTGTCAATGCGGTCATCGGAGAAAACCGTGTCATCGTGACGGAGGTCGCCGGCACGACGCGCGATTCGATCGACACGCCTTTTGAATATGACGGTGAAAAATATGTCCTCATCGACACCGCGGGTATGCGGCGGCGCGCGAAGGTCACGGACGGCGTCGAGCGCTATAGCGTGGTGCGCGCGATCGGCGCCATCGAACGCTCGGATGTTTGCTTGGTCATGATCGACGCGACCGAGGGCGTTACGGAGCAAGACAAGAAAATCGCGGGCCTCGCGCACGAGAGTCGCAAGGGTGTGGTCATCGCCGTCAACAAATGGGATCTCATCGAGAAAGACACGATGACGATGGAGGTCTATCGCAAAAAAATGCGCGCGGAACTCCCTTTCCTCGCCTATGCGCCCGACGTTTTCATTTCCGTGAAAGACGGACAGCGCCTTCGCAAGGTGTTCGATATCGTTTCCGCTGTTGCCGCCAACTGCTCACTGCGCGTGCCGACGGCACCGCTCAACAGTCTGATTCGCGACGCCGTCGCGATGAAGCAGCCACCGTCCGACAAGGGTAAGCATTTAAAAATCTATTATGTTTCCCAAGTCGGGGTGAAACCGCCGCTGTTTTCGTTTAAAATAAACAAACGGGATTTGATGCATTTTTCCTATTCGCGGTATCTTGAAAACCGGATCCGCGATGTCTATGGATTTGCCGGAACCCCGATCAGTTTCGTATTTCGCGAAAAAGGCGAAGAGGATGAGTAAAGAGGATTTTTCGAATGAGCGGTAATTTTTTTATAGCCCTGACGGAGACACAAATCCCGGTCTGGGCGTTGCTTGTTGCGTGTGTGGCGGCATATTTTGCAGGCAATATCAATCCCGCGATCCTGCTTGGAAAAGCGCGGGGCATTGACATCCGCGCTCAGGGTTCCGGCAACGCCGGTGCGACAAATGCGGCGCGTTCGCTCGGAAAAAAAGCCGGCTTGCTCACTTTTGTGATCGATATCCTCAAAGGCTGGATCGTTTGTTTTTTGGCCGGAGCGATCGGTTTTGGACTTTCGTCAACCGATTCGCCTGACAAGCTATTGCTTTCCATGCTCTGCGGTTTCTTTGTGATCCTGGGCCATATGTGGCCGGTGACGTTTGGCTTCAAGGGCGGCAAAGGCGTATCAACGACATTTGGCGTACTGCTGTTTTTCAATCCGATCTTCGCCCTGAGCTTGTTCGGGATCGTGATCATCGTCACGCTGATTTTCCGGCGGGTCTCTCTCTCGGTACTCATTGCTGTGGCCTTTGCCCTGGTAGTCGTCTGGCAAACGGGCGGCGCTCTCACGGAAAGTGTTGGGAATTATGACGTCCTGTATTTTGTATTCAACACATGGATTCCTATCTGGACGACGGTGATCTTTGTCCTGATTATCTGGAAGCACCGCAGCAACATTGCGCGACTCGTGCGCGGACAGGAGTCGAAGCTGTCTTTCGGAGGAAAAAAATGAATACCGTCGGTATCATCGGCGCGGGGAGTTGGGGCACGGCCCTGGCAAATCTTCTTGCCGGCAAGGGGGTGAAGGTGCGTCTCTTTGATGTGGACGCGGCCCTGATCGCGCAGATCAAAACGGACTACGAGAATAAGAAATACCTGCCCGGTCTGGCGCTTGATCGCTCGATTGAAATTCAGAACGCGACGCAGACCGCCGTGGCCGGAACCGATTTCGTTGTTATGGCCGTCCCGGCTCAGCATTTTCGCACGGCTCTCGGTGCTGCGTTGCCGTATATGAGGTCGGGCACGCCCATCGTCAACGTGGCGAAAGGCATCGAGATCAAATCACTCGAAACGATTTCAAATATTGCCGCCGAGATGACAAGCGCACATCCGTATGCGGCTCTTTCAGGCCCGTCCCATGCGGAGGAAGTGGCGCTTGGCGTTCCGACGACCGTCGTGTCCGCTTCGCGGGATCAAGGTCTGGCCGACGCCGTACAGGATCTGTTTATGACGGAGATCTTCCGTGTTTATACGAATGAGGACATCCTCGGCGTTGAATTGGGCGGGGCTCTGAAAAATATTATTGCACTCGGCGCGGGCATCTCGGATGGTATGAAATACGGTGACAATACCAAGGCGGCTCTGATGACGCGAGGTATTTCTGAGATGGCCGAACTCGGCGTCCGTATGGGTGCGCGCCGCGAAACTTTCTTCGGGCTTTCCGGCATCGGAGATCTGATCGTGACCTGTACGAGCATGCACAGCCGGAATCGGCGCTGTGGCATCCTAATCGGCGAAGGCGTATCGCCCGAAGAAGCCAGTGCGCGCGTGGGTATGGTCGTCGAAGGCATTTCGACTGCGGAAGCGGCCGGGGCGTTAGCGAAAAAACTGGGCGTCGAGATGCCGATCACCGAAGCTATTTGCGACATTATCGCCGGCCGGGTATCGCCGGCCGAGGCACTGCAGGCTCTCATGGGGCGACCCAAAAAACACGAACAGGAGGAGATCCTCTCTTGAGGAAAAGAGTGCTGCGATGACAGAAATAACGGATCGCAAACAATACGACCCGAAGGTACAGCGCACGACACTGGTCGTTGCGATGATCACCAATTTCATCAATCCCTTTGCGCTGACCGCACTCAACATCGCCGTGCCGACCATCGGGAAGGAATTTCACATCGTGGCGACCCATCTAACGTGGATCGTCCTTTCTTTTACGTTCACGACGGTTCTTTTGACCATCCCGTTCGGGCGCATCGCCGACATCCGCGGCCGCGAACCGATTCTGAAAATCGGTATTCTGCTCGTCGGGGTCGCTTCCGCCTGCAATATCTTTGCGCCGAATATGGCGCTGTTTTTCCTCCTGCGCGCCCTGCAGGGCGCAGGTGCCGCGATGGTCTTTGCGACCAATGTGCCGATCGCAATCGATGCGTATCCGGCAAGCCGGCGTGGTTGGGTACTTGGCGTCACGGTGGCGGCTGTTTATTTGGGAGGGGCCTGCGGGCCGGTGTTAGGCGGTCTGATCACGCACTATTTCGGCTGGCGCGGCATCTTTGTCCTAATTGCCATTTTGTCCGGCGTCGCCTTTAGCGTCGCGATGATTTGGCTGCCAAGGAAAGAGAAATTGATTCCTTCACAGGGGCTCAGTCCCGGCAGTATTGTTCTTTTCGCCATCTCGATCGGTTTGGTTGCCTACGGGCTGACGACGCTGATGCAAAATATTTGGTCCTATTTTATTCTCGCGGCCGGCGCGGTTTTTTCCGTGATTTTCGTTCGGCATGAATTTAGGACAAAGACGCCGGTAATCGATGTACGCCTGTTTCGGGATAACGTCAACTTCTCGCTTTCCAATATCGCCGCTTTGCTGAATTACGCGGCGATATTCGCAATTGCATACCTGATGTCGATCTATCTCCAGCTTGTGAAAGGGTACGGGGCGGATGTTTCGGGTCTTATCCTAATCTGCCAGCCGATCGTGCAGGCCGTCGTTTCTCCGATCGCGGGCAAGATCTCTGACAGGCGTTCGCCCTACGCTATGGCGTCTCTGGGCATGACTTTCTGTGCGGTAGCTCTCGTGATGCTTGCTTTTATCGATACGGAAACATCGATCTATTACATGATCGGAGCGTTGTTGCTCGCCGGTTTCGGCTTCGGCGTATTTTCCTCCCCGAATACGAGTGTCATCATGGGTTCCGTTGACCGGAAAGACTATGGCATGGCGTCGTCGGTGTCGAACACGGCCCGTACCTTCGGTCAGGTCGCTTGCATGGCCATCATCACAATCATTATGAATGTCGTCATCGGAAACCGCGCGATTGAGAACGCACCCATAAGCGATATCGTGCTCGATATGCACATCTCATTCTTAGTCGTCGCCTGCATTTGCGTGACGGGCATTTTCTTTTCGCTCCGGCGCAAATCGGATGGCGTCAAAAAATGAGCATATCGCAGTGGGCCGCAGCGCGGAGGAAAATTGTAGCTGATCGGCAAATTGTAGCTGATCGGCAAGATATAGGGCATTTAATCGGCGGAGCAATTACAGAAGGAGTGTGAAATATGGTTGCAGTAGTCACCGTGATCGGCAAAGATATGGTCGGTATTCTGGCAAAGGTCGCAGGCGTCTGCGCGGAAGCCAACGCCAATGTTCTCGAGGTCACGCAGTCCGTCCTCGACGAATATTTCGCGATGGTCATGCTGATCGACATCTCAAAAATGGATCCGGATATCACCGGCCTCACGAGGACCCTCGAAGCCAAAGTCCCGGACATGAAAGTCCACGTCATGCACGAGGATATATTTAATTCAATGCACCGCATTTGACGCGCTCGTTTTTTTATAATAATAATATTAATATTGGATAGGACGTTGATATGCTGAATACTTCTGACATTCTTGAGACCATTACGATGATCGCCGACGATCATTTGGACATCCGCACCGTGACAATGGGCATTTCGCTCATGGATTGTCTGAGTGAAGATGACAAGCGATCGTGTGACAAGATCTATGACAAGATCGCTCGCCGGGCGGAACAACTTGTCCCCGTATGCGACGCGATCGAGAAAAAATATGGCATCCCCATTATCAACAAACGCGTTTCAGTCACGCCGGTCGCACTGGCCGTCGGCGCCTCTTCGGGTGATCCGCTGCTGTTTGCGCGGACGCTCGACCGGGCCGCAAATACGGTCGGCGTCAATTTCATCGGCGGGTTTTCCGCCCTCGTGCAAAAGGGTTTTTCACCCGGGGACGAGCGGTTGATCGCCGCCATCCCCGAAGCGTTAGCCGCAACGGAACGCGTTTGCGCGTCCGTGAACATCGGCTCCACGAAGGCCGGTATCAATATGGACGCCGTGCAACTCATGGGGGTGGCGGTTCGCCGTGCTGCTGAACTCACGAAGGACCGCGACTGCATCGGTGCGGCCAAGCTGGTCGTGTTTTGCAACGCTCCCGAGGACAATCCCTTCATGGCGGGCGCTTTCCACGGCCCGGGCGAACCGGACTGTGTGATCAACGTGGGCGTCTCGGGCCCGGGCGCAGTACGTTCGGCAGTCGCACAGGCGCCGAAGGATGCGGATCTGACCGCCATCGCCGAGGTGATCAAAAAGACGGCGTTCAAAGTCACACGCATGGGGCAGATGGCCGGCGTGGAAGCCTCGGCTGCGCTCGGCGTTCCCTTCGGCATCGTAGATCTTTCACTCGCACCTACGCCGGCGATTGGCGACAGCGTGGCGCATATCCTCGAAGAAATGGGGATTGGTCAGACCGGCGGCTGCGGCACGACGGCTGCGCTGGCTTTGCTCAACGACGCGGTCAAAAAAGGCGGCGTGATGGCCTCCTCTTCGGTTGGAGGCCTGTCCGGCGCGTTCATCCCCGTATCCGAGGACGCCGGTATGATTGCCGCTGCGGAATCCGGCGCATTGACCATTGAAAAACTCGAAGCGATGACGGCGGTTTGCTCCGTCGGTCTCGATATGATCGTCGTGCCCGGTGACACGAGTCCCGCCGTGATTTCGGCCCTCATCGCCGATGAAGCGGCAATCGGCATGGTCAATTCCAAGACGACCGCCGTCCGTCTGATTCCAGCCATCGGCAAGAAAGCAGGCGAACGTTTGGAATTTGGCGGACTGCTCGGCGCGGGTCCCGTCATGCGCATCAGCACGATCGACCCCTCGGTCTTCATAGCCCGGGGAGGCCGCATCCCGGCGCCAATCCAAAGCCTGAAGAATTAACAAGACAAGGGCAAGCCGGCGGGTCTTCTGTCAGCTCATGAGGTTTCAAATCTCTGCTTCCCGCGACAAACGCAGAGCGATCTCCTCGAAACCCATGATCAGGATCTGTTCCGAAAGCCACGCAACCAAGTCCGTACCCGTTTCGTATTCATAAGACCCAAGCTCGTCCATTGCCGCGTCGATGCCGGTCATGTCGAAAGCCACGCAGGCGTCTTTCAGTCGTTCGAGGACGAGGGGATCCGGCGCTTCGCGTTTCTGTTTTTCGCAGGTATCTTCAAAAACCTCTTCCAAAAACGTTCGAATCCCGGCAAAAAACAGAGTCAACTCTTGGAGGAAGGGTTCTCCGTTTGCCTCGACATAGGCGGTATTGCCGGCTTTTGCGGCCTTTTCAAGGGCTTCGGCTTTCGCGCTGATGATTTCCGCGCCGATGTTACGGCTGCTTCCCTTGATGCCGTGCAGAGCCACTGCGTATCTTTCTCTGTCGTCTTTTTCGAATACCTGCAACTCTTTCAGCAGTTCCGGCGTAGTTCTGACATAGGCGGCAAGGATCTCCAGATAAAGTTCCACGTCGCCGCTGAAACGGCCGAGTCCGTCCCTCGCGTCAATGCCGATCGCGTGCAATTTTGAAAACAGCCGGCCGTTCGATTCCTGCAATTCGCTCTTTGTCGCGGCGCGGCGGTCAGCTCCGTTCCTGCGCTCCCGGAAGCAGCGCCGTTCATCCTCGGTTTCGCCCGCGTCCTGTTTCGTGACGGCATCCTCTTCCGCAGGCGGTATATCCGCTTCTCGGCTTTTGTCGCGCACCCATCTGCGCAGCGCCGCGTCCATCGCCATGATATCGATGGGCTTCGTGAGAAATGCCTGAAATCCGTTTTGTAAAAACATCTCTTCGTTCCCGACGAGCGCGTTCGCGGTCAAAGCGAGGATGGGGATGTTTTGCGCGTATTCCGTGCCGATTTCCTCGCGGATGACGCGCGTCGCCTCAATCCCGTCCATTCCCGGCATCATATGATCCATGAAGATCGCATCATAGGATACCTCCTTCTCGCGAATAAGGCCGATCGCCGATCTCCCGTCCATCACACAGTCAACTTTTATCTCATAAGGTTTCAGGATACCGCGTACGACGTCCAAATTGCTCGCCACATCGTCGACCACAAGGACCCTCGCATACGGCATTTTCACACGCACAAACGCATGGTTTCGTATCCGGTTCTGATCCGTGTAGTTGAAGTTTTGCAAATGCTTCGCGATCTCAAAACCGATGGGGCGCGCGCCCACGTCTTTCTGTACGAAACGCAGTGTGAATACAGAGCCTTTCCCGTACTCGCTTTCCACCGAAATATTGCCGCCCATCGCTTCCGCGAGTTGTTTCGTGATGGATAGTCCAAGACCGGTTCCTTCAAGCTGGCGATTGATTTTCGTATCGAGCTGATTGTAATCCGAAAAGAGCTTTTCGAGATTCTCGGGTTTGATGCCGATCCCCGTATCGCACACGATAGAGGTAACGAGATAGCCACCGGGAATATGCTCCGCGCGCAGACTCCAGTTTACCGTTCCCTCTTTCGAATATTTGAACGCGTTTGACAGCAAATTGCTGAACATCTGCTTGACGCGTATCTCGTCTCCCAAAAGCTGCGACGGAAAATCGTACGCGACATCGATGTTAAAAGTGATCGGTTTCGAGCCGATCCTGACGGCATTGATGGTGGCGACATCGTTGATTAGGCTTGGCGTATTGTATTCCTCATCATTCAGTTCGAATTTCCCGGATTCGATTTTCGACAGATCCAAAATGTCATTCACGATCCCCAGCAGCGTCATGCCGGCGCTGTACACTTTTTCCGTATTTTCCCGGTTGTCCGGGTCCAGCGTATCCGTGCCGAGCGTCAGTTCGGACAGTCCGATGATCGCGTTCAGCGGTGTTCGCATTTCGTGGCTCATATTCGCGAGAAAACCGGTCTTCGCTTCCAAAGCACCCTGCGCGACCTCGTTCATCTGTTCGAGATTGCGCGCCTGCTCTTCGATTTTGTAATAAGGACGCGCCACCGTTTTGGAGATGAAAATCGCGATCACAATGCCGACGATCAAAAAGAGAACGGTCGACCCCAGCAGTCCGCGCTGTACGCCTACCGCCGGGCTCTCCGGTACAGGCGCCATGACGGCGACATGCCACCCCTCCGCCGATCCGGAAATGCGCTTATAGATACAAAATCGATCGACCCCGTCATAGGTCAATTCTCCGATGCCCTCGTCCGAATGAATGATCTCCGTGAAAACCGCCTGAACCGAGGCCGTATCTTTGTGCGGAGCCGCCGTTATATCGTTGTTTTCGGAAGTCATATTGACGAAATCCCAACGGTTATTTACCATATACGCATATCTTCCGTCCGCAATGACCACGCCTTCTTCATCCAAAATAAGAATATTGCCGTTCTCCCAAAACTTATAGTTTTCGATTAACTCGGTGAACAGCAGCCCCGAAATGGTCACGGACAAAACCTGCTGCGTGCCGACCGGCACACAGATATGCATGACGAGTTCCCCCGTATTTTCATCGATACGCGTCGTCGAGATGACATTCTGCCCCAGGAACGCCTGCTGGATATATTTTTCATTCAGAAAGCGCTCCGCCGTCCGCGTAGATCCGTACTCGGCTACGATCCCCTTTCTGTCAAAAACCGTGAAAGACAGAAAGTCCGTATGCAGGTCAAGCTGTTCCCGCAGAACCGAATCAATGTCTTCCCCTTTGAGCTCCGCATTCAAAATCCGCTCAGCCACCGTTTCCGCGTCCGCTTTCAGAAGGTTGATTTTCGTCGAAATCAAACTGCTTGCGAGGTCGCGAGCCAGCGACAAATTTCTGTCCATGGATTGATACAGGCCGTTCTGCGTGAAAAACATCCCTGCCCCAAAATTTGCGACCGTCAGCGCGACCACGATCGCGATAATGAAAACTGCGGCTTTCCTTCTCATGGGTAATGTAATCCCTATTCAGCCATTTGGCCTGCCACAGCGTTGATTTGGGCTTTCGCGCCCATGAAAAAATCGACGAGGCGGGGTTCAAAAAACGTCCCCTTTCCCTCCATCATAATACCGTCCGCAACCTCTGCGGACATTGCCTCCTTGTACGAACGTTTCGAGATCAGCGCTTCATAGACGTCGGCAATTGCCATCAGCCGCCCAAGCAAGGGAATATCCTCCCCCGCAAGTTTGTGCGGATAGCCGCTGCCGTCCCATTTTTCGTGATGATAGGATATGAGAATTTCTGCGTATTTCAGAAAATTATGATCGATAGAGTTCTTGCGTACGCTCCGGATCCGGTCGAGAATACGCTCCCCGATCTCGACGTGGGTTTGTATTTCCGCGTATTCCTCGGCTGTCAGTTTGCCCGGTTTGTTCAGAATCGTGTCTGAGATACCGATCTTGCCGACATCGTGAAGCTGCACGGATTCGAGGAGCAGCTCCACCTCCCAGCCCTTCGTTTCTTCCGCGTAAAAATCATGCTCTATCATCGCGTCGATCATGATTTCCATAAAACGCTTTGTTCGCGCGACATGGTTTCCCGTCACATCGTCGCGAAATTCTACGATATTGGCGATCACGTCCATGACCGAGGATTGAAGTTCCATGATTTGATTCGACTGCAGCCGCATCATGCTGCGCAGATTGGCATTGAACCGCTTCAGTTCTTTTTGCTGCTCCGCCATGAGAACACAGTTCTCGATGCGCTTGATGAGCAGCAGCGGCGAGAACGGCTTGAAAATGTAATCGGCCGCGCCGAGCGCCAAACCCTCGAGCTCGCTGCCGGGATCGGTTTTTGCCGTCAGAAAAATCACAGGAATGTCAAAATTCGGGTTCTCTTCCTGCAATCGCCTCAAGATTGCGTAGCCGTTCATTTCGGGCATCTCGATGTCAAGCAGGATCAGATCCGGTTTGATCGCCCGCATCAACAGAAAAAATTTCCCGGCGGATGGCACGGTAAAGACGTCGAACTTATCTTTCAGAACAGCTTTCCCCGTCGCAAGATTCGAGATATTGTCGTCCACCATTATGATCGTCCGCTTCTCCCCGCGAACACACAAACCGTTATTCATAATGCTTACTCCGCTACCAGTATCAAAATATGCATTTTGATTATAATAATATGCGCTGCCATTGATATACGCCTTTTTTTTCAAAAAGTCAAGGCGCGGACATTGTGCGTGGACAGGCGCCGCGGACATTGGCCACGGAATCTGCACCAATCCATGTTCGAATCTCTAGTGTACCGTGACCGTATCGAGGAGATATTCTGTACCGTCGCCGGACTTGCCGTCTATGATCTTCGTATCGTATTTTGCCGAGGGGTCGTACATCGCCCATTCCCCATCCAAATAGGCGCTGATCCACGCGTGATAGCCATATCTTTCATCCCCGGTTTTTTGAGGCATGAAGACATTGCCGAAGTAAACTTTTACCGGGATTCTCAGGCTCTTGAGCATGGCCGCCGCGAGGATCGCTCTTTCCCTGCACACCCCTTTTCCGGAGTCAAATACCTCATCCGCGCGCGGGAAATATTTGTACGCCGGATCGCTGTTCAATTCATTCATCAGTTCTCCGTCTGTTTTTATGTTGCCGCTCACAAAATTTACGATCAGCTCCGTTTTTTCTTTGTCTGACAATGCCTTCTTCGATTTCGCTTCTGCTTGTTCCACCAAATAGGCTGCGCCAAAAACGAGCGGACTGTCCGCCTCATAGTCCACGCAGGCATTTTCATACCGGTAGGGCTCTACTTCATCAAACTCGGCTTCTATAATAAACTCGGAAATGTCATCCGCCGTACTTATCCGGTCGGCGGCGTCATAGGCAAATAATTTGACAAGGTAGGTGCCGGAGCCGTGCGGCAGCGCGTAAGCTTCCCATCCCGCCTCGGCCTCAAATGAGTATCGGGACGGCGCGGTATCCTGCCCGTAATAAATTTCGAGGACAGCCCTTTCTTTCTGTCCGGTATAATCCACAAAAACATACCCGCTGCTCAAATCGGAAATATCCAAAGAGGTCTCTTTGTCGGTGAGGACCTGCGCGAGCGTCGGTTCGATCACCCCCTTTGCTTTTTCGGGAGCGGCAGACGCAGACAGAGGAACTTTCCGCGCGGCGATTTGAAGCGTTGCAAGTTCCGCCCCTTCCCCGGAATGATAAAACAGAATGCACATAACGATGACAAAAGCCAGAGCGGCCACCCCGTGCCGGGGTTTGAGTTTTGATTGTATCCTTTTTACTTTTCTGTATAATTTTTGGTTCATAGATTCCTAAAATCTTATCAGGCGCTGTGGACTGGTGTTCCCGCCTCTTTCTTATTCGAGCATCCAAATTGGCTTGCCGTTCCGCAGCGTGAATCACGCCGGATATGAATTGGCAGACGACGCTGACCAATCTATACAAATAATATACAGAATCGGGCGCGGCAACGCAATAGCGGGCGCATACTTTTGCAACTCACACGACTATTTTGTCAAAACTCGGGGAAATGTGCGAAAATTGTTTCGCGGTCCTGGAAAAGTATATAATAGCAGCGATGAATATCAATGAAGAACAGGTGAAGCGAATCCGGGAACTCGAAGAAGAGCTTTCAAGCGAAAGATTGGACGAGGTCTTTTTTGAAGTCGTCGCCGAAAAATCCCGAATCGAAAAACGCAGGATTTTAACACGCCGGATACTGATTGCCTGTCTGATTTTTGCTGTTCTAATACTCCTTTTTGCGCAGTTTTTTGCACTGTCCATTGTCCGGACAGAGTCTATGGAACCGGCACTGGATGTGCGGGATTGTGTCGTCATCGCGAAAAAGGCGTATGTGTCGGAGGAAGTGGGATTCATGGATATTATTGCGCTGAATGCCGATTTTGTAGGCACGGAGGGAGTGGAAAAAAAGACCTTTCAGCGGGTGATCGGATTGCCGGGAGACGTCGTCGAGGTACGGGACGGAAACGTGTACCGTAATGGCGCGCGCTTGCATGGCTTCCATACCGCGTACGGAAGCGGAAGCGCTTCGGATGTGATGGAACCTGTTACCGTACCCGAAAGACGTTATTTTCTGATGAACGACGATTCTTATTCGGATTTTGTCGCGAAAGGCGAAATATGGGGCAAAGTCGTTTTTCGTTTGCTGCCTGTCAGCAAGGCTGGCAAATTCATTGACATCGGCTAAAAAAAAGTATAGATTAAGAAAGGTATATAGATTTTACAGAAAATAGTTTATTCAGGCGAACGGAGGAATGGGCGACCGTGATCAATCTAAAAGACTTGCTCAGTGGCAGCAAAGACGGATCGGACAGCAAGGAAGAGACCTATAAAACGGAAGCCGATTCGGTATCTGCGTCCGTGCCTGAACCGGAACCGGTATTTGTATCTACGCCGGAACCGGAACCGGTATTTGTACCTACGCCGGAACCGGAGCCGATATATGCATCCGCGCCGGAACCGGAGCCGGTATATGAGTCCGCGCCGGAACCGGAGCCTGCCTCGCAGGATGCGAACCCGCTGGGTCAGCCATCCTATCAGTACGAAAGTTCGGGAGAGACTTATAGAGAAGAAGAGCCGCAGACGATGGGCGTTTCTTTGATTTCGCGGGAGGCCACGGTACTCGGAGATATTATCACCGAAGGGCATATCGATGTCGTCGGCAAAGTGCGTGGCAATGTGGAAGCGCAGGGGAATATTGCGGTCTGCGGTTTGGTGAGCGGGGATATGTCCGGTGAAAAAATCGGTTTGTATCAGTGCCGGGTCAAAGGCAATCTGAAAGCGGGAACCGGTGTGGTCATCGATCCGGATTCGGTCATCATCGGTGATGTCGAAACGGAAAATCTTGTGCTCGGCGGCAAGCTGAAGGGCGATATCAAGGCATTGAAGATGGCGGTACTTCGGAGCGACGCATATTTTATCGGAGATGTATTGACGGAATCGCTCGCCGTCGAGTCCGGCGCTGTCGTCAACGGAAATATCAGAACGATCGTACACGGAGATCCGGAAGCGCCGTTTAACGAGTGATGATGAAACAACAGGTACTGACAAACAACAATCGTACGATGTCACAGAATTTTGACGACTCGTTTGTCGGGTCTGATATTATGCTGGATATAGATTCGAGCGTTCGTACGGCCGCGCAAAAAATCATTTTGGACGGTGATTTTGTACGTGATATGGATCGCATGTTTGCGAGTGGGTTTGGACCCCCGCACATCGGAGGAATGCGGGAAGTGGATGATATACCGAGGCTGATGTCCGCGCCCCGGTCGAACGCCGCACCGGTGCCCGCGCCGGTACCCGAATTTGTAAAAACGCCTGAGCCTGAACCCCTGTCGGTGTCTGCACCGATATTTGAATTTGTGTTTGGCCCAGAGCCAGAGCCAGAGCCGATAATGGACGCTACACGTGCCGAGGCCGCCCGGATTGCTGCGGAAGAAGCCGCACGTGCCGAGGCCACCCGGATTGCTGCGGAAGAAGCTGCACGTATCGAGGCTGCGCGGATTGCCGCGGAAGAAGCCGCCCATGCCGAGGCCGCTCGGATTGCTGCGGAAGAGGCCGCACGTATCGAAGCCGCTCGGATTGCTGCGGAAGAAGCCGCACGTATCGAGGCTGCGCGGATTGCCGCGGAAGAAGCCGCACGTATCGAGGCTGCGCGGATTGCCGCGGAAGAAGCCGCCCGTGCCGAGGCCGCGCGGATTGCTGCGGAAGAAGCCGCCCGTGCCGAGGCCGCCCGAATTGCCGCGGAAGAAGCCGCAGCCGCCCGGATTGCCGCGGAAGAAGCTGCACGTATCGAGGCCGCTCGGATTGCTGCGGAAGAAGCCGCACGTATCGAAGCCGCTCGGATTGCCGCGGAAGAAGCCGAACGTGCCGAGGCCGCCCGAATTGCCGCAGAAGAGGCCGCACGTATCGAAGCTGCCCGGATTGCTGCGGAAGAAGCCGCACGTATCGAGGCTGCGCGGATTGCCGCAGAAGAAGCTGAAGCCGCTCGGATTGCTGCGGAAGAAGCCGCACGTGCCGAGGCCGCCCGGATTGCCGCAGAAGAAGCTGAAGCCGCCCGGATTGCCGCGGAAGAAGCCGCACGTATCGAAGCCGCCCGGATTGCCGCGGAAGAAGCCGCACGTATCGAGGCCGCCCGGATTGCCGCAGAAGAAGCCGCCCGTGCCGAGGCCGCCCGAATTGCCGCGGAAGAAGCCGCAGCCGCCCGGATTGCCGCGGAAGAAGCTGCACGTATCGAGGCCGCTCGGATTGCTGCGGAAGAAGCCGAGGCCGCCCGGATTGCCGCAGAAGAAGTCGCCCGTGCCGAGGCCGCCCGAATTGCCGCGGAAGAAGCCGCACGTATCGAAGCTGCCCGGATTGCTGCGGAAGAAGCCGCACGTATCGAGGCTGCGCGGATTGCCGCAGAAGAAGCTGAAGCTGCCCGGATTGCTGCGGAAGAAGCCGCACGTATCGAGGCTGCGCGGATTGCCGCAGAAGAAGCTGAAGCCGCTCGGATTGCTGCGGAAGAAGCCGCACGTATCGAGGCTGCGCGGATTGCTGCGGAAGAAGCCGAGGCCGCCCGGATTGCCGCGGAAGAAGCTGAAGCCGCCCGGATTGCTGCGGAAGAAGCCGCACCGGAGCCGATTTTGGAATCTATGCCTGTGTCCGCTCCGATAGTGGAAGCCGTGTCGGTGTCCGAAGTCCCGGTTGTGGATGTAGATGCGAAAATCATCGAACGCGACAAAAAGAAGTCTGCGGCGAAAGAACGCGCGAACAAATGGATCAATCTGCTGATTACAATTTTTGCGGTTGTAGTTTTCCTTTTGTTAACATATGTCATAATTCGTTTGTAAATTCATTCATCTGACACCATTCCGTCTGCAACTGAATATATTGCCCCGGCATCTAAATATAGGATGTCGTGCCGGACATTCCAGTCTATCCCGCAAATAACTCTGTCATTCCCGCGCAGGCGGGAATCTGAAAAGGATGACCGTCTTGTCATTCCCGCTTTCGCGGGAATGATAGTTAATATTTCATGCCTCGCAAGGACGGCGAGGCCGAATCGAGTAATTCTTTAAAAATATGTATATTTTTTGTAATGTATTGTTGTGCGCGTAGAAAATTTGACCTAAATTATCCATGTTTATTGAAAATTTATGAAAATCGTGTTTAAAACGCGAATTATCGGGTAATATTGATTTAGGAAGTTATTGCTCGGCAACTAAATACTGTAGTAAAAGGAGGCGTAAAAGCAAAGTGGTTTATTATAATTTTGTAATATTTTTATAAACTTTAGCAAAACGGTATACATTGAAATATATTTTATGATAACATGCAAAAAATTGTTATATCTCTGTAACATAACATGGTGGATTTTAGGAGAGAAATTATGAATAATGGCAATAAGTTTCGTTGGATAAAGAATGGGATCGTGTTCATCCTCGTCATCTTGATGGTGCTCACACAGGTGCCGACTTCTTTTGCGACGCTTGCCGGCGCTCCGGCGGAAGCCGGCAGCGAAACATCTGGTTCCGAGAACGAGAATCCCGGTTTGTCGGCCGGAATGTCAAATGAGGATCCGGCGGGGATAGAAGACCCCTCTGAGGAAACCCCGGCTCCCGAAGAACCGTTGGTGTATTATACGGTGAGCTTTGAGCTGCCGGAGGGGGCGAGCTTTGTGTTCCCAAACGCTTCTGAGAATCCAAGTAAATTTTGGGCCATACCGGTGGCAAGCGGAGAGAAGATACCGCTTGATATGATACCGCTTATATCCGAGGTTCCGGATGGCAAGGAGTTCCTCGGCTGGCTTCCCGGCACGGGCACCGCTCCGGTGGACAGTGAATATATCTCGTCACTGACCGTCACCGGCAATTTGACATTTACCGCCGCCTTTGGGGACGCTCCCGCAGAGATCACGCCATTTGGGATGCCGGCCGCAGGTGCCTTCGACATCAACAAGTCCCTCGGCGGCGGCACGGTGGATTCCTCCCCGACAGCCATCCATATCTACGGAGAGGGTGTTGAGCAGATATTCGCTCCGTCAGCGGATAATAACGACGCACGTACCGCAGCCCTTAAGGCTGCGGTCGATTGGCTTGCTGCCAACGGCGCCGACAAAGACTATGTCATGTATATTCCTTCCAAGGGCACAACCGAGACCGCATGGCCGGTAACGTCGGCTATCAACTTCGCGGGACTGACAACGGTGGGCACCCTCGTCATCACCGGTGTTGCGCTCGACCCGGTGGTCGGTACGAGCGGCGTTCCCGAGCCTGCTACGGCGAATACTCAGGCAGGCTACAGCAGACTTACCGAAAATACGGACTTCAGCTTTGGCTGTAATGTCATCTTGCGCAACATCCGTTATATGCCCAACAATATCTACATGAACGGTCACAACCTGACGCTCGGACACAAGTCATGGGCGGGTGCCAACACAAACTACTACGGTGGTGCAAAGAGCGGCAACGTCAGCGGCAACCCCTCGATAACTGTCTGGTCCACCAGCGATAGCAGCTTAAAAACCACCTTCGTCGGCGGCAACTACACCGGCACCTTGACCGGCAACGCCTCAATCACCATCAACAATACAAGCGGCAACCGAATCGAAGTATGGGGTGCCGGCTATGGTACCGGCACGTCCAACACGGCGAATCTGAACGGTAGCGCAACCACCACCATCAAAGGTATGGCGACGAGCCGCGGCGGCCTCGGCTATTTTGCCGGTGGTGTGCAGTACGGTGATGTGACCGGTACTATCACGAATACCATAAGTGGCCCGGGGCGCTTTAACTCAGGCGGTGTGCTCTATTCCTATGACTGGAACACCGGATACAGTCTCCTCCTTGGCGGTTCGCGTAAGGGCGATATCGGACAAGACGCCTATAAGCCAAGTAAAGACGGCAGTGGTAAACCCATCAGCGGCACCGGAACAAACGTTATTACTAATAACATAGACACTAGCGCATGGAGTACCGGACGCGCACACTTCATAGGTGTCAACTTTGCCAGCGGTACGGTTAAGGGCAACATCGTCAATACCGTCAAGACGAGTAAAAAGGATGACGGCGGCAGCATCATTTCGTTTTCTGGTGGCGCGGGACGCAACGCCTATTCTGCAGTTAACGGCGAATCACAGACAAGCAGCAGCTGGCTTGACGTTTGGGATGTAAAAGCCAATTCCACAAGCTTGACTGTGGGCAATGTTGATGCTGCAGTTCAGGCGGCAAAAAATGCAATGCGTTTTGAGCTCTATGGCAACATCACTAACACAATAAAGTCAGGCGTTATTTACGGCAGCATCTGGGACTGGGACAGGCATATGCGTGGCGCCGGCTATGGCTTCGTGGAAGGCAATGTTATCTCCCGTGTCGGTACAGAGGGACCGGCGGGTGGCGAGAATGCGTTCAGCAGACCGGCATACTCGACCACAGATCCGACAATCGGTGAGGATTCGAATGTCGAGTTTTCCGGCGGCGGCGGCTGGCCGACCGAGCCTCAAAGTTCGATGATTATCGGTGACACCGAGCTGTATCTCGATAACGTATGGGGCGACTGGGTCTATGGTGGTTCCTATGCCGGCTGCCAGATAGGCGACACCCTTGCGGTCCTTAACGATGGTATTGTCGATACCTTGGAAGGCGCGGGACGTGATTATCGTGTCCATATCGGTGACTCCCGCGCCGAGGTGCGGGGCGGACAGGTGGACTGGTTCCTGAGCGGCGTCGGATATAACGATCACTACAACGTAGGCAATACCAGCGTCGAGATTTATGAGGCACCCAGGAACGGCAATCAGATTATGCCCATTATCAACGCCAGCGTGGGCGGTATGTATGGAATGAACGAAGGTGGACATGGCAACTACGTCAGCGGCGACAGCACGCTTACTATCCACGGTGGAGATTTCTCCGGTATCGCCCGATACACGCCGTATCAGGGGCTTTCTACCGCAGCGTCCAACTACGGTTATATCTTTGGCAACGCGACGACAACTGTCGACGTGCGCGGCAATACGCAGGGCATTAAGGTTGAGTCGAGAAGCAGCACCTATCCCAACCGCATCAGCGGTGGTCTGCGCTATGACAACGGCAATAATACTTACCTTGGCGCAAGCGCGGCCAACACAATCACGCTGAATGTTTTTGCTGACAAAACCACCGGCTCCTTGCTTAAGGGCATGAACCTCTACGGCGACGGTGCTGGCAACAGCTATGCGGGCAACACACGTTCTGGCACGATCTTCATGAACATCAACGCGCCGGGTGCAGACATCGGCGAGCTTTTTGCGACCAAATATCCAAACATTAACAATAACGTGCTAAGAAAGAACGTTGTCATCAACCTTGTCTCGGCAAAATCGCTCGAAGGTATCTCCGCGACAGCAACAGGCGACAACGTTACCAATACAGTTGCGGCAGAGAGCTTAAAAAACAACAAACAAGCAATCCTCAACGTTGGGCCACAGGCGGGAGTGCCGGGGCTTGAAGAGCTTGAGGTCGTACCGGCGGCGGACGGCTTTGCTCCGCGCATCAACGTGACGAAGAGTGGCATCCGAAACTTCACCTCGATGAACATCGTCGACCGTCTCCTCATTGCCCAGACGGGCAACATCTTAAACGGCGGTGGCGCGAGCGATACCAACCACGCCGGCACCTATAACAAGTTTGCTGCCATCGCCGACGAACTCGACGTCGGTGAAGGTAATCTGATCCCGCAGACCGGGGGACATGACATAGCCGGTGCCCTCGACCGTGAGTTTGCCGGCGATGAAGTCGGCGTTTGTGGCCTGCACTCCGAGGCCGGCTCCGTCGGCGAGGTGGATATTGCCGAAGTTGTTATAGGTGCCGGCGTGGTTGGTATCGCTCGCGCCACCGCCGTTTAAGATGTTGCCCGTCTGGGCAATGAGGAGACGGTCGACGATGTTCATCGAGG
>BNUG01000021.1 GCA_025997195.1 Clostridia bacterium | reverse complement strand
ATCGAGACAGAAGTACGATGAGGAATTCAAAAAGAATGCAGTAAAACTCTCGTACTTCTGTCTCGATTTACTCATTTCGTTTGCCTCCGATTTCCGGGACAGCCAGCAGTCCCTCTCTATCTTAGCAAACTGTCGAAAATTTTAGCACACTCCCAAATAGATAGAATCCTTTTAGTCGTTCCACCTTCTCGTTCTGCCACTGAAAGAATCCCCTGATTTTTTGCTTCGGATCGACCACATAGGCAATCTGAAATGGCAGATTAAAAAAATTTTCCTGAATGAACATATCGTAATTTGACAAAAATATTCCATACCCCGGATGCGTATGCTGCCATCCTACAATCCGTAGTCCGGAATATTTCTCTTCATGTATTTTGTTCACGTAATCCCAAGTTTCATGCGTGAAGGTTAATGTTGATGAGGAAGCGTCCGTATATTTAGCCTCGATGCAAGCTGTAATGATGACATGCCGTTTACCAAACACCTCGGCAACTTTCCCCAAAAGGATGTTGCCGAGTTCTATCGTCATATTCGAGGCCGAACGCTTTTCAATTGCATGGTAAACATCCTGCTTGATATATACTTTTACATCGTCCGTAGATATTTCACCAACAGCAAGAATGTTGTTCGGTAATGAGGATTCTTCTGCATCCACTATGGTTTCAGGATCCGCAGTTATTCGAATATCTTTTTCAGACATATCCAACCTCCCAAACACTAAATCATTCGAATACGCCATTGAACTCAATCAAATCACCAGTAAACTCATACTGACGAATATCGAATCCAACTCTGCCGCTTACGATATGCAACAATGGCAGACCAATACTTTGCACTGTTTTGTCCAAAAATTCTTCGCCGCCCTCCAATGTGTGAAACTGCTGGAATGACATCGTTTGCCCACACTGAGGGCATGTTATGTCTTCACCGCGCAACTTGTGAACGGGGGCGAACAGGTCTTTTGCCGCACCACAACTACAAGTTGCCGTCGTAGCAATATCTCTGTCGAGGTCTACCACTGCGGTTTCGCCTAATTCAGCTTTGATGGTTTGCAATAGCTCTCGCAAAGTAATACTATCCGATGCCCACGGCATCTCGGCAACGAAATCAAACGTTTCGTGACTCATACAGTTTTCTTTGCGCTGGTATTCCACCACATACGAATCATGAGTAAGACCATTAAACACATATCCCTTGCCTGCAAGGGTAGGCAAACCTCGATCCGCATGAAGAATCTTCAGCATTTCCTGTACCTGTACTCCGGCTATTATGGCGGAAGATGTCGGTGTTGTTGGAGTTTTGCCCTCGTTCATCTGTTCATGTGTGAGCAATGCACATGATTTGCGTTTGTTCAGCAGCTTCCAGTCAGTCTCACTCATGGTGCATTCATAACAAGCACCCTTTGGCGGCATGAAGACGCGAGCAAATCCATTAAGTGCTTCTATAGCTCCGTCAATGAAAGGTTTGTTCGTCTTATAGCATGCTTGATTAATATGAAGTCGGGCTTCTCGATTATCAAGTCCGCCAAGCACGACATCTACTCTTCGGAATACGCCCAATCCGATGTCGTCAATTACATTTGAAACATACGGAGTCGCTATTACATCAGGATTCATTTCTCTCGCGCATTCAGCGGCAACCTCTGCCTTGTAACGCCCCACATCTTGAGCGCGGAAAAGGACAGACCGGGTGAGATTTGTATGCTCAATCCTATCCATATCAATAACCAAAATATGACCAATTCCGAGCAATGCCAAATCCTTAATCAGTTCGTTTCCGATCGCCCCAGCACCAACGACCATAATATACGCTCTCGAAAGTCGATCTTGATCCCACCATGGAATCAAACGCAGTCGGTCATATTTGTCCTCGTGAAAATCCGAGGATTCAAACTCAAGTTCTTTTGCCATGATGTCAGCCTGCCGTAATCTCAGGCTGCAATCTCAAGACATCGCCATCTTTGATATTTGCCTCAGTAAGTGTTTGTGATTCAAGCAGTTGCTTTCCTGATACTCTGTGAATGAATTTATAACTAATGGGATTTCCATCAGGGCCGATAGCCGGAAGTTTAATTTTCTCAATTAGTTTCACCAAAATGATGCCGATTTTCACATCATCAGGCAAACCTACCTTTTGTTCTTTGTTCCCCGTCGCATCCACTACGACAACACTGATCTTCGCCATAAAACTGCCTCCTAAATTAAATCATCCAAATTAATCAATACCTAACAATCAATTCAACCTATGTTACGTCATCCTAAACTCCTCTTGTTATATTATATTAACGAACTACCGGAAAACATTTACATTTTCGGCTCTGACATCCAAACGTTGTGCACCCACCATTTTCAGTCCAACACTCTCTATGATGCGGCATGTCACATTGAGAACATAAAACAACTTCCTCATCTACTTTGATTTCGGTCATACAATAAGGACATATCTTCTCGATTACGCTATTTCTCTTTCTTATTTTTTGTGTATTTTCGGCTCTATCTTTCGATTCATTTATCTGCATTGGCGATTGTATTTGCCACCCTAATGCTGAGGACAAAACTGTTACAACAAAATCGGCGCCTTCTTCTGAAAAGGCGGCTTCATTTACTAATTTGTCTTTTGCTTTGTTTTTGGCTTTGCGCTTTTCTTCGTAAGGCAAATCCTTTGCCGTCAAGAATATCTTGCCGATATGCACGCTGGTCGCATTGATCAACACCGTCCGTTCTAATTTCAGATCATACAAAACATCATTGATCACCGCGCGAAAAACACCCTCATCAGCCAAAAAATCCGTCCCGATTTTTTGAACAAGGTCTTTTATTCTCTTCTCGACTGTTTCTGTTTCAAACATTTGTCTTTGTACTATTCTTTCTGTTTTCTGTCAGCGGTGATTTGTCCAAAGAACGTTTTGATTTTCGTCCCAAGTTTCTTGAATTTCGTTTCGGCCGTATGACTTTCGGGGCTGCTCGCTTTGCGCAATATTTCTACGATATCCGCAGGGATCGCATTCTCATCACAGGCAGCTTCTTCCTCTGTATCTTCGGCGTCTGTGGCTTCGGTCATCTCCTGCGGAGGCAATTCATCTGTTCCGTTTTTATCAGTTTCTTCAGCTACCGCGTCTATCGCGGTATCCACTTCTGCGGCGGCGGCTATCTCCTGCTCCCTGATCACGTCACGCAAGGCTTCCCTGTCCATCAACAGAGCGATGGACATATCGTCCCGGGAACCTTTGCCGCTGAGGATTGGGAGATAATCGCGGAGTTCTTTTTTCGCCTTCTTGATCGGCTTGCTGATGAATAGCTTCGCAAGATTGGCATAGAAGTTTTGATACAGCTGTTCGAAATCATTGGCATGGCCAAAGCAGTCATCGATCCCATCACTGGCGACAAAGGTGGCGAGCGGTATCTGATCCCCCTCAAGCAAGCGAAAGCGAAATTCGTTCGCAGCATCCTCATCACAAAGAGAGGTTGTCTTGTTCAAAAAACACCGTTCGTCCCAGGGAATCGGCTGACTGTATCTTCCCTGCCGGTCAATGGTCACGCATCTGCCGTCGCCGATATGAAGACCGAGCCAAAATTGATCCTCCTTTTGCAGTACAGCCAAAAGTGTCGTGCCGTAGGCTTTTTCGGGTTCTTCTCCGTTTTCGTATCGGGCGCGGTATTTTTCGGGCACCTCTGCATATTCCTCTTCCGAAAACGGGTTAGCTTCGATGTCTTTCGCGACTTTGCTATGCCATTCAGAAACAATGCTCTTGATCAATTTTGGCAGCAAATCGGACTGACGGGCCGCATCAAACAATTGCGCACAGAGATCATTTTTGTTCGCGCCATTCAGGAACTGCGCGACGCACTGTATCACGGATTCGACGGCAAACTTCGATCCCCGGTCGCTTCGGAAATACCGGCCACTCCCGTGACCATCCGCCGCCGCAATCAGTCCGGTGCCATTATGATAAAACGAATAGGCATAGTCCTGACATGGTTTCGGCGGCTGCGTTGTTCTATGGCTTTCCCCCTGCGCCCGCGCATGGTATACAAAATAGGACATGCTAGTTTTTGTTATTCCCAATCGTCGTCGTCATCGTCATCCTGCTGGATTTGCGTCACTTCGGCCTGCACCTGCCCGAGGAATTCATTTTGCTTCGACAAGCCTGCTTCTTGTGCGATGGAGGATGTACTGGTGCTGCCGATTTGTGAAGAACGGATTGCAACCAACTGGATCATTTTGCGGAGAGCTTCCGGTGTATGCACTCTGAGCACAGCTTCCTTGCCGCCCGTGAACTCCTCCAGGACCGTTTCGTTTGCATCGGATCCAATGGCAATCGCAACGCGAATCGCCGCTTTGAACCATTTGTTTTGCCAGAGTTTTCCGAGACCGGCCTGATAGTCATCGGTGGGAGCTCCGTCACTCAGCAGGAAGATGACCGGCGCATACGAGCCTACCGTATCGTTCATAAAGGCATTTCGGGACAATTTTTCATTCAGCATTTCGCAGCATTGTCCCAGATCCGTCAGCCCGCCGGCGCTCAGGCTTGAGAAATAAAAATGTGCGGCGGGAATGGGAGCCGGCGTCTGCCAAACAGCCCCACTGGAAAAAGTCAGCAGCGCGATCTTGATTTCCGCATCCGCATTGCCGGCGGAGAGATCAGCGATTTCAGGAAGCACCTCTTCAATTGCCGTATTGGCCGCGCCGATTTTTGCGCCGCTCATGCTGCCCGACGTATCGACCACAAAAAAGAGCACCATCGTTTTTCGCGGCACTTCAACGGCGCTGACCAGATCATCCAAATTGCTCATCGTTTTCACCTGCTTTCCTTGATTACACGACTTCTACACTATAATTTCCAAAAGTAATTTGCGTCCCTTTTACGGTCTTCACGGTTGACCCGGGAACGATGATTTTCACATCTTCTTCCGGACGTTTTACCACCCAATCATAATCGGAAACATTTTTGATCCCGATATGGAAGGGGTCTTCACGTTTTGCGCGAATCAATCCGGCCTCCGCCGTATAGTCATCACTTGTTTCATCAATATGGCATTGATAAATCACATTTCCGGAGACGAGCGGTATTTGGTATCTCTTTGTGTTGAGGTGTAAAATATCGGGAAGCTGCCTGCCGCAGTTTGGGCATATGAGAGAATCCGCTGTCTCATCATAAAAGATCATTTTGCCGCAATACGGACAGGTATTGTATAAATCGCGGAGTTTGACGAACATTTCCTGCCAGGTCTTTTCGATCACTCTTCTTGACGGATCTTGTATTGCTTCCTTTGAAAATGCCTCGATAAATAAGTCTTTCACAAAGTCCGGATACAGCGCCCACCTTTTCAGTACATTTTGATGAATTCCGGCGACAGGATGGTTGACCGGGTTGCTTGGATCCATGATGAAGACAGGGTCTTTCCCAAAGAACAGCAGCTCCTTGTCGGGCGTCAGGCAGGGTACCATATTGCGCTTTCCCTCGAAAGGACGATCCATAAAGAGCAAAAGAAACAAAATGACAGCCAGAGAAAACTTGTCTGTATTGATGTCCGGCTTTTTCTCACCGCGTACAATTTCCGGCGCCATATATCCGGGCTTGCCGGCAATCCCCAGGTTTTCTCCATAAGGTGCAATATTGTCATTGTCGCAAATCAATACATCGCCATTGGCGGGATTGATCGCAAAATTTCCGTCATTGATATCCTGATAGCTGTATCCGTTCTGATGAAGCGTTCTGAACGCTCTTACAATATGCAGACCGGCGGCCAGTGCCGCATCAAAAGAACGAAACTGTACCGCTTTCCCCTCTTTTTTCGTAAGCAGAAAATAATTGAACCCTATGTATTCCGGCGGAATCAGATCCATGAGATACCCGAAACTCCCAAACTGCTTTTCGGTGATTTCTTTGGGCCAAAGAAAGGCAGGAGCAGGAATGCCTCGTTCCACATTCTCCTTTAGATTCCGATAAAACGGCTCCGGCCTGCTGAGTTTTCCGTCAAGATACCATTTGAGCGCCATCGTCTTTCCGGAATGATTGACCCTATAGACGACTCCTTGGCCACCTTCTCCGATTTTATCAACGATAGTACATTCCCCACCATACAACAATTTTATCTTTTCGCCTCTGGCGAATTCTTTCATCTACTACACTAGCCTCCACATAGACATTCCTATACAATAACCATGATAGCAGCCGATTAACTTAGTCATCATTGTACCATATTCACGCTCGTATGGAGTGTGGTTGACAAAAACGAATCAATAGCGGGCAGCCGAAACTGCCCCATCGTTCTACCTGAAATAGCTCAGTGCGTCATCTTGCACACCGTTCACATACACTTCCCGGTGCAGATGGTCGCCGGTACTGCGGCCGGTGTTTCCTACATAAGCGATGACTTGTCCCTTCTTGACCTGCTCCCCTCGTCTGACTGAAATGTCACGGTGACAGATTCTCCGATTTCGTTGATGATCGGGGGGTCCTTGCCTTCCATTGTAAATGTCAGCCCCTTGCCCATCTTTTCATGATTTGCGTCCCAGTCCCGGATATCGTATTTCGGCTCGCGACCGTTCCAACTCACGAGGTTGAGTTCCTTCGCCCAGCCCTTCGCACTCTCGGACAGGACGCCGATGGTCTTTGTGATTTCGAATGTAATGTCAGCCATCTGGATTCTCCTCTTTCTTCAATAATCGGGCACGCCCACCACGCAATCGATCTGCCCACTCATTCGCCCTGACCACCTGTTTCAAAAATGCCATCAAATCAACCATCCAGCCCGTACAACCAAGCAACTACCAAACTCTCCCCTGTCCCATCAATCAGCAACTTTCGGCAACTTTTTATTTCCATCAATTCATTATCATCAAATTCTGTATTGGGTCTCGATCACCGTCATTATTACCGTCACCATTACCGTCATCCGCTGACGGTAAAAACGATGGCTGTATCTCTATTTCTTTTTCAGCTCGTTATCACCGAGGACGGAACAACGAAAAAGAGGCAATCAGAAACACCGAGTCCTTCTACAAGCGGATCTTTCACACTCCAAAAATTCGCATGATATCTTTCTCTGCAATGACGCGTTCGGTCTTTTTCTCCGCATTTGCAAGCAGCGATTTCATCTTTTCGTCTACCGTCTTCTTGATCAGTTCAGAGGGGTCAATGCCCCTAAGGCTGAAAAACAACAAGGGGTCGGTATCAAGCCGGGCCCCTACTGCGTATAAGGCAGCCGCCACATGCTTGCACATGGTCGCCCAGTCGGGGCAGCTGCAGTCCATATGGATCTCTTTTGGGGACGGGAACAAGCCGTCTTCCTGCTTCATAAAAATCTCACCGAGCTCTTCCGGGAACTTTCCCTCAGCAAGTGCCGTCAGGCTGTCGATGCGTTTTGCACACAGGGCTTCGATCGATTTCCACTTCTTCGCGGAAAAGCTGTCGATTTGTATTATTACATCATACACAGAACTGCCGCTGACTTTCGCCGTGATCAATCCTTCTGAAATGTTCAAGTCGAGAACAAATCCGTTTTTGATATAGGATCTCCCGCGTCCGATGCGGTTGCTGAAATCAGCATAGCGTTCGAGGTTTTTACACCACGCTGACCCCCACCATGTTTTAGCGATTTTGCTGCCTTCGACCAGGACAGGCGAAATATCCGGATTCGCTTTGCGCAGCTTCGCAAGCTGCTTCTGCGCTTTTGCTCTCTGCTGTGCCACGGATGGTTTGCTGTAATAGTCATAACCCCAGCCCATTCGCTACACCTCCAACCTGAACAGGTTCATAAGCTCGCTGTCCGACATCTCGGTCACCCAATTTTCACCCGAAGTTTCGCCGATCACGTCTGTGGCTATTTTGGTTTTGCCTTCAATGATTTCGTCGATTTTCTCTTCGATCGTGCCTGTCGTCACGAATTTGTGCACCATCACGTCTTTCGTCTGCCCGATTCGAAATGCCCGGTCAGTCGCTTGATTTTCGACGGCGGGATTCCACCATCGGTCAAAGTGGATGACGTGATTTGCAGCAGTAAGGTTCAGCCCAACGCCGCCCGCTTTTAGCGACAATACCATGAACGGAATATATTCCGAGTTGAACTGTTCGACAATCACACCACGCTTTTTCGGAGCAGTTCCGCCATGAATGACCGATCCCTCGCGCCCGAATACACTTTCAAGGTAATGATTTAAAGGATCACACATTTCACGAAACTGCGTGAAAACCAATACGCTTTCGTGTTTATCACGAATCGTCTCACAGATTTCGTGCAGGGTTTCAAACTTGCCGCTATTCTTCGGATCAAATGTACCCTGTCCGATATACTGATCAGGGTGATTGCAAATCTGCTTGAACTTCATGATCGCCGCGAGGACTTTTCCTTTACGCTGAATGCCCGTCACGCTCTCAGGCAGCGCAAACATCTCCTCCAATTCCTTTACCAGCGCATTGTACACAGCGATCTGCTTTTTGGTGAGATTGATATACTGTTTGATTTCGTTTTTGTCCGGCAGGTCGGATATCACTGATTTATCGGTTTTGAGCCGCCGCAGTATAAACGGTGACACGGCGGAGCGCAGCTTGGCGTATCCTTCCGGTGATTCTTTCAGTCTGCCCGTAAACGTTTTGAACTCTTTCGGACTTCCGAGCAGCCCGCTGTTCAGAAAATCAAATATCGACCACAAGTCGGACAATCTGTTCTCAACGGGTGTGCCGGTCATTGCAATACGCGCATCGGCATTTAGCTCTTTGATCGCTTTTGCCTGTTTGACACCCGGGTTTTTAATCGCCTGGGCCTCATCTAAAATGAGCAGATCCCATTTCTCGCCGGCGAGTTCGGGATGACGGGAAACCATCCCGTATGTCGTGACAAACAGATCGGCTTCTTCTCTGTTGAAGTTTGCATTTGCGCCGTGAACAAGGGAAAGGCGAAGGAGCGGGGTAAATTTCTCCGCTTCTTTTTGCCAGTTGATCAGTACAGAAGCGGGAACGATCAACAGCGTTTTCGTTCCGGGATTTGCCTCTCTAAGTTTGTCAAGCAGGGCGAGCACTTGTACTGTTTTTCCAAGCCCCATATCATCCGCAAGCAGCGCGCCAAAACCCAAGGACTTCATAAAGTCTAACCAGTTTAGCCCGGTTTGCTGATAATGCCGCAGGGTGGCATGGAAGCCATCCGATGGCGAAACTGAAGCAATATCCATAGGTGACCGCATTTTATCTATGACACTTTGCAACCACTCTCCATTGGTAACACTCGCTTCGATTTCATCAGAAGTACCGTCAATTTCTGTTATTCCTGCTCTGAGCTTCAGTGCCTCCGCAAAGGTCAGGCTGCCGCGCTTTTCTACGCTGTCAAGGACGGCGAGTATTTGCGAGATGCGTTCTTTGTTGACCTCTACCCATTTCCCTTTGAGGAACGCAAGTCCGTTTTCTTCGCCAAGCAACGCTTCCAGTTCCTCACGGGTAAGCTCTGTGTCTCCAAAATAGACCGACGGAGAAAAAGCAATCAGAGACTGCAGACCCATCATAGCCGGTTCCCGTGAATCCATCGAAAGGGAGAGCCTTGATTTGACTTTTCGCTTCCAAAAATTTGGGATACGGCAGACGATGCCACATTCTTCATACAGAGGCACCTCCCGCAGAAAATCGTAAGCATCGCCCGGCTCGAACCTGAGTGGGCAAAACAGTTCGCCGCTTTCCACGAGACCGGAGATCAGCCCGCTTTTGTCTGCGGCGCGACTTACAGCACCGAGTAATTTTAGTAGTTCTGCCTGATGACCATCAAACTCTGTCAGGGCTTTTTTTAGCGGCAGGTGTGTGACAGTACCGCCCTGCTTCGTGGAATAGGTCGCCATAAAAGCAAACGGAAAATCTTCCTCTTTTGCCTCAACAAGATGGAAGAACACCCGTCCACTGACGGTGAGTGCTTCATTTTTTGATTTGAAATATTCCTCTACGGTGCCGTCAAAGACGGAAAGTTCCGCGTTTAGTACAGCGGCGAGGTTGTCATAAATATCGGCAAGCCAATTCAGATTTACAAATTCCATGCCAAGGCAAAACGGCAGCTCCTGCATGAGCGGATAGAAATCCGTCAGCTCCGGTCTTTTTGCCGCTCTTGTCAACTCGATATCCGGATCCCGCCGGGCAATGTCTATAAGCTGCCCGGCAATGCGTGACAAATATAACAGCCCCGGATCGTCCGGCTTTAGATGATCGAATTCCAAATTGTAAATATCTGAGTAGGAAAGTGCTCCGCCGTCGGTGATATAGCCTTCCGGTTTGAAAATAACCTGCAATATAAACTCCTTGTTTCATCGATGCAGCCCTTGCCACCATTATCGATGACTGTACTGAGAAATGCAAGCCGTCATTATTCGTGGTTGACAGCTTATTTCTTTCCGCTTATTTCTTTTTTCCAACTCATTATCGCCGATAAACAAACCATTTATAAGCGAAAAATCGTTGATATTTCAACGATTTTTCGGTGTTGGTGGAGAATAGGGGGCTCGAACCCCTGACCTCCGCGCTGCCAGAGGTCACGATAAGCGAAAAACTCGTTAGCCTGCATTTTCCGATGTATCGATTGAATTTTTAACGCTTACAGCTTCACCCTCTTGCTTTTCGACATATGTTTTAATCGCGTCCAGAAAGATTTTTGCATTTGCAATCTGTGTGTCTACACTTTCCTTTGAAACGATGTAAAAATCATCGTAATCACTTTTACCTCTGACGTTAAAGGCAAGTTTTGCAATCTCTGAAAATGTAGGCGGGAAAACATTTTCCTTGATATATAACCGGTTAAATGCCGCAATGATGCCGGGGTGCTTCTTTGAATCAAACTCATTTAAAGCAAGTACCGCTCTCATTGAGTGGAAGAAACAGTAATAAGACCTATTGGCGGCGTTGCCATACGAACCGTTATCACGCGCGACCACTGCATCGCGATAACATTCCTCCGCCTTTTCGATGCGATATTTCGCAAGCTCAAATTTCATATCATCAGGCAATGAGCGAGACCCCCTCTCTGACTACATTCTTGTAAAACGGAAGAGTGTTTCTCCACTTGTTAAAAGTCATTCGATCCTTCACATAAAGTGATAACACGACGCCATATTCAAGGTCGAGTTTTGTTGTGAATGAAATCAATTTTTCTTCAAGCCGGTCTGCATCCGCAGCAGGCAAATCCGCAATAATCATAATATCAATATCAGATTCATCATCAAAATCGCCTCTTGCATAGGAACCATAGAGCAATATACTGTCAAGCTTACTGCCCAGTTCCATCTTTGCCTTATTGACGACAAATTGCTCGATTATCTCAAGCTGCTTTTGTTCACACATAATTCTCTGCTTTCAAGGTTGTGTTTATTATCACAACAATTATCAAGATAGATGTTCCTCAACATTCTCCTTGCATATCAAATTATATCATAAGGGCAGTCTGGGTCATAATCCTATCGCAATAATGCCCGTCCGAGTTACTATTCCCGAAATGTCCATTTTGGGATGAGTTGACGTTATCGGATCTGCGGCACACTCCCAAGTCCTTCTGCTTTTGACTTGATATACGTATCGATAGCCGCAAATATTTCTCTGGCGTTCTCAAGTTGTTCGGTCGCGTCATTCTTCGATGCGAGGAAGAAATCCTCGTAATCACTTTCGTTCCTGATCTGAAACGCACTCGTGATATGTTTCGAGATCGTCGTATCAAAAATTCCTGTCTTGACATACTCCTTCTGAAAATGTGCGATGACTCCCGAATGCCTTTTGAAATCAACACCGTGCCCGGTTTAATCTGTACACCGAAAGATCTGCTCTTTTATCGTCAGGCACTTAGACGCCGCCCCTCATTCCAGACATTTCGATAGAACGGCAAATCATTCTTCCAGTCATGGAAATATGTATTGCCGCTCACAGAAACGGATACGAGAATGTCATGCTTCATTCCGATTTCCCATGCCATTTCGTTTATTGCTTCTCGGTACTGCTTTGCCGATTCTTGTTCGATATTTGCAAGAATCATGATGTCGATATCCGATTCAGAGCCCTCGTCTCCGCGTGCAAAAGAACCATACAGAATCACATCTTCCAACTTCTCGCCAAAGATGTCCTTTGCGGTACGATATATGTCGCGCAGTATGCTGTTCAGCCTTTCATTGCTCATATTTGAATTATAAACCATATGCCGCAGAAAATCACGCTCCGGACATTCCTCCATTTTATTTCTCTAGGACAAAAGAGGACAAAAGGGGTCGGCTCACAGACGCTGTGGATTGGTATGCGCCCCTTTAGACAAAAGGGGACGGTTCATACGTCCTGTTCCCATTTTTGACAAAAGGGGATGACAAACAAACCATTTATAAGTGAAAAATCGTTGATATTTCAACGATTTTTCGGTGTTGGTGGAGAATAGGGGGTTCGAACCCCTGACCTCCGCGCTGCCAGCGCGGCGCTCTCCCAGCTGAGCTAATTCCCCGCGATGCGGTATTTTACTGACCGCGCGCTCGTACGAACGTGTACCGCGCGCTTGCATATTATCCGACAAAACATAGATGCTTGTCAAATAAATCCCGCCTTATCGGGAACCGCAAACTTGTTCCGCGTGCTATCGCGGGAATTCACCGATTCAAGACCTATTCAACGTGAATATCGCCGTTAACACGCGAGGAAATTTTATACGGTGCGAAGCGCTTCCTTCATCGCGCGTACATATTCCCGTACCGGCGCTTCACTTTCGCTTCCGTGCTCGGCGATAATTCTCACGATCGCGCTGCCCACGATGACGCCGTCGGCGAGAGCTGCCATCTCTGCGGCCTGCGCCGGGGTAGAAATGCCGAAGCCGATCGCGCAGGGAATGTCACTCGCCACCCGCACCGCTTCGATGCTACCGCCGATCGTCGTACCAATCTCGCTGCGAATACCTGTAACGCCGAGCGATGAAACGCAGTAGAGGAAGCCTTCCGCCTCTTTCGCGATCATCACCGCGCGTTCGTCCGAAGTCGGCGCGATCATGGAGATGATGGCGATGCCGTGCGGTTCAAAAACATCTTTGATTTCACCGGACTCCTCATAGGGAACGTCCGGAACGATCAATCCGTCAATGCCACTTTCAACACATTTCGCAGCAAAGCGCTCCAACCCGTATGTAAAAATCGGATTATAATACGTCATGAACAGGAGCGGTTTCGTCAGCCCTCTCTCTCCATCGGATGCATCAACTCCGCCGACTCCATCAGCACCGCCTTCGCCCCCGGTTCTGAGCCGCGCCACCATCGCAAAGAGATCATCTACCGTTGTGCCTGCCGCCAATGCGCGCTCGTCAGCATCCTGAATGACGGGGCCTTCCGCGACCGGATCCGAAAAGGGGATGCCGATTTCGATGAGGTCCGCGCCTTCTTCCTCCATGACACGAATCAGTTTTTCTGTCGTCACCACATCGGGGTCGCCGCCCGTGAGAAAGGTGATCAGCGCCTTGCCGCTCTGAAACGCGCCCTCGATACGCACAGCGCCCTTGTTCTTACTCACGAATATCCACCCCCCCGGTCATCCCCGCGAAGCATACTGTTATTCCCGCGAAGGCGGGAATCCCCAAATCGTCCTGCGTCTTTCCGCCTACTCATGAATATCCACCCCCTTGTAACGCGCGATGGCCGCCACATCCTTGTCTCCCCGGCCGGACAATGTAATGACAATAATCTTCTCCTTGTCCATCGCCCCGGCAATCTTCCGTACATAAGCCACCGCGTGTGCGCTCTCGATGGCGGGAATGATGCCCTCGGTCCGTGATAAGTATTCGAAAGCGCTGACTGCCTCGTCATCCGTCACGGGCACATAACTCGCGCGCCCCGTGTCGTGCAGGGAGGCATGTTCCGGTCCGATCCCCGGATAGTCGAGGCCGGCCGAAATCGAATAGACAGGCGCGATCTGCCCGTACTCGTCCTGACAGAAGTAAGACTTCATGCCGTGGAAGACGCCGACCGTACCGTTCGCGATCGTCGCCGCGTTTTTCGGGTTATCCACGCCGAGGCCGGCCGCTTCACAGCCGACAAGCGCCACCGAAGAATCGTTGATAAAATCATAAAACGTTCCCGCCGCGTTGCTGCCGCCGCCCACGCAGGCGACCACCATGTCGGGCAGACGCCCTTCCGCTTCCATCATTTGCGCCTTAATTTCCCGCCCGATGACCGACTGAAAATCGCGCACGATGGTCGGAAAAGGATGCGGTCCCATGACGGAACCGAGCACGTAAAGCGTATCCGACATCCGGCTCGTCCACTCGCGCATCGTCGCGTTCACTGCGTCCTTCAGCGTCATCGTGCCAGTCGTCACATGATTTACGCGTGCGCCGAGCAGTTCCATACGGTAGACATTGAGCGCCTGACGCTCCGTGTCCTCACGGCCCATAAATATCTCACATTCCATATTCATCAGTGCCGCCGCCGTCGCCGTCGCCACACCGTGCTGGCCCGCGCCCGTCTCCGCAATCACGCGCGTTTTGCCCATGCGTTTGGCAAGCAGCACCTGCCCCAGCACGTTGTTGATCTTGTGCGACCCTGTGTGATTCAAATCTTCACGCTTGAGATAAATCTTGGCGCCGCCCAAATCTCTGGTCATTTTTTCCGCATAATACAGGCGTGACGGCCTACCCGCATAGTCGGCAAGCAAGCCATCCAATTCGCGTACAAAATCGGGATCGTCCTTATACTGATTATAGGCTGTCTCCAATTCCGTTACAGCCTCCATAAGCGTTTCCGGAATATACTGCCCGCCGTATCCCCCGAAGCGCCCGACTCTCCCGCGCACAGGCTCCTGCGGATTTTGATTGTTTTGTTCTGCCATAATTACTCCCATTATTCTCAAAAAAGTATACTCGAGCCTGTCGTGACTGTCCATGAAAAATTCCATATTGTTCCGTTTTTTGAGTGGCTATCGATTTTCGCTTTCTAAAATACTGCGTATTTTTTGCCGGGCACGATGCAAATCCGAGGCTGTAACACGCGCCGTTTTTCCTGTTTTTTGACCGATCTGCGCACAACTCATTCCTGAAAAATAATACATTGAAACGATCCGGCAATGGTGATAATTCAGCGAAAAAATCGCATCAAGCAGCTGTTTTCGGCCTTCGTTGTCGATCGCGGCCGTTTCCGGAATCATGCTCCGTTCCGGCTCTTCGGCCGTTTCAAGCGCCTCTTCATAGGCCTTCCCCGAAGTATCCATGCTGCGCCGTTTCAGCAATTGACGATTGCAATTGTTTCGAAGGATATTGCGGATCCACGGGTTGATCGCCATGGGATCCCGGAGTCCTTTGATCCCTTGAAACATATCCAAAAAAGTATCCTGCACCGCATCCTCTGCGTCTTCATTATTGTTCAGCATCCATTTGGCATACAAAAACACGCCTTTCGTTTTTTGCTCGCAGAGTGTATCAAAGGCCTCCGCATCGCCTGACGACGCACGGCATACGATGTCGACAATTCCTGTCTTGATCACGATTTTCACCCTCTACACGTTCCGAGCGACACTACTATTTATATAGTGCCTCTTCGAGGGTGGAATCCTGCCTTGATTCAGTAATAGTTTTCGTTCGGGTTCTGATCGTATGCGATCATGCCCCAGGGCGCGGGTCTAAACGCCGTACTGCTCCCGCTTGGTGCGAACCATCGCTGCGATTTCTTCGTCGTACTCCGCCATCATATCTTTGAAGAAACCTTCGTAATCGTAGACCAATTCGTCGGTCGGCTCGCTGTTGATTTTTTTCACGAAGCCGTCCAGCATGGCGAAATTCTTTTCGTAGGCATGCATGGAATTGGAGCGGTGTGAATAGGAACCGACGCCAACGCCGAGTTCGTCCGCGATGCGTTCCTGCAGGCGGATGAGCGCAAAGGCGTTCATAAAGAAGGCTTCCGGCAGGTCGTTTGAGCGGAAGAGGATACTGCAGTCGAGTTTGCCGTCGCGGATAAAATACTGGATGCTCTGTAGACACGCCGGATGTGTGTTCTGGCTGTCAATCTCAAAATCGCGAATCGACATGACGGCGCGGCGGCTGAACGGCTCGCGCTTCAGTTCCTCGATGATGAAGTCGAGTTGATATGCGAAGCGCTGATGATAGGTATATTCCCACAGGTTTTCGGCCTTGCCGATGATGAAGTCAAGGATACCGTCGAGAATCTCAAGTTCATACTGGCGAAGTTCTTTCGGCCCGCCGATGATGAGTTTGCTGATGCGCGGCTCCTTGGCAGGGTACTCAACGCGCACCGTCATCGTACATTCTTTCTGGCGCTGTCCATAATCCGGGCAGTCGGCCATGCCGCCCTGTTCTCCCAGCACAACAAGGGCTTTGTGATAAGCTTCCGGCAGTGTGTCTCCCGTGATATAAAACTCTTTCATGATCGCATGAACCCTTTCTTTGGTCTATCGTATCTCTCTTAGATCAATGATACCTTTCTTTTGTTTCCGAAACAATGACCATTGTAATTTGTGGTTTTGTATTTTTGAAAAGCCCCTGTCATTCCCGCGATATTTCTTCTGTCATTGCCCGCGCACAGACAAGACCGATCGCACATTCGAGGCGTTTGCGTTCGATCGCACACGATAGTCGGTGCGGCCTTAGCAAATCGCCCTCCATGCGCAGAGCGTTCGCGTGACAACCGCCGCCGCAATAATATTTCGCCCAGCAGCTTCGACATTCGTCTTTGGAAAAAACGTGCGCCTTGTTGAAAACGTCAAACCAGCGGTTTTGAAAACAGCCCTCTACATTGCCGATCCGGTAATCCGTCTCCCCCGCAAACTGATGACAGGGGTAGATGTCTCCCTCCGGCGTGACCGCCACGTATTCCGTGCCTGCACCACAGCCGGCGACCCGCTTGTATGCGCAAGGCCCCTGCTCGAGATCCACGTTAAAATGGAAAAACGAGATCTGCTTACCGGCCTGTTCCCATTCCCACATAAACGCCGCAAGACGATCATACTCCGCGAAAACCTCCGGCAAATCTTCTTCCGTCAGTGCCCACGGCTCAAGCTTGTCTGATACAGCAGGCTCCACGGAAATATTGTGAAAGCCAAGATCTGCGAGATAGCGGACATCCTCGGTAAAATTCTTATTATACTTCGTGTATGTCCCGCGCACATAATAAAGCTTGCCTGCCGCGTCGCGCGCCTCGGCAAATCGCAGCAGCTTGTCCGCGATATGCGCATAGGTTCCCTCGCCCGATACCGTACGGCGCATGCGGTCGTTGACCTCGGGCCGGCCGTCGATGGACAGGATTACATTGTCCATATGTTCATTGAGAAACGGCGTCTTCGCATCGTCGAGAAGCAGGCCATTCGTCGTGAGCGTGAAACGGATATTTTTTTTATAATCTTTTTCACGTGCACGGCCATAGTGCACGAGTTCTTTGATGACTTCGAAATTCATCAGCGGCTCGCCCCCGAAAAAATCGATCTCCAGGTTGCGCCGGGCACCGGAATTGGCCAGCAAAAAGTCAATGGCGCGTTTCCCCGTTTCGAGCGGAAGCAGCGCGCGCGCGCCTGCGTAACCGCCGGCATCGGCGAAACAGTAGGCGCACCGCATATTGCAGTCGTGCGCGGCATGAAGGCAAAGGGCTTTGATGACAGCGCCCCGGTCTTCCGGCGAAAGCACGTCCTCCTCCATTTCCGGCGCATCCAACAAACCGGCCGCCGTAAGCGCAGCGATTTCCCCGCGCGCGGAGGCAAGATCCGTTTCGGAAAAGGTTGCAAGAGACTGCCCGTCTACAAATTCATCTGCGTTCGTCCGTGACGAAGCCGGTGTTGCCCCGAGCACAGATCCGTTCAGCTGTTCCGCGGCAAACGGCTCGCCTGCCGGTGACGACCGATCTTCACGCGCACGCAAAAGCGCGGCGGCAGCGTCACTAACTACGTGAACCGCACCGCTGCCTACATCGAGGACGACATTAAGATCATGGAATTGATATATGTGGATCATATTGCGCCACCGATCTGTACGCGAAAAAAAGCGACCGCATCGCGGCCGCCTGGTTTTCTTTCACGGTCAGCGCGGCCGCTTGATGCGCGTCTGCTCACATTCCTGATTCGCAATCGTGCACGATGTCTTGCAGGCAGACTGGCAGGATGTCTGACATTCTCCGCAGCCCTTACCCTCGGTTTGTTTGAGCGTCCCCTTGCTGATTGTTTTGATGTGTTGCATGGATTCTATCCTCCTCGTTATTCGCTTGTTTTATTCTACCTCACGATGAGGATGGTTTCAAGAGTGTCGCCCGCCGAGCAGTGCAAATGGCAATTTTCTGCTTGCCGCCATCGAAGGAAGTCGTGAACTTCCGGCGTGATTCGCTCGCCGGGGCAAAGTACAGGGATGCCGGGCGGATAGGGCACAACCAATTCGCCGCTCACGCGCCCCACCGCCTCCGCGAACGGCACGCGCTCTTTCGGGGCAAACCAAGCCTCCCGCGGCGTCGTCACCATCGGCGGCAGCGCGGGCAGGGCACAGGACAGAGGGACAGGCCTTCTGTCCTGCGACGGCAGGACGCAAGGGGACGTTTTGTTTTGTGCAACCGAGTCTGTGTGTACAAAGCGGGCGGAGATTTCGCGCAGGGCGGCGGCGAGTTTGTTCCCGTGGGCTCGTGTGGTGCCCAGACCGGCGAGGCAAACACAGTACACCGGATCACCAAATTCTGCTTCTACGCCGTATTCCTCACGCAGAATTCGGAACAGTTCGTAGCCGGAAAGTCCCAGGCCTTTCGCTGTAATCACCAACCGCAGCGGCTCGTAAGCATAAATATCATAGGAGCCAACCAGTTCCGACCCAAGAACGCAAATCCCGGGGATACCGAAACTGCCGGATGAATCCGCTATTCCAAACACGCCGGTATTCCCATTCGGGCCGAGTATCGCGGGCGCACCGGAAATTTCCGCCCGCACTTCGCCGAGTGCATCCAACACCCCGTTCAAAATCCGTTCCCCTTCCGTGGCGATATAGCTGCGCGCCACATCGAGCGAGGCAAGCAACAGATAAGACGGGCTCGTCGTCTGCGTCAGGCTCAGCCCCCTATTGACGCGTTCGAAATCAACGCGCCCCGACGTCTCAGCACCATGCCCGATATGCAGCATAGAGCTTTGCGTGAGCGAGCCGCTCATTTTGTGCGTACTTTGACAGACAAGATCGCAGCCAAGATCGAGCGCGCCCTGCGGCAGACGATCCGAGAAATAATCATGGTTTCCGTGTGCCTCGTCCGCAATCAGGGGGAGACCATGCGCGTGCGCCAGTTCGGCAAGGCGCGCCAAATCACTGATCACGCCGTGATAGGTCGGACTGACGGCAAAGACCGCCTTGGCAGCTGGATGCGCGCCGAGCGCTGCCGCCAGTGCTTCCGGCGACAAACCTCCGATCAACCCCTCTGGCAATCGATCGCTCACCGACTCTACCGGCTCTTTTGAAAACTGACCGCCGCCGAACCCCCCGGGCAACAAGCCGTCACGAATCCTTTGGGTTCCGACAACCTCTGGCTGCACATAGACGGGCACGGCACCACTCAACACCAGACCATAGACAGCGGATTTGTGTGCATTGCGCGGTATTATTATTTCCTCGCCTTCCCCACAGGTTCCACAGATCGAAGCGATGATACCACTCGATGTTCCGTTGACGAGAAATCGCGTGCGCGCGGCACCCCAGGCGTCGGCAGCCAGTGTTTCGGCCTCGAGAATCGACGAGGACGCGCCATGGTAATCATCTGTCCAGCGCACTTCGGAAAGATCCATTCGGAAAATCTCCTCACCGACAACATCTTTCCAGCGCGGATCAATGCCGCCTCCCATCTTGTGCGACGGAATAAAAAACGGCGCGGGATCCCACGCCGAAAACTTCCGGATTGCGTCAAAGAGCGGCATCCGGCTCTGATCAAGCAAATATTTACGCGACATTCTGCCTCAGCAAAGCCCTGTGATTCAGTCGATCAGATCCATGAGTCTACCGCAGCAGATCGGAATCTCGTCGCCGGCCTTCAGCCCGACAGTTTTGTTGCAAGTCGTGCAATACGCTGTATTGTCGGTCTCCGTAAAAACGGGAATATAGTTGGAATGTGCTTTATCTACGGTTGGTTCAAAGTCACTCATCTTGATTCCTCCTTGGTTCATGCGCTCCATCAACAATACGATTCTTTCTTTTTTATTATACTATATGACGTCCTGGGATTGTTGCATTTGCCGTTTTGAAAAATATCTGTCGGCTTGCGAATTGTTACAGCAACTGCGAATTCTTCCCTTCGCCGTGTATTGTTTTTTCATCATATGATTGCTCCGTCGATTAAATGTTGGACTGAATTGGCGAAGCAATCATTCTTCACGTTGAATTTACGTTCCCGGGCGCCACCGCCTGCGTCGGGCTCTTCGGATCATGTCATTTGGCTGCATGGGGCTCGCGATTTTCAGGTACACGATCTGCATCGCGCTGGCGGCGGCGTCAAGCGGCCGCATACTTTCATCGTAGAGTTCGCCCACGGTGATTTCCGAAAATCCGGGCGTCGGGCCAAAAATCTCGATGGCCTCTCCGAGCGAAAATTTGCCTCGTACCTCGACGCGCGCGAGCCCGGTTTCTGCATCATAACCCAACACATTGCCGAGGAATTCATAGTCGCGGATATACTCCATCCCCTCGCCGTGTTCCGGCGCTTCCGTGATTTCCTCGAGTTGATTCTTCCCTGGAACCCCATAGAAAAACCCTGTCGAAAATCTCCGGTGGCTGGCCTTTTCGAGTTCGGCAAACCACAACGGATCATACGGCTCGCCCTTTTGCGCAGCGTCGATCGCCCAGCGATAGGCACGCACGATACTTGCGACATAGTAGGCGCTTTTCATGCGGCCTTCGATCTTGAAAGAAGAGATGCCGGCCTTCACCAACTCCGGGATGTGCTCGATCATGCACAGATCGTTTGCGCTCAGAAGATACGTACCTCTCTCGTCCTCCTCAATCGGAAAATGTTCGCCGGGGCGTTTCGCCTCTTCCAGTGTATATTCCCATCGGCAGGGTTGCGAACACTGGCCGCGATTGGAGTCTCTGCCGTTCAAATAATTTGAGAGAAGGCAGCGTCCCGAATACGCCATACAAATCGCGCCGTGGACAAAGGCCTCCAGCGCCATATCGTCCGGGATCTGATCTCTTATTTTTGCGATCTCGATCAGCGAGAGTTCCCGCGCCAAGATCAGACGGCGCACCCCCTGCCCATACCAAAACTTCGCGGCCGGCGCACTCGTGACATTGGCTTGGGTACTCAGATGGATCTCAGGGCCGGCTGTTGCACCGTCCGTCGTACCGACCTGTGGCAGCACGTCTTTCAGGATGGCAAGCACGCCCGGATCGGACACGATAAAGGCATCGGGCAGACAAGCTTTCCCCGCGTGATCTTTCATAATATCAGCGGCTGCCTTCAGGGAGCGCAGAAAAGTCGTCAGCGGTTCGACGTCCTCGTCATGCGGATAAATATTGAGCGTCAGATAAGCCTTCACACCCTGCTTGCGGCAAAGCCGCACCGCTTCAGCGGTATCCATCGGCGAAAAATGTGCCGCCGCCGCGCGCAGACTAAAAGTGCCGCCGCCAAAATATACAGCATCCGCCCCGTACTGCAGGCCGGCATGAAGTTTTTCCAGATCGCCGGCCGGGGCAAGTAGTTCAAGCATGATTCACTCCATTCATTGACTCAAAAATTCGCACCATGCGGGCAGTTCACGCTGCGCCTGAGCGTAGCCCTCCGCATAACTCGCATGAAGCAGCGCCGGTTCGACCGTCGTATTTTTCACAGGCATCGTTTCGGGATAGAAGACATAGGCGTCTCCCTGCCGCTCGAGATCCGCGATCTCTTCAAGCACAGCATTGTACCCCTCGGGACGGTCCAGCATACGCCTTGCGATGATCGGGTGCGCGGCAAACAAGCATTTGAGCATCGCAGGATGCGCTTCTTTTTCCTTACGATATCCGCGCTTCTGCGTGCAGACAAGAAAGAATTTCTTATACCCATCACGCCGGGCCTGTGCAAGCGGAATCCCCCAGCTGTCCCCGATGCCGCCATCATAATACACCTGCCCGCCGATCGTCACCGGCGGCATAAAAATCGGCATCGTCGAACTCGCGCGCACGCGTATCATGAGATCGTTCAGCGTCGGCATATCCTCTTTGCCCCAGTACACGGTCCGGCCCGTATCCCGCTCAAAGGCTTCGATGTGCGGTCGCGTAGGACTTTTCCGGAAAGCATCGAAATCATAAACAAGCTTCTGTCCGGGCAAACAGGACAATTGATAGATATATTCCGCATAGAAATATCCCTTGCCCCTGAGCCAGTAACCCCAACCGCTCGCCTCTCCCATGGCCATGAAATCCACAAAAGAGATCTTGGCCCGATGGACGTCCCCGGAAACATAATTGACCGTATGGCTCGACCCTGCGGAAATCCCATAAACGTCCGAGAACCGAAACCCCTGTTCCATCAGAGTCACAAGCGCCCCCGCCGTATAACTCGCGCGCATCCCGCCGCCTTCAAAAATAAGTGCCGTGTCCGTAATCATACCTGTAATTTTAACACAGCTTATGATCAGACTTTGTGCCAAAGACTCACAGAGCGTCCCTGCCCGGCAGCAGGTGGTCTCTGCCGCTTATCGTGAAATTGCCTCGAGCGTCGATATGGCGGCTCGGGGCTTTTTTATTTTATGATGCTGCGATATAGTGAGCGAGCGCTTCGGACACTACAGTATTCAGTTTCTTCCCGCTGGACTCGGCCTTGATCGCAAGCTGCTGGTGTACTTCAGGGGAGACCCGCACCTGAAACAATCCAGAGTATTCCTTTTCCGGTGCAAATCCACGCCGATTACACAATTCGAGATAATCATCTACCGCTTCGCGAAAATCCCGTTCGAGGGAATCCACATCCGTACCCTCGTAACTTACGAGAGAGCGAATACCGATTACTTTCCCGTGAAAGACGCGATCCGGCGTGCTATATTCGACACTGCCGCGGTATCCTTTGTATTCGAGTGTATTTTCCATTACAGTTTCCCTTCTTTTTCCATGAAATCCGCCAGATCGTTGACTGCATACTCTTTGAGATTCTTCTCCGGATGTGGTTTGTGTATCGTAAAAGTTACTCCTGCACCGTTCACGAATTTGACCCAGGATCCCGACGTTTTTCCGCCTGTATCCTCTTCGTATCCTTCGTGCGCCAACAATCTCCGAGCATCCATATAGTCAAACGTCTTTGGTCTAGCCTTTAGTTCCTTTTTCAACTTCTCAATCGTGCTCATTTATTTCCCGCCTTATTCGGTAACTAAATTTCAATTACATATTATCACAATATCGTATCTGCCAAACATCTTTTTCTACGATAATGTCTTCTTCCTGCCGTGGGTTTCTTTAATCAGGGTGTCAAGGGGACGTCAGACTGTGTGAAAACTTGACACCCGAATCAAAAAACCCTCAAAACTACATTAGATTCAAGGGTCTAGAGTGGAGCGGATGAAGGGAATCGAACCCTCGTAGTCTGCTTGGAAGGCAGATGCACTACCATTGTGCTACATCCGCATAGGGACGCGAAATGCCACCACTAAGGAATGATTATATCAGTTGCGACTATCCCCTGCAAGCGCGATTGCGAGCTATTTGTATTTGTAATTGTAATCGTAATTTGTAATTTGGAAAAAAGCGCTCTCTGTTTTCGATTATTTCGCGGCAACGCAATGAACTCAAAATCTTTCGTTATGGGTTGACGCATTGTTATAGTTGTTGTATAACAGATATAACAACAATGAGGATGTGTTACGTCTATCAATATAAGCAATGGGGATGTGTTGCGTTCATCAATATAAGAAAGGAGGATGTGTGATGCTTATCGATATAAGACCGGATAGCGACGTGCCGATTTATTTACAGATACGCGAACAAATCGTCGCCGGTATCGCTTCGGGGCAGATTCGTCCCGGGGATCCGCTGCCGTCCGTTAGACAGATGGCGCGCGATCTCGGCGTCAATATGCATACGGTCAACAAAGCCTATATTTACTTACAGACCGACGGTTATGTCCGCGTCCTCGGCAGGCGAGGTGTGGTGGCCGCGGATGCGCCCGCGCCCGGCGCGGAGACGATCCGGGAAACGGAAATCGAGTTTCGGCGCATACTGACCGAAGCGAAAGCGCGCGGACTGACGCGCGAAGCCGTCACGGAATTATTTGAGAAGCAATTGCGCGCGGTGGACGATGCCGTACGGGAAAACGCAGACAAAGGAGGATTTTGACATGACCGCAATGATGATAATGATTTTCTTGATCATCGATATTTTTATCGTCCTGGCGTTTGCTTTCACGCCCTATGTGACGAGAAAGACGGAATTGTTCGGCGTGAGTTTGCCTGCGAAAGAACGCGGCCTCCCCGAACTGAAAAAATTGTGTGCTTCGTTCCGAAACATATCGCTCATCATCGGTGCTGTGTTTTTCGGCGCGGTGTTTGCCGCCGCCTATGCCGAAAAGCAGGAACTGCGGCAGGTGTTTATTTTGACCGTGGGTCTGCTGCTCTATCTCGCGGTTTCTTTCCTCATATATCTACGCTATCACAATCATATGAAACGGTTTAAAGAGGGACAGTCGTGGAAAATCGAACCCGCCGCCCTTATCATCGATACCGAGCCCGCCGTCCGCGACAACTTGTCCGCCCGTTGGCTGCTGCTGTATCCGCTCATCGCGGCCGTCACGGCAATCGCTCTCTTCGCCCTCTGGCCGAGCCTGCCCGGGCAAATCCCTATTCATGCCGACATCACCGGGGCGATCGACGGTTGGATAAACAAAGACAGCGGCGCCTTCGTCACATTGCTTTGGCCCCAATGGATGCTGCTCGCAGTCTTTGCCGCAACATATCTGATGATTCGCGTTTCAAAACGGCAAATCGACGCGTCTGACCCCATAGGTTCGCGTGAACAGGGACGACGTTTCCGCAAAATCGTGGGCGGAGGGATGATATTCGGCGGCACCGTCCTGTCGGTTGGCATCAGCGCCATCATGCTTGTTATGGCCACAGGCGCTTCCATCAAATTCGTCATGCTTTCGCCGTTTGTCATCCTCGCCTGCACCATCGCGCTGACCGTCATTTTGTATGTCCGCGTCGGACAGGGCGGCAGCCGGCTGCGCATCAGGGGAAAGAGCACGCAGGGCGGCGCGGCAAACGTGGACGACGACCGTTATTGGAAAGCGGGAGTGTTTTATTATAATAAAAATGACCCTGCTTTTATCGTGGAAAAGCGTTTTGGCATCGGCTGGACAATGAATTTCGCGCACCCCGCAGCCATAATAATCATAATAGCCACTGTCCTCGTCATCGTAGGGAGCGTGTGGATCATGGCTGCCTAACGCAACTTCGGCGCGAATATGACCCACTGACTCCCCTGTTCTTTTCCCTATAATATTAAAGCGCCTACCGATGCTTACGATAGGCGCGCAGGATTATTTGGGGTGTCAAGTTATACCTTGACACCCTTGACTGGCGGCTAAATGTCCGCGTCGTCGTACTTTGCCTTTTGACGTTTTCTCTGCACTGCAACCATGATGATGATCGCCGCAATGACTACTGCGATCACGATCCACGGGAAGGGATTGGACTGCTGAGGTGAGAACCCCGCATCCGGTACGGGTGCGAGCGGTGTATCGTCGTCGACGATCATTTCTGTATTCTGTGCGACATCCGTACCCGCATCCGGTGTGGCCAGGGGCACTTCAGCCGCAGGAATCACAGCATCGGGTGCAGCGGCTCCGCCGCCGACCACGACTGCTCCGGGGCCTACAACCGTAGTCACAACATCTGTGATGATCTGCACTGTCGGCAAATCACCGATGGTCGCCGTGAAGGCACCGTAACCCAATCCCTGCTCGATGCCGCGATAATTCGCGGTCGCATGATAGGGATCGTTCAGGCTCGGACGTGCTCCCGGCGCAACCGTGCTCACAAATTTGATTCCGCCGGAAGTAGCGTCTGCCCTCTCCAGACCGGTAAGATCTTGATATTGATTTGCTGCCGCAATGTCAAAGTCCAAAAGAGTGATTTTGTCGACGTCATTCGTCGTGACATCCAGTGTCACGGGGACGACGCGCTCGATCTCCACAGGAACATTCATCGGACCGACCGGCTGGATTTGGTCAACAACAGCTTGCGGTACGCCCTGCGCGAGAATATCGAGCTTCATCTGGTCCAACTGTGCAGCCGTAAACCCTGTCTCCACCTCGAAGTAGTACTGCGCATCACTTGCCGCCGGATACTCCACAGCCGCGCTCGCCGGGGACGGGATGAAAGCAAAGCCAATGATCCCAAGGCCAATGAACAGGGACAACAGTCCGCCATTTCGCAGATGTCTTTTTGAAGTTTCCGCCTGTGCCGGAGCACCTTCGGTCTCTACGCGCTTTCTGCGCCGTGCGGCCGCGACCAGCAGGAACAGACCCACGAGTGCAACCGCCATCAGAGCGATCGGGATTTGGATGACCATATCGTCGCCCGTTTTCGGCAATCCAACTGTCGTTTCCCTGCGAATCGGAATTTCAATATTCCCGTTGTTGTAAGAAACCAGCGGGACGGGCTCTTCGGTGATTTGCACCGGTGCCGCAAGGTTGAATGTCTCCACATCATCGACGTCAGTAGCAGGTAGCAAATCTCCAAGTGTGCCAACAACGTTTGCGTTTCCGATAATAACCGTGCTGGCGTCCAGAGCGTTCACGGCGTGTACCGTATAGGTTGCCGGGCTTAGCGATTGTCCGTCAGCAATGGTGCCGCTCCAATCTACAACACCGCCAACTGCATGAGCGATCACCGGGGCAAACAACGAAACGAACTTCTCAAGAGCCGTCGGTTCTACGATTTCACCGCCTTGTGCCCGGACAACGGAATTGTCATCGGGGTCAGCAATGTTTTTGCTCGTGAATCCTACATCGACTTTGCCGAAGTCAAATATCAGTTCCGATACGTAGTTACCAGCGCCAAGTTCCGTCCTGAAATCGATATAGGTATATGTACTCGACGACGCAAATCTCCAGCCCGCTATCTCGTTATTTCCATTGATCTTCCAGGAAATCTTGTACGAGCCCTCGATTCCACTTTCTACGTCAAACTCCTCATCGATGATGTCACCATAGACCACAGGCGTCCAAAGCTCATCCACGCGGATGCCCTGCGCCACAGCACTCAGCGAATCCGTCACGACAAAGCTGTCAAGCGGCACATTCGAAAGCGAGCGGAAATCGACCTCATAGACGTACTGATCGCTCCCGACATTCTCGACCGCGCTCTCAGTCGCTTCAGCGTCATCCGCAGCCAGAGCGGCTGTACTGTAAGCCGCAGCCGTACGCCGGATCGTATCCTGATCGACCTGTACGTTTATGAATGGTGCTGTGTTGACGTAGGAAACCACAACGGTCGCACCTTCGACGATCTTCTCGTCATTGTTGCTCGGGACAAGGCCGGTCGCAACCTCGGAGTCAGCTTCCAGGATTGGGCCCGCACCTGCTTCCACCGGCGTCCCGTTGTTGACGATGGTCGTGTACCAAGCGGCATCAGCAGTAGCGGTATCAAACACTTCCGTAATCGTGTACTCGGTTCCATATGGGATGTTCGAGAACTTCACACTCTCGCCATCGGCCAGTGTGACCGTCCATTCGGCTCCGTCTTCGCTCGAAGTGATTGTTGCCTGCGGAGTCACAGGAGCCTCAGGGTCTTCAGAACTCTCCGGGAGCACGCTTCCGTCGCTTGCTTCGATACCCGCCAAGAGTTCCGCATAAGCCTCATTTTCAAACACCACGGTGAATGTGAACACCGAGCCTTCCGCGAGATCATCCACGACCGTCTTATCGAGTTCTAAGTCATAAAGCGGGATGTTTTCGTACACGACAAGCGTATCCGCGTCCAGCGTATCTTCTATTTCCGGCGAATTCTCACTCACGACACCATTCATCGTGATAATCGGCGATGCGTAGCCATCCGTCGGATTCGTTTCATTGATCCAATACGCTGCGCCCTTCGGGATGTTCACGAACTGTATGGACTGGTTGCCTGCCAGCGTGACCGTCCATGTTCCGTCCCAGACCTCGCTTTCATCCAACTTCTTGACTGCCGTGACATCTTCCGCGCTGCCTATCCCAGTAATGTTCCCAAGCAAGGCTTCGGCGTCGGCCCCATTATATGAGAACCCCACGAGGAAGGTGAACGGAATATCCGAACTGTCGTCCGCGACTACTTTTCCGAGCGTCAAGTCAACCAGTGGCGTATTCGTATAGGTCACGAACGCATGGTCAGTGCTCAAAGTACCCGTGATGGCCGGCTCATTGACACTATCCGGGTCAGGAGTCGCCTCAATATAAGGCGTCGGCGCATAGCCCTCCGGCACCGTTTCCGTAATCGTATAGGTCGCACCCTTCGGTACGTTCACGAACATCACGGACTGTCCGTTTGCCAGTTTGCCCGTAAAAGTTCTTGTCCAAACTTCGCTACTACCAATTTGATTAGGCACAGCACCGTTCCACAACGCAAGCACGCTGTCCGCCTCGGCAACAGGCTCAATCGCATTCAGCAATGCTTCCGCATCTAACCCATCGTACGAAATCACAACCGCATAATCGAATTGTGGTTTATCCGCTGTATCGCCATCTTCCGTGTCCTCTTCGCCGGCCACGATCTTGGTAAGTGTCAGGTCAACCAGCGGCGTATTTGTGAACGTCGGCAGTTCGTCTTCAGCAAGACCTCTGTACACAACGTCAATGTCCAACTCACCATTACCCTGCGTTTCGGCCACGGTGACTTCCACATAATAGCCTGCCTTGCCGCCTGCCTGTGCCCAACCCGCAGGCACATCGTCTTCCTCAATGAAGTAGGTGAATGTCTTGGGTCCAATATAAATACCATCCTCATCTGTGAGATCATCCGCAAGTGTATAACTTAATTCCGATTCAAATGCAATCGCTCCGGCTTCATCATTCGTACCCGTCGCGAACGCTGTGCGAACCTCTTCGCCATTGACCGTCGTCACTTCATATAGCTTGAAGGAGAACTCACCTTCAAGAGCCGCAATCTCGTCTTCCGTCAACTCAACAGTGAAGGCTTTCCGCGCCTCAATGTCCACGCTTCCCGAAGCATTGTACTTGTTATTGAAGATGACTTTGCTTGCACCTCCAGACGTGATCTCCGCCCATTCGCCATCGACCAGAGCGTAATATGTCGCTTCCGGATTCAGGGTTCCATCCCCGTTGTCAGTCACGTCAACGATCACGAGGTACTTCTCGGGTGCATAATTCCAGTAGGGCAACGCACCGTGAGTCTCCTCGATAAGGTACCCGTGCAAGCCTAAATCATCCAGCCCGTATACTACGTTGGCAAACGTCACATCAGCAGCGGCTTTGTCCGCACCGACTCCGTTCGCAACGCTGCTGAAATATTCACCCTGAGCGCCAAGCGTGATGGCACCAGACTCCGCGACAGAAACCGCAAACTCTGTTGCCGTGAAGGCAAAGGCTTCTTTTGCAAATAGTACATTCGCAGTTTTCAAAGCACTCAGCGGAAAGCTGCCAATTGCCGCATAAGTATTATGAAATACGATCGAGGGATTCGTTCCCGAAGCTCTGCCTTCCGTGTAGGAAGTCCATTCACCTGTTTCATCGTTTAGCCTTTGCCGGATCGACGTCACAGACAATGGGCCTGCAGAGCCGGAACCAACGGTGACTTCCACGAGATATTCTTTCGGGTCAATTGTCCATCCGGGCTTGTTCACAGCCGTAGCGTTCTCTTTCACCAAATAATAATACGTCCCTGCCTCCCTGTACGAGAAAACGGTTTCAAACGCAATCAGCCCACCAGTTCCATTGCTCGCCGTTTCAATGACGGCCAACGGATTCACACGCTCACCGAGTACATTCGACGCATAAAGACTGAACGTAAAGTCACCAATTGTAAATGACGCGTTCGCCGTCTTCAGCGCTTTCAAAGTAAAGCTTGCCGGATTCGGCGTATAGCGATTCGTAAAGGAAGCGTAGTTGTTGGAACCGGCATTTACCTCAAGCTCAGTTCCCGCGCCAGCTATTTCGGAAATGGACGTTGTATGTCCCGACCCCGATGTGACACTCCAGCTATAATTTGTGATTGCCGTACCCTCCGAAAGTTCTACAACCTTATACGTCGTTCCGGTTGTGATGTATTTGCCCATACTCAAATCACTTTGCTGCACAGAATACCACGGTGCACCCGGTGTAAGTTGTATTCCGCCCTCTTTCGTGATTTTCACCCAACCATCTGCTGCGGTTGAATCCTCCTCATAGATCTCAACGGCATATGTCTGAGGAATTTGTGCGCCGTTGGCGACGACCGTCTTTTTTAGCTGAATCGTCGGACGATTTGCATTGATAAATGTTATGATCGGAAGCGTATTATCCGCATCGTTCATATTTTGAGTCTGGGCAGCGTAACCCGTATTGCTTATGATCGAGTATGTACTGTCGTCGCTCAAATCCTCAACGATGATATAGGGTCCTTGCGGCAAATTGCTGATGATCACATCTTCATAGGATGCGCCGGCGCCGACCTGGATGGCAAACGAGTTGTTCTTCGTCCCGGACGGTTGAGGGAGCGTATACTCAAAATAAGTTCCGTTCTGCCGAATATCGATCGGATCTCCCATCGCGTATTCTACTTCGCCAAGGAAATAGCCGCCCCCGCTGGATGGAACTGCTTTGTATATCTTGAAATTGAATGTTCTCACGGCAGTTCCAATTTCCGGGGTACCATCTGCATTTTGCGTTTGCTTTTCGACCTTGAGCTTGCCGCGAACGACGTTCAGCTCTGGCAGTTTGACTTCAAAGTCATAGCCTGATGCGAGGTAATACTCCGTGCCGGTCGTTGAACTACTCAAACTGCTGAAACATACATTGCGTTCCGGCACATAATTCTCAAACGAAAAGATATACTGACCATTCACTAAGTAGTCGGCAAAGATTTCCTGATATCCGCTTATTGCCGCTATCGCAGTTTGAGAAAGCTGTATCTTGCCCTTGATCGTAAACTTGTCTGCCGGGATATCCAGACTAAACGCAGTGATGCTGTTGTTTCCGTCACCCATCTGCCATTCCGGGAAACCCGCTTCAGAGAATTGATCGATATGATTGAACCAGCTACTTCTCCATGTATAGGAATACACCGGTGCCGGGGCAGCACTGACAACAGACAGTTCAAGACCATCTGATAGTATCGTTCCCGGAATGGAATATGAAACACCATTGATTACAACGACAAGAGACCCTTCGGTTCTGACGTTGACATGGGTGGCATTTTTGTGCAGGTACAGAGTCGCAAGCCTATCGGCAGCCGTGTAAGGCGCAAGGACTGCGGGATCTTCTGCGGTATTGTCTTTGTCATAAAACTTATAATCAAACCAATAACCCTCTGCAGTGACAATAAGATTCCCACCGGTATTGGTAAGATAATAGTAATTCGTCCCGCCATACGTCGTAGTCGCGGTCACTTGATACGAACCGGGTTGAATATTCCCTTCGATCCGGGCACCCACCGTACCATTCGTAGAGTAAGACAATCCCCCGCCAGGATTCGTACTATATGTATTCGTGCCGTTATAAAGTGTAATAGACGGCATCGAACTAGGCTCAACTGATCCTGTAGAGTAATTATTCAGCACCCTTACCGGGATACTCACGCTTACCGCATTAGCGCCTGCCACCACATAGATCGAGAAACTGTCGGCATTGAACGAGACGCCGTCAGCTTCTTCCGTTTTATCAATGGGCTCGATGCTCGTCTCTGTTGCGGGTTCCCCGACCACCACGGAATCCACCGGGGCATTGGGGTCAAGCACTTCGGCTACGATATTGTCGATGTGGAACACATCGAGTTCTTCGGCTGCGGCCAGACTGCTGCCTGCGTCAAACACAAAGCGCACGTCGATCAAGTAGCCTTCCCTCGGCTGAATGACTTCACCTTTGAGACGGAACGTGATGTCGAAAGCGCTGTAGTCTTCCAGCGTTTTTTCCTCACCCAGGAGTCCATCCAAAGCTTCCTCGGTTTCGTCCGGAAGCGCTACCGGCAAAATGCTCAGTTCGGCGCCTTCGGGGATAGCCCCTTCCGGCACGGACACAAACACGGTGGTCCCGCCGAACGAGTAGCTTGCTTCAAAAGACGGATACAGGACTTCGTCTTCTTCATACTGGGCATACAGCGCAGCGCCATTGGCGAGCGCCGCTTCCGCGCCCAGTCCGTCAGCCTGCGTATTCCAGCTTACGAAGTGATAGTCTTCCGGTGCCACGAATCCGGTGGCTTCATAGCCAAGAATCGCATAGGCACCTTCCGGTGCGATCACTTGAGTATCCGCATAGGACTGGCCGCCGTCTTCGGGCCAATTGTAATAATAAGTTACAGATACTTCCACGTCCAGCGGTTCGTCTTCCTCGGGAACTGCTAGCGTGTCGTCTGGGGACGTGTCACCGTCTTTGGTTGTATTGCCGTCTTTGAGCGTATCACCGTCTTTGGACGCATCTTCCGCTGCGGATACACCGCCATCGCCATCCTGCAAGGGATTGCCATCGCCATCCGGCAACGGCTCACCTTGCGGCGTGGGACTGCCGCCGTCTGCAGGCGTACCGCCGCCGTCTACTGGCGTACCTCCGTCTACCGGCATACCACCGTCTACCGGCGTACCACCGTCTACCGGTGTACTGCCATCTGCAGGCGCACCGCCGTCTACCGGCGTGGCACCTTCTGCAGGCGTACCGCCGTCTGCAGGCGTACCGGCCCCGCTATCATCGCCGATCGGTACCTCTGTTCCAAGTGTTTGCGTCTCCTGCGCATACGCGGAGTTGAAACCCGGCAAACAATAGCCGAGTACCATCACAGCGATGAGGCATGTAACCAATAGTCTTCTCCAGACTACTGCTTCGCCTTTCTGCAATAATGTATTCATTTTTTAACCCCTCCCTGATAATTGGCCTCCCCTTATAAAATAGAGACCCTACAATTTTCAAGAGCCACGTCCGGTAAGCCTCCGGCAAATTGGGAATAACTATGCCACGTCCGGTGAACACCGAAAAAAGGGAAATAACAGAAAAGAATTTCTACTAGTTTTATGCCACGCCATATTACCTTAATAAGTTGTCAACATTATCCCATGAGAACAAAGCAGAAAATAGTACCAAATATGACACAAAATTTGATAATAATCACTCGTAAAATGTACTTGACAAAAATAACAAAATGTGCTTATGGCGTTTACGAATCGTATTCCTCAATTTTAACTAAAATCCAAAGAGAACGAGGATGTCACAAATGACATCCTCGTTCTCTTTGGAGCGGAAGACGAGATTCGAACTCGCGACCCTCGCCTTGGCAAGGCGATGCTCTACCCCTGAGCCACTTCCGCAGGTATTCGTTGGTGGTGGGAGAAGGATTCGAACCTTCGTAGGCTTAGCCGACGGGTTTACAGCCCGCTCCCTTTGGCCGCTCGGGCATCCCACCACATTTGTGCGGCGTCACCCGCGATCCCATGCCCCTCGCCTGTGGTGCAGACTTGGAGCTGGCGGAGGGAATCGAACCCCCAACCTGCTGATTACAAATCAGCTGCTCTACCGTTGAGCCACGCCAGCATCTTGCTTTTCTGCGGCTCGGGCGGGCCGTGCAACCATCATGGCGACCCGGAACGGGCTCGAACCGTCGACCTCCAGCGTGACAGGCTGGCATTCTAACCAACTGAACTACCGGGCCATTTTGGTTTGGTGGGCGTAACCGGGCTCGAACCGATGACCCCATGCTTGTAAGGCATGTGCTCTCCCAGCTGAGCTATACGCCCTCCCCACTTGATTTTTCGCCTTCTCCGGGACGAAAATCTTCGTGCTGCTCGCGATTTTTCAATACGCTGCGTGTGCCTCCACGAGGGAACCACACGCAACTGGCTCCGAGGGTGGGGCTCGAACCCACAGCCTATCGGTTAACAGCCGAGTGCTCCACCATTGAGCTACCTCGGATTAAAATCCTTGGTCGCGAGCCGAAAAATATGATACCACAGTGAAAAATGCACTGTCAAACGGTTTTTTCGGCTCGCACTACTTTCTCGTTGTCTACGCTTCGTTAACCGAGTCGATCAAGGTCTCGGCGAGTTCGGCCAATTCACGGTCCGAGCTCTCATTGACAGAGGAGTTCACGGTAACGCGACCGGAAAGAACCGTCATTTCCTTCAGTTCCTGTGTCAGATATTCTTCGATCAGATCGCCGGCCTTCGGCGCCCAGGAGCCGTTCTCAACGACGGCAAAGGTGCGCTTTTGCAGATTCAGCGCTTTCATGTCGTAGAGGTAGTCGTGCATCGGCGGGAAAATCCCGAGGTTGTACGTCACACTCATCAGGGCCACGTGGCTGTACCGGAAGGTCTCGCTGATCAGGTAGCTGACATGCGTCTTGCTCACGTCGTAGACCTTGTAATTGTTGAAACCGCGCTCGGAGAGTTTGGACGCCAGATTCATCGCGGCGGCTTCCGTGTTGCCGTACATGGACGCATAGATGATGAGGATGCCGTTTTCCTCGGGCTCGTAGCGGCTCCACTTGTCATAGAGACCGATGAACTTGAGCAGGTTTTCGTCGGCTCTCCACACGGGGCCGTGCAGGGGACAGACAAACTTGATCTTGTCGAGGACGGTGCCGGCTTTGGCAAGCAAGGCCTGAATATGCGGGCCGTATTTGCCAACGATGTTGACGAGATAACGCCGTGCTTCATCGAGCCAGTATGGGGACCAGAAATCGACTTCGTCCGCGAACAGGTGACCATCGATGCTGTTGAAGGTACCGAAAGCGTCCGCAGAGAACAGTACGCCATTCGTGACGTCCAAAGTCACCATGGCTTCCGGCCAGTGCACCATCGGCGCCGCGACAAAAGTGACCGTGTGCTTGCCAAAGGAGAACGTATCGCCCTCTTTGACTTCGATTTGCTTGTTCTCGCCGTCGATGTGGAAGCCGAACTGGTGCATAAGCATGAAAGCTTTCTCATTGCTGATGACCTGCGTCTCGGGATGGCGCACTAAGATCTCGTCAATCGAGGCCGCGTGATCGGGTTCGAGGTGGTTGATCAGCAGGTAGTCGAGCGGCCGGCCGTTCAACACGTACTCGATGTTCTCGAGGAACTGACGCGCGCTCGACCAATCGACCGTATCAAACAAGACGGTCTTCTCGTCCAAGAGCAGATAGGCATTGTAGGAAACGCCGGTCGGCAGCGGATGGATATTTTCGAACAAGTGCAAACGGTGTTCGTTCGCGCCAACCCAGTACAGGTCGTCCGTAACTTTTCTTGTAATTTGCATTTTGAATCCCTCCTCGTATTCTATTTAAATAAACTGATCTTTGTCGTCGCCGCAGACCGGGCAAGTCCACTCTTCCGGAATCTGGTCGAATGGGGTCCCCGGATAGATGCTGCCTTCTTCGTCACCGAGATCTTTGTCATACTCATAGCCGCAGCCCGAACAGATATAAACCTTGTAAGCCTTCGGTAGCGCTTTCGGCGTGCGCTTCTTCATTTTGACCATGGGCGGTGCCGGGGCCTTGTCCGCTGTGCCTCCGAGTGCTTTGATCAGCAACGGCACGATCTCAAAGAGATCGCCAACGATGCCGTAATCCGCATTTTTGAAGATCGGCGCGTTTGCATTGGAATTGATCGCAACGATCGTGCCGGCTTCCTTGATGCCCTTCAGATGCTGTCCTGCGCCCGAGATTCCGACCGCGACATACAGATTGCCTTTGCATTTCTGACCGGACATCCCGACGTAGCGGTTCAGCGGCAAATAACGCAGTGTCTCCGCAACCGGACGGGAAGAACCGAGCGCCGCGCCGAAGGCTTTGGCGAGATCCTGTACCAGATTCATGTTTTCTTTCGCGCCGATGCCTTTACCGACGGAGACAACACGCTCTGCGTCGATGATCGGCGTCGCCACCGGAATACCGAGGGAAAAGTCAAAACCGTCTTTCTTGAGGGCTGCGACCAGCGCGTCGACCTTTTCTTTGGCAGTACCGCCTGCGTAGATCTCCTTCTTGCGGTCGCCTGTGACAGCGCCTACGGCCTTTTTCTTCGCGGCAGGCTGCGCGGTATCTTTCGTGATCTTTCCGATCAACGCGGCGGCGATCACGACGCGTTGGATCTCGTTCGTCCCTTCGTAGATCGTCGTGATCTTGGCGTCGCGATACATACGCTCGACTTCCATACCTTTGAGGTAGCCCGTGCCGCCGAAGATCTGCAGCGCGTCATTCGTGACTTCAAGCGCAATGTCCGAGGCATACATCTTGGCCATTGCGGACTCTGTCCCATAGGCCTCATGCTCTTGCTTGAGCGCCGCCGCACTGTAGATGAGCAGACGAGCCGCGCGGATTTTGGTCGCCATATCTGCAATCTTGAACGAAATACCCTGGTGCGCAGCAATCGGTTTTCCAAACTGCTCGCGTTCGCGGCAATAATCAAGAGCCGCTTCATATGCGCCCTGTGCGATACCAAGCGCCTGCGCGGCGATCCCGATGCGGCCGCCGTCGAGCGTAGCCATCGCGATACGGAAGCCTTCGCCTTCTTTGCCGAGCAGATTTTCTTTCGGTACTTTCGCATCCGAGAAAAGAAGCTGAGCCGTCGAGGAAGAACGGATGCCCAGCTTGTCGTAGTGTTCGCCAAAGGTGAAACCCTTTGTACCTTTTTCGACGATAAAGGCGCTGATGCCCTTCGTGCCGATGCCCGGCGTGGTCATGGCAAATACGACATAAATGTCGGCCTTGTCCGCATTCGTGATAAAGATCTTTTCACCATTCAGGATATAGTTCGTGCCATCAAATACAGCTGTGGTTTCCGTGCCGGCTGCGTCGGATCCGGCGTTGGGCTCTGTCAATCCAAAAGCGCCGAGTTTTTTTCCGCTCGCCAGCGGCGTCAGATATTTTTTCTTTTGCTCTTCGGTGCCGTACGCAAAAATCGGCCATGCCCCCAGTGAGGTGTGTGCCGATAAGATGACGCCGGTTCCGCCGTCCGCCCGGGACAGTTCTTCCACCGCGATCGCATAACTCGTCTGATCGAGCCCTGCCCCGCCGTACTCCTTCGGGAACGGGATACCCAAAAGACCCATTTCGCCGAGTTGCTTCACGGCTTCCGCCGGAAACTCGTTTTGCTGATCGAGCATGAACGCGATCGGTTTGACTTCCGTCTCCGCAAACTTGCGGACCTTCGACCGCAGCGCTTCGTGCTCCTCCGTGGTTTTGAATGACATTATGTGCCTCCTTTCAGCTATAAGTGTAGATAAATCATCCACTTTACGGTCAGCATACTACCGAAAGCCCCAAATGTAAAGTACTCCGGGGGAAATTTTTTCATTCAAACATTTTTTTAAGAATACCTACCTTTTTATTTTATTACGGATCTTCTTGCGTTTGTTCCTGTCCCGATTCAGGACGAGGCGCATGGCCAGATCATTGTTGACGTCCTCGATCGTGAAGATCTCGAGTTTGTCGATGTCCACACGGATCTTGTCGGCGTCCGCCGCGGCGATACGCTTTTCCCGAATGTGGCGGTCAAGAATATTACGCTCCAAATCGAAACTGCGAAGCAATTCGCGGTCGTATTCTTCGTGGATCTGCCGTTTGAGTCCTTCCCCGAAAGTACGGTCCATGATGGTGCCGGCGAGGTCGATGCGCTCTTCAAACACCATAGAAAGGATCGGTTCCGCTTCCTCTCCGTATTTCACTTTGAGTCGCTCGATCACAGCGCCCATATTGGCCCAGAAGATCTCCTGCAGGCGACGCTGGCCAACGCCGCCAGTACTGCTGTGCGAAAACGGCTTGGCGCTTTCGAGCCCCCTCAGAGCAAATATAACCCGGTTGCGAAATTGTTTGATGGCCGATCCTTTCAACATTCCGATGATCGCGGAAAGGATATGCCGATATGTCCCGAACTCTTCGGGCGTGATGGTCTTATTTTCTAATTGCTTCACAAGATCGTCCAATTCGCAGACCAAAAAATCATCCTTGATCTGCTGATAGCGTTTTCGTTCTTTGTCACCGTAATCTTCCATCTCCAGTGTACGGATCATTTTTTTATAATAAAGACTGACCGAACTCACACATTCGCCTCCCATCCGGTCCACTTCGCCGAGCAGGTCGCGAAGTACGGCAATATGAGCTTCATTTTTCCGCGTTATGACGCTACAGGTGTTATCTCCTTTAGTTTTGCAGCGCTTGCGCTCGTGACGGGTTCCTTCTCGTTGGTCGACGCCAGCCTGAAATTCCTGCTCACCTGTCTCGGCGGTCTCGCCATCGGCCTCGT
>BNUG01000020.1 GCA_025997195.1 Clostridia bacterium | reverse complement strand
TTGTACATAGTATCCGGTACCGCATATCACATTTAGACCTGTTTCGACAGAAATTCTTTTGAGCAACTCCGGGTCGCGTCCCAACCCGATTGTGGTCACATCTACAACAGTCCGGCCTCCTGCGGTTTGAAAATACTGTATTTCTTTCTTTTGGGTTTCATAATGCATCATTTCCACATTGTCAAGGACAGCAAATGGATTCCTTTTCAAAATACCCAGTTTATCAATCGTAACGAGTTCTTTTGAGATTATCTTTGCGCTGATTTCTTCCGGTTCGGAAAAAAAGACGCTCATATCGATAAAAATGTGTTCATGAGCGGCTACAATCCCGATTTCTTTCGTGTCTTTTTCCCCAAGTACTGTCATGCAAGCCATATCATATCTCCTCATCCCCATGCAATACAATCCAATCACGAACCATATCAGATGTCTCCAGTCCAATGTCAGCAGTGCAATTGGAGCAAAAAATGACGCCGTCTATATATCCGGTCCTGAGCCAGTTATCATAAAGATCCAATTGATATTCCATCAACTCTCGTGATATTGGTTTCCCTGCACCGCTGTCAGACGGGCCGTAATCCCACATATAGCAACCTGCCATATAACGCTTTCCCCGGCCGACACTACGTTTCAGATTGTCCATACATACCGGTAACGAGTAAAGCTGTTCGGCATGCCAAGTCCACAAGGAAATCACATCACAAATTTCCAGGAAGGCTGCGACTTCCTCACTCATATCTCTTGTATAAATAACCATCCAAAAATCCAGAGGGCGACCAGTGCCTTCGTTCACTCTGCGTTTAAAATCACGAATATCCTGCGTTGAATACCGCTCAATATGCGCCTTTCTTGCAAAAAAATCATCTAAAACGACGCCGGATACGTTCGGATATATCTGCGCTTGTCGGATTACTTCCTCAATGTCACGATCGGCGTCTTCTTTTCGGCCATGGCTTTCCTGATCTGCAATCGACCATATGACGTTTTTCATATTTGCAAGAAGCGCAGATTCCTCATCATAGGGATAAATAGGAGTGCCCTGATAAACAACACGGCACATATTGTGAATACCAAAGTATTCCGCCCCCTCAACCGGTGACATATGGCTCTGTTTTGGCAGCGCAATCTCCGGAACCAAATTGTGACTGCCTGCTGTCTGACCCCAAATCCAAAGTTTATCTCGTATTTTAGTCATAATAAATAGGCATCCTTTCTATCCCTTTATGATTTCTGCTGCAACCCGAAATCCTGTATAATTATTTGCCCACTCCGGTTCCAGTGCATTGCGCGCAGCACAGCGACAATAAGAGGCAACATCCGTAAAAGTACCCCCCCTGATTGTTTTCAACCGCCCGTCTGACGGACCTATCGGATCTTCATCCGGACTTTTTTTTGAAGAATAGGGAGCATAAAAATCCGAGCACCATTCGCCCACGTTGCCCAGCATATCATACAGGCCCCACATATTCTGATGTTTTGTCCCTACAGGCATTGACGTGGGTGCAGAAGTGGTCAGAACCCCTTGCGCACCCAGTTGCTGAAGCGACCATGCATACCGGGAGAAATCGCGCAGAATATCTGTTGCGTACCCAACAATATCTTTCGTTTCTGCTCTGGCAGCATATTCCCATTGCGCTTCGGTAGGAAGACAGAACCGGAGACCGGTTTTTCCGTATTTCAGGTTTAGCAGTCGGATAAATTCCTCTGCGTCATAAAAACTAACATTTTCAACAGGGAGGTCAGCGCCGACATGCGAACTGGGATTTATATTCATGATACATTCATACTGTGATTGCGTAACCGGGTATGCGCCCAAATAGAACGGCTTTGTAATTTTAACGGTATGTTCCGGACGTTCACACTTCTCAAAACCATTTTGTCCCATCTGAAAACTTCCGGCGGGAATCCCTGCGAGAATCAGATCCACATCTCCTGCAAGCTGCAGGCTCAAACGGATACCGCTTGAGAACAATTCATCGGGAGCTAACATATCACGGGTATTTTGATGGCGAATCATCGGGAAACAGGTAAACGGCTCCCCCCTATTGATCGAATAGTAAGGTTTCAATGCGTGTTCTTTATCAGGAAGTTCGGTATCGCTGCAGGCATTTGGAATTGCATCTAATTCCCAGTGTACATGGTTCCATTCGGAACGCTCATCGGTTAACCATTTATCATTCCACGCAACATCTTCCAGCGGCACCTCTCTATGCGGTCCTGTGAGCGCCATGAGAATCGGTCCATAGGTAAAAGCATATCTTTCATAACCGCGCACTGTTGTAAACCCCAAATAGCGATTCACTTTCATTTTACGCGGGAGTTGAAATCTCAGCTCCTCGCCGCCATTCCATACGCGATCGATACTTAGATAGCTGCCGGGACGTCCATTCCATGTTGTACCCTGATTCAGCTCGATACAAACTTTTTCAGAAACCCAAGAAGGTATGCGTATCCTCATGTGAAACCGAACCGGTGTATCACATGTTAAACGCAATTTAACTTCCTCTGTTTCAGGGAACATCGTATCCATCTCTAACCGGCAACGAGTCCCTCCCTGATCCCATGCAATCTCCGATCCGGCAAATAAATCGATAGAAATCCCATCCTCAGCAAGGCTGTAAATAAACTCAGGCAGCATCCCGTATGTCATCGTGCCGGTTCCTTCGCAACAGGTATTTTCTGTATTTGGAATATCTTTGACGCCATGCAGAAAAGCATGGTAACGAATGCCTTTGTCTTTATCCTGTGCAGGCAAAATCACATTATATAAGGACTCCTCCATGGAACGGACATATTTTTCTTCTTCCGGAAACAGCTGATGTAATAATTGATTGAGCAATAGCCACCAGACATTATTGCAGGTTTCGCCGGTATGGCGGTCTGCACTAATATGATGTGAGCCCGGGGGATATGGGAAAACGGCGTCATGTTCCTCGCAAATAGCAACACTGCCGCCAATGTGAATCCAATATTTCTGAAATAGTTCTCTGGCGGACAGAACCGCATCTAAGTATATCTGCCGTTCGGTAATTGCATACATGGAAAGATACGCAATCATTGCATTGAGTTCATAGCCATGAGCTCCATCGTTCGGATGCTGCCAGATGGATCGCGTATCTTGTTCTATTAACTGCTCAAGCCAATCTTCATCTGTATAAAGATCACCGCCGCTCTTTATATCCTCTTCTTCCCCGACTTCAGACAGATATAAACTTGTATGCGCAATGAATCCTTGATAGGAAAGATGTAATTCTGCCGCCTTCCCTGCCCTCCCCGATGCTTTATAGGAATTAAACCAATTGCCGAATTCTCTGATCATAGTATATGCGGTCTGATTGCCGGCATACCCTGCGGCAATTAAACCACGTGTTACCCATGATCGGGTATAATTTGCACGCTCTAAAATCATGAAATCTTCTTTCTTAAATCCCATGCAATAGCCGTCAGAATCCCGAAAGCGCGCAATACCGTCCACCAGGGCATTCATGCGTTCTTTCAATTCCGGATGATCCGTAAAACGCAAAGTATTCCCTGCTCCCAACAAAAATCTTCCCGCATTGGAACCTTCCAAATCTGTTTCCCAGAAAGGAACCACCGGACGACTCCTGGGTGCGTCCGTTTGACCCGACCGAATGCGGAATGGATATAGTAAATCATCTAACGTAAAGTGCTCCATAAGGTACAACTGATTGTCATCGAATGCATCCTTAAACATGCCCTTCGTCAATTGTACGCCGCTCCTCGGAGCCCTAAGTTTAAATAAACGAGGAAGATTCTTCATGATGAATTGCCTTTCTAATAGGTTCAATTACGTATCAGATTATATATTTCATCATCATAATATCCAATTGCAATAATTCGACGAAACTTATAAAAATAAAATTACAGATGCTTATTATCCATATGCACGATCCTGCGAAAATTACCCGGCGTTGAAAAAGTGATCTTCTTGAAAACCTGCTCGAAGTAGTTCACTGAGGTAAACCCTATCGCTGTTGCAATTTCCGATACTTTCATGTTCGTTGTGCTTAGTAACTGCTCTGAATGCCTTATCCGCGTTCGTGAGAGATAGTCATTGAAAAATTCAGAGGTTTCCTGTTTAAACAGGCGCCCGAGATAAGACGGATTGACGTTTAACCGGTCGGCGAGTGTCTTTAGACATAAATTACAGTCCTTGAATTCGTTATCAATATACTGAACTGCCAACGTAATCAGATGAGAATAATTTTTACTTTGTAAGGAAACGGTCAAGTTACTAAGGGCGCTGACGGCATTAAAAAGAACTCTGATTTGCATTTCCAATTCTGTAATGTTTCTTAACAATAATAAAGATTTCGTTTTGATACCGTATGCCTCAGTCGGATTTACAAGATTGGCGAGGGCAATTTCTATTGTTTGGTTGATGATACCGACAGATAGCACATTCGCTTCGCGACATAAATCACCGATACCGGTTTTTCGAAATAGCTCCTTAATGTACTTCACGACGCTGGAAGAATCATTATTGATAATATAATTACGGAATCGAGAACTATCCATAATATCCGTGAATGAAACCGAAGAATCCTCACAAATGATAAGCTTATTTGAATTGTAAATGATCGCGCAGTCCATCTCCAGACTGCACTGACGATAAATATCCTTTAATTGTCTGAAACTTGTTTCGGAAGGAACGACTACGCCGAAGACCTCACTTGCTGTACTTTCAGAAAATTTCTGAAGACTTTCCGAAAGAATTTTACAAGGACTTTCGATATCAACTTGCGTATTCCTAAATAAAAATACAACACATATATTTCCCTTCCCATCCGGAAACGCAATCAGTTTCCCAATGAAATCAATACTTGTATTATGAAAATGGGAAAGAACTTGTTCCGTTTGTAAGGTGGTCCGCACCAAAGAAAATATAATATGTTCACCCGGTTGATTAATATTGAAATATGCCAAACGTTCCCTTCGCTCTTTCAGCGAGATCTCATCGCGAATAATCCTTTGCATTGTATGTTGGAATAAATCCTGTTCTGCAATATGCCTGCTTATATCTTCTTTCTTTTCAAAATGCCAGATCACATTTTCAATGGATTCCGATAACTCTTCCCTGGAAATTGGTTTCAATAGGTAGTCTACGGCACCTGCTCTCATTGCGGATCGGATCAGTTCGTATTCCCCATAACCACTGAGGACGATGCATTTAAGATGCGGCTGAAAATCTAACGCCTGCCGAATCAAAGCGATACCATCCATTCCCGACATCCGTACATCCGTAATCATCACAGACAACTCCGTATCATTGAGAATTCTCAATGCCTCCTCTGCACTGCTTACGGTTGCACAAAGTTCAATACCGTAATTTGACCAGTTGATAATCTGCGACATCCCCTGGCGAATGATCTCTTCGTCGTCTACGATCATCATCTTATACATGGTGAATCATCTCCTCCAACGTCATCAATGGAATGCACACACAAACACAGGTTCCGATATTTTCCCGGCTTTCAATTGTCAAACCATATCCATCGCCAAAAATCAGGCGGAGTCTGCTATGAACATTTTTAAGTCCAATACTGTCTGTATCTTGATTCACGAGGGTATCATTTAAAGTATCTTTTATCAAATTCAGTTTCTCGGCTGAAATCCCGCAGCCATTATCCTTCACTTCTATCCGCAAATCATTGGCTGATCGTGAAATGGCAATCCTGATCTTTGCATTTGTTCTGTTCTGCCATTTGCCGTATATGATGGAGTTTTCTACAATTGGCTGCAAAATCAGTTTTGGAATACCAAGATCAAGAAAGGAATCATCGACTTCCAGGCAAATATCAATTGACTCTGACAGCCTGGTGTTTTGAAGATGCAAATACGATGAAATATATTCTAACTCATCTTCCAAGCGGACAAAATTCGCGTTAAGTTCCATTGTCCAACGAAACATATTACTAAACAATATGAGCATTTCAGATACTTTTTCATTCCCATCAATCAAAGCCTGCATTCTGATACTCTCGAGCGTGTTATAAATAAAATGAGGATTGATTTGTGAAGTTAAGGCATATAACTCTGCGGAACGAAGTTGAATCTGCGTGTTATATTGCCGGTCAATCCAGCTTAACATTTGATCACATAACTCATTATATGCAGATGAAATTAATCCGATTTCATCTTTGGAATCGACAGGTGCCCGGATCGACAAATCAGATTGAAGAAGAACATCAACCAATTTGTTCACGCGGCGATTATAGTATTGGAAAAGTATCGTTGCGATACATAAACTGACAATCACACTAATTGCGATCAAGGTAAATTGCGAGCGTTTTAAATCATCTATCTTCTCTAATAGCAACTCCTCAGAGACAATGCATGTTACAGATAAGTCGGAAAGACCTATTTGACGGTCAATAATAATTGCATTTTTATCAGAATTCGCAAAAATATCATCAATATTGCCGCCGACATCCATTTGTTCTGAACTATACAGAATCTGATGATCCCTATCGTAAATAATTAGTTTTCCGTTAAAATCATCTTTTTGCTGAAGGTAATATTTTTCAAATGTTGAATATCGATAATTCAGGATATACATCCCAATTTTTTTACCAGGCTGGCTGAGCTGAACGATTTTGCCTGCAAATGAAATTACAGGCGCACGGTTCCTTGTGTTATATTCCGGAGCACTATCATAATAAACGGAAGTCAACTTGTCACTATTATAAAACTTTTGAATCCGATCATACTCAAGGTAGGGAAAACTTTGCAGAACGGAATGTTCTGCAGCATACTGCGTATAGTGATAAGCTACTCCGCTATCCGCAATCACAAAGAAATCCCAGACGTCATCATCGCGAAGGGCATAAGAATGGGCAAAAGTGCTGAATACGGATGAAACTCCCGTAGTATAAGAAGAATTATTATCCCGGGAGATCGTTAAAAGAGTTTGCTCAATCCCGGAATAACGAGAATAAATCTGATTGTTCACATCAAAGACATAATAATATTTATCGGATACAAATGAATAAAAATTTTCTGCGGCAATTTGTCCGGCCTGGCGTTCCTTTTCATATAGCATATCCGAATAGGAGGATATAATATAGGATGTAGTAAGCAGTAAAACCAAAATAGAAATGGCAATCATTAAATAAACAATACGAAAGATCATACTATTCTTATATATATTTCCAATATAAGAATCCCGATGCTTCATATCAATCATCCCCTATCTATCACGATTGAAAGCTTGATCCTCTGTCTTTATATCCATCTACAATATACCACGTTAATTACGCGATGATTGCCCCCGTTGACGCCAATGTATAATTTCATTAATCCAGTGAGAATTATTGTAATTGTATTGATATAGGTTCTAAATGATAATTATTTTATAGGATAAATCCTTCGCAAATAATGGAGAACAGATGTGGAACAGATCCCACAGCAGATTGATCCCACTCGTTTCGGCAATTTCATTCCTCCTTGGAATCGAAGCGGGTGGGTTTCAATTGGTACTAACAGACATCGCAGGTGAATTTGCGTTAAACAACACCAAAATGGGTTCCGTTGTAATGGCTGAGTACATGGCAATTATACTCTTTCCTCTCATATTTGGCGGCATCTCAGACAAAATCGGCAAAAAGAAAGTCCTGACATTTTTCATCCCTTTCCTAATCATCGGCTGTGCGATAATAACATTCTCCTACCATGAAATAGGACTTTATTTGGGAATTTTTATGATCGGAGCAGGTTATGCCATCTCCGAAGCGATTGGCGCAGCTGCATTGTCAGATAGTGACGTCGTCAATTCAGAAAAGAATCAAACTTTTACACAGGCATTTTACTGCCTGGGTGCAGTAATTGGTCCCCTCATCGTTGATCGGCTCATGCGGACCGGGCTGAATTGGAGAATTGGTTTCATTCTTGTGGGTATTGGGTTTGCCGCATTATTTATCTTCCTATTGCACACTCCGTTTGTCAGAGGAGACAGACCTGACGCAAACCATACCACAAGTAAATCTATCGCGCCAATACCTTTAAAGGGCACTAAGAAGTTTCCTTTCCTATATGGTGCATTTATCCTTTTGATTGCTTCGGCGGTAATTTACTGCGGTATCGAAAATGGTGTATCATATTTTGCTGATTCTTTTTTTATCAGTGAGATGAATTCACCCAAGCTCAGTGTCTATGCGATTTCTTTATTCTGGTTGGCCATGGGTACATCCCGATTCATTTTCGGAATCATAAAAACAGACGCAGTCAAAGTAGTGATGATACTATATGCCATTTCATGCATTTTATTGTTGCTGCTATCCCGGATTGACACGCCTTCCTGGGCGCTAATCCTATTTATTGCCATGGGCTTTGCATGCGGACCTACGTGCCCAATGCTGATGGGTATGGCGACCAAGCGCTTTTCGGAACATTCGGGTAGTGTAGTGAGTATCCTAATGTCAGGATTAGGACTTGGCGGAGCAATCTCCCCATTATTTATGGGGTTGGTTGCCGATCATTTTGGTTTTCGTTGGTCATTTGGCATACTCGCGACATTTGCGCTAATCGGGTTTCTTCTCAGTTTCACATTTCTCCGAAAAGCAAATTTATAATCCCACCGTATTTTATTTCGTCATGATTTTGGATTTTGCGGCGCTTGCTTCCGCGGCCTTTTCGACAATACTGACGAAGCCGGTCTCTTCGAGTACCTTCACGGCTTCGATCGTGGTGCCGCCCGGACTGCAGACATTGATGCGCAGCTGTATGGGATCCACGCCGCCGAGCAGGTCGCCCGACGCATCCGGCGTGCCCATATTTTCAAGTACCATTTTGGCCGCGCCGAGCGTGGACTGCGCGGCTAAGATGGTCGCCGCTTCCCTGGTCAGCCCGCCGGCCACTCCGGCGCTGATGAGGCCCTCGATATACATATAGGCGTAAGCCGGTGACGATCCGCTGATCCCCGTGACGACATCCATAAGGTCTTCGGAAACCCAGACGACTTTTCCGACAGAGGAAAACAGCGTTTCTACCGTCTGGCGTTCATCCGCAGAAAGTTCCGTACCGTCTGCGGACAAGGCGCTCATGCCTTCCCCTAACATCGCCGGCAAATTGGGCATGACGCGCACCACCTTTGCGGACGGGCCGAGTTTTGAGCATAGATATGCGATGCTGACGCCGGCCGCGATGGAAACCACCAATTTTCCCCCCGCATCCGGTGCAAACCCAGCGATTTCATCCAGCACAGTATCCATGATTTGAGGCTTGACGCAGAGCACAAGAACGTCTGATTTTGCGTACAGATCAGACAGATCACTTGCCCCTTGTACGGACGGAATTGCGGAAAATGTCTTCACCTTGTCCGTGTCCGCATCATATACGATTATACCGTCAACCACATTGCTTGACGGACCTGCTGACAACGACGCCGCGGCCCCTTTGGCGAGCGCGCCTCCCATATTTCCGGCTCCGATAAAACCTATTTTCATGCGATCTCCTATCTTCTTCAGGTGATTTCGTGAACCGACCTGCGGGCGTCTAGCTGATTTGCGGAAGGAACAGGGTGCAGCGTCCGCCTGCCGCTACGTCTGCGATCACGTCCGGGCGTTTGCCGTTGACGAGCAGCATCGGAATCCCGTAAGCACCGGCTTCGCGCGCGGCTTCGATCTTTGAATCCATACCGCCTGTGCCGAAGGTGCTTGTCCCACCGGTCACGATCGTGCCGGTCAGCGTGTCCGTGTCGGTAACCTCTTCGATGAGCCAGGCGCTTGGGTCGACTTTCGGGCTGGTGTTGAATACGCCGTCCACGTCGCTCATGAGGATGAGCAGATCGGCGCTCCACAGTTTTGCCGTGAGCGCGGCCAGATGATCGTTGTCGCCGAAGGAGATCTCGTGCGTGCTTACGCTGTCGTTTTCGTTGACGATCGGCACCACACCTTCGTCGATGAGCGTAAAAAGCGTGTTGCGAATGTTCAGGGCGTTGACTTCGTCGGCGAAATTTTCCGAGGTCAGAAGGATCTGTCCGACCGGCCTGCCTCCCTCCGCAAAGTATTCTTTGTAGGCCAGCATCAATTCAACCTGGCCGACTGCGCACAGCGCCTGCTTGTAATGAATATCGTTTTTGCGGGAGAGTCGCGCCAGCGCGCCGGCACCACTTGCGCCCGCGCCCGAACTGACGATCACCACGTGCTTGCCGACGTCCATCAGCGCCAGCGCCTGATGAGCGATATTTGCCGCACGCGTTCGGTCGAGCACACCGTCATCGCCCGCGAGCGCGTTGCTGCCGACCTTGATCACAATCTTTCTGCTATTCTGTAATACTTCTGCTGCCTTCGACATTTGTTCCTCCATCAATGACATCTATACCGCATTTTATTTTTGTCATTCTGCGCCACACAAGGGTGCAGAATGACAACATCTTTTATACTTTCAGCTCCGCTTTCGCGGCGCGGCGGCCGCGCGTGATCGGGCGGATGTATTCTTCCACAAAGTCCAGAACTTGCCGGGCACTCATCCCCGTATAGAGTTCCGGTTTGAGCAGCCCCGAGATTTCGCCTTCCGTCAATCCGAAGGCCGTGTCCGCCGCGATGCGCTCCAAAAGGTCGTTGGCCCGGCCGTAGGTCTTGACTTCCCTGGCCGCCGCCTGAGAATGCACGCGGATGCGCTCATGGAGTTCCTGGCGGTCGCCGCCTTTTTTGACGGCAGCCATCAGAATGTTTTCTGTCGCCATGAAGGGCAGTTCCGCCATCAAGTGCGCCCTGATGACTTTTTTGTTCACCACAAGGCCCTCCGAAATATTGCGCAAGATCTGCAGGATGGCGTCGGCCGCCATAAAGGCTTCGGGGATCGCGATGCGCCGGCATGCCGAGTCATCGAGCGTCCGCTCAAACCACTGGGCCGCTTCCGTTGCGGCGGCCACCTGCGGCTGCGCCATCAGAACGCGCGCCAGCGAGCAAACCCGCTCCGAGCGCATCGGGTTGCGTTTGTAAGCCATGGCCGAGGAACCGATTTGACTCTTTTCGAAAGGCTCTTCCACTTCTTTCAAATGCTGAAGCAGACGGATGTCGGTCGCCATTTTCGAAGCCGATTGGGCCAGCGCCGAAAGCAATGACAAGACTTCGTAGTCCAGCTTGCGCGTATAGGTCTGGCCTGAAAGCGGGATGACCGGCAGGGCTTTGCCCCCCCCGATTTTTTTTGCGACCGATTTTTCAAGCCGAATCACCTTGGTCTCGTTGCCGTCGAACAGTTCGAGAAAACTCGCCAGCGTTCCTGTCGTACCTTTGATTCCGCGGATCGGTAAGGTGTCTGCAAGACCCGCGATATCATGATAGTCGAGCAAGAAATCCTGCATCCACAGGGCCGCTCTTTTGCCCACCGTCGTAGGCTGCGCGGGCTGAAAATGCGTAAAGCCAAGGGTCGGCAAATCTTTGTATTTCAGAGCAAACTTTGACAGATCCCGCAGGAGCAGCGCGATTCCCTGCGCCACAAGAGCCAGGGCCTGCCGCATGATGAGGATGTCCGTATTGTCGCCCACATAAGCGCTCGTCGCTCCAAGATGAATGATGGGTGCCGCCAATTTGGCCTGCTTGCCGTAAGCGTAAACATGCGCCATGACATCGTGGCGAACCTCCCGTTCCCGCGCCTCGGCGGTTTTGAAATCGATGTCATGCTCATACTTTTTTAAGTCTGCGATCTGCTCGTCCGTGATCGGCAGCCCAAGTTCTTTCTCGGCTTCCGCCAGCGCAATCCAGAGACGCCGCCACGTCTCAAACTTGACGCGCGGCGAAAAGAGCCTGATCATCTCCGCACTCGCATAACGCTCGGTCAGAGGATTTACATAACCATCATACTTGTCATTTGGCATTGTGATTTTCTCCTGTTCTTGCTATGAACACGGAGAAAATTATACCATAACACAGAAAAACCGGTGGGGCTGCCTCAAAATGAGACAGCCCCTTGATGCTGATAATTTGATATACCGCCAAGCACGCCGAATACAGCGGCCGTCAGCGGAACTGATAAGTGAGATACGCCTCGGCAAATCCTTTTGCTTTGAACAGCCAGGCGCCGCCGCCGAGGTCACTTGCCCCTTCGCCGTCGTTCGTACAGATGATCAAGTCGTCCGTCCCCGGTATCATCATCGGATGTGTCGTCCGCCGCACAATATGATGTCAGCACTTCGTATCTGAGCCGTGCTTTGAAAAAATGCTTCGGGGAAAATTTCATCGACTACATCACGCGTCTGCGTATCAATCGGGCGAAGGAATTATTGAAGACAACCAACAAATCCATTATGGAGATATCCGTAGAGATCGGCTACAACAGTCAAACCTATTTCTGCAAAGTTTTCAAAGAATCTGTCGGCGTACCCGCAAGCGCCTACAAAGGATCGCAGAAAACGCCTGCCTCACGATAACCGGTCCCCTATGCAAAGACCTTTGACAGATCGATCTCACAATCTTTGAGCATCGTCACCGGTGCAGCGTCATTTCCCCCATAGGCGGATATGACATATTCACCGTCCTTTAGCAAATGCACCGTCACCACTTTCGCTGCGGGATTAACGATCCAGTATTCCTTTACACCGTACTTCCGGTATAGGTTCAGCTTTACGAGTGCGTCGAATTTTTCCGTGGACGGAGATAAGATTTCCACAACGACATCGGGCGCGCCCTTCACTCCCTTCTCGTCAAGTTTTTCCGGATCGCAGACGACCAGGATGTCAGGCTGCACAACCGTATCATCTTCTGCATCGGCGTTCAGGCGAATGTCAAATGGTGCGGCATACACTTCATATTGCTTTCCCTCGAGATAATTGTATAGCTGATTGAAGATGGCGCCTGAGATTTTCTGGTGACTGCGCGTTGGTCCGGGCGACATCCTATAAGGGACACCCTCAATCAGTTCATACCGAACATCATCCGGCCACGAAGCATAATCTTCATACGTATAATATTCTTTGCCTGGTAATGGCATCGCAAGTCATCCTTTCGCTGTCACTTCACATATCACATTTTGAAGGAGACAAGGCGCGAATGCCGCCGGCGGCAGATCAAACGCGAAAGAGCGGGGCAAAGAGTGCGTCCAGCGTGACCTCTGATTGCACCATATTTGAGTGGCTGTTTTGTTTCACGCCGTAGGTGCTTACAAATGTCAGATGTGTTGTTTGTGTCGTTCTCGTCTCGTTTCCGAAAGCGAATATCTTGTTTCGCAGCTTTTCCGCATATTCGCTTTTTATTTCAAACTCATATTTAGCAAATTTGATTTCGCAGAGATTGACGATCCGATCCGCGCGATCGATCACAAGATCTATTTGCGCACCGGGTTTGCTGACCTTGCTGCGCCAGGAATAGATATCGGCAGATACACCTCCAATACTGAGTGCAGACCGGATTTGATCGATATGCCGCAGGCAGAGTTGTTCAAAGGCGTACCCTCGCCAGGCATTCACTTTTGGGGATTCGTGAAGGTCACTCCAAAAATGCTCATTGCCGCCCCGGTTGTTCTTGACGAATGCCCGATGGAACAAAGAGAAATTGTCGATCAATTGATAGAGCCCCCCATTCGCCTTCCCGGGAAAAAGAGAATAATACCGGATAAACCCACTCAGCTCCAAATTGTCCAGCATTTCACTGACTGTCCCTCCATCTTTCTGCGAAAGCGCGGCGACCAGTTCATCGCGGCTCAATCCTTTTGCTTTTTCGCTGAGCGCATCGATCGCTTCTATGTAAAAAGCAGAGTTCTTGAAGAGAGACGCATATAGACGTTCGAATTCATCTTTCAGCGGTGCGTCTTCATGGAAAACAATTCGGTCTACATTTTGCGGAAGCCCGAAGCGTCCGTCCCAATAGCTTAAATAATAGGGAATACCGCCGAAAATCATATATGCCTGTGCGATGTCCTTTCGGTCAATCACGATATCACGCATCCGGAAATACGCTTCGCATTCATAGAGGTTGAAGGGACGAACTAAGATTTTCCCTGTAATTCGGTTGTGCAGACCTCCTCTGTTTTTGAAGATTTTTCGTGTCATCCAGGTCGCCGCGGACCCACAGGCAATCAACAGAATGTCGTTTCGGGCAGACGCAAAAGAGTTCCAAAAATACTCAAGTGCTGAAATGAATTTTGATTTTGGCGTGTCCATCCAAGGCATTTCGTCAAGGAAGATCACTTTTCGGTCAGACAGGCCGGCACGCTTGATGCCGTCCGCGAGCTGATCGAAGGCTTCCATCCAGGAGGCAGGGGATTTTTCACTCCCTATCCTGTATTGATTCAGCGATTTTCCGAAGCGCTCCAGATTCGCGCGCAGACTTGGCCGGGCATCCGTCTCCGGCGCTACACCTGTTGCATAGAAGAAAAACGCATCCTCAAAAAACTGTCGAATCAGATACGTCTTTCCGACGCGTCTCCTGCCATAAATCACAACGAACTCCGACTCTTTGGAGGCGAAGTATTTTTTCAAGGCGTCTTGTTCCTGTTTTCGTCCGGCAAGCGGCATGTCACGTCTCCCTTATAATCAGCGGAAATGCCATCTATACATACCACTTCCGCTACTTATAATCAACCAATCCTGATCGAATACTTTAAGAGAATATCACATATGTATTTAAATTACAACAAATATTTATCAATATACGTGATCAAGCACAACGCGTACAAGCCAGTATAAATAGCGGATATAATATATATTATCAATATTTTCGCTGATTATAGTATCGAAACTTAGCGACAATCTTTCGTGTTTCTCGCCAAAAAAAGTTGTCTATCCGGATATTGTAGCAAAAATGGTTTTTCATTTATGGAAGCGAAATCCGGTATCCGCATCCTTTGCGAAGGGCGCGGATCTGTCTTTGTCCGAGAGAATGACCTCTTCGTAAAAGCCTTCCGCATTGGGCACAAAGCCCCACTGCGTCCAGTCTACGCCGATGTCTGGATCGTCAAAGCGGACGCCGCCGTCGGCTTCGTAGTTATAGTAGTTATCCGCCTTGTAGCAAAACTCTACGTCGTCCGAGAGCGTCAGGAAGGCGTGGCCGAAGCCGCGCGGGATCATGAACTGGCGTCGGTTTTCGTCGGACAGCACGACTGCTTCCCATTTCAGATAAGTCGGGCTGCCCTTCCGGAGATCCACGGCGACGTCGACGACACTGCCCTGTCCGCACCAGACAAGCTTGGCTTGGGCGGCGTCTCCGCGCTGGAAGTGGATGCCACGCAAGGTGCCTCGCAGCGCCGAAAAGGAGCGGTTGTCCTGCACGAAATCATAGGCGATGCCGGCCGCCTCGTAGTCGCGTTTGGCATAGGCTTCATAGAACCAGCCCCGCTGGTCGCCGAAAATTTTCGGCTCCACGATCAGGACGCCCGGCAGTGTTGTTTCAATCACGTTGATCTGTCCCATAATATTCGCGCCTTTCGCTATCACACCTTCCGAATCGCAATCTTTGTTTTGTGTCCGTTGAGGTCGAATTCATCCTCTGCTTTCGCCGCAGCGTCCGCATCTTCCGCAACACGATCGGCAAGCGTCTCGCGCGCGATATAGGTGCCGTACACTTCGCTGCTCACCGCCGCCGAGACCTCCGCATCGCCACTGTAGACGATCTCGATGCGATCCATCATCTCCAGTCCGGCAGCCTTTCGCATCTGCTGGATTTTGCTGACGAATTCCCGCGCAAGACCTTCCCGCACCAGTTCCTCATCAAGAGACGTGTCTGCAATGATGAAATTCCCGTTTTCCATCGCAACGGCAAAGCCCTTTTTCGCGCTCACCTTGATGTCAACCAATTCGGCTGTCACCGGGACATCCCTGCCGCCGACATTCACAAGAACCGTACTTCCGACTCCTTCGCCGCCGCCAGCATCCTCTTCAGCCGTACCATCACCGCCCCTTGCACCGGCAAAGGCGGCTGCCAATCCGGCCGTCTCAGCGGGAGGCATCGACACAAGCGCCGCCGCGAAATCTTTCATGTTCTTGCCAAACACCGGACCGGCGGCCTTGAAATTCGGTTTGATCTGATAATCCATATAGGAGGCGGTATCCTTCAGGAAGACAACCTCTTTGACATTGAGCTCATCCTTGATCAGATCCGTCATCAGTCCGATGCTGCCTTCCAGCGCGCCGTCGACATAGACCGCACGCAAAGGCTGCCGAACCTTGAGCCGTTCCTTCTCCCGCACGCCGCGTCCCAGACTGACCAGACCCCGCACAAGATCCATACGAACTTCAAGATCGGCGTCTTTTGTCGTTTCATCCGCCACCGGGAAATCAGCCAGATGAACAGAGTCATAAGCGCCCGACTGATTCGCAGCCCCCATTAGATTCAAATAGATCTCTTCGCTGAGGAAAGGTGCGACCGGCGCCATCAAAAGCGCGACCGTCAGCAACGCCCGATGCGTCGTCAGGTAAACCGCGATCTTGTCCTCTGTGGTTTCACTTCCCCAGAATCGCCTACGCGACCGCCGGAGATACCAGTTCGACAGATCTTCGATCACGAAATACTGGATTTTCCGAACCGCATGCATATGGTCGTAGGCGTCCAAATCCGCACGTACGCCGGCGATCAGGTTGGCCAGACGCGAATTCAGCCACCGATCCGCCTCCGAAAGTTCAGCGGGCAGCGCCCGGCCTCCGATGGCATAGGTACCATTCGTCTGCTTTTCCACTACGATTCCGTCCTGATTGGCATACAAGCAGAAAAACTGATAAACATTGCGCAGCGTTCCGAAGAACTTGCCCGCGATTTCCGCCAATCCCTCTTCATCAAATTTCGTCGGCGACCAAACCGGTGACACCTGAAGCAGATACCAACGCGTCGCATCGGCGCCAAACTTGTCAAAGAGCGCAAACGGATCGACTGTATTGCCCAGGGACTTGCTCATCTTCTTGCCTTCTTTGTCGAGAATCAAGTCGTTGACAAGCACATTACGATAGCAAGCCCGCCCCGCATCGGAGAACGAGCGGTCACCGGGCTTTCGCACACGGTCCTTCTCGATAAAAGTCGAAATCGCCATCAGGGAATAGAACCAGCCGCGCGTCTGATCGATGCCCTCGCAGATAAAATCGGCCGGGAACAAATCGCTATAGAAGTTCTCTTTGTTCTCAAAAGGATAGTGCTGCTGCGCATAGGGCATTGAACCGCTGTCAAACCAGCAGTCCATGACCTCGGGAATACGCGTCATTGTCTCGCCGCATTTCGAACATCGAATATGAACGTCGTCTACATAAGGCCGGTGCAGTTCGATGTCTTCTGTGACCCCTTCCTCAAGAGCACGCGCCGCCAGTTCTGTCCGCGAGCCGATACATTCGAGCGCGCCGCAGTCCGGGCAACGCCAAATCGGAATCGGCGTCCCCCAGTAACGCGTTCTGGAAATCGCCCAGTCGTTGACGTTTTCGATCCAATTGCCAAACCGCTTTTCGCCGACGAAATCCGGGTACCAATTCACGGCGTTGTTATTGCGCACGAGTTCCTCCTTGAGTTTCGTCATCTCGATATACCAACTCGGCTTCGAATAATAGATCAGCGGCGTATGGCAGCGCCAGCAGAACGGATAGTTGTGCTCGACCTTTTCCTTCGAGAATAATTTGCCTTCCTCGGCCAGCCATTTGATGATCTCCACGTCGAGGCCGTCTTCCATAACAGGGCGCCCTTTCCACGGCGTCACCGTATACTTGCCCTCTTCGTCCACCGGATTCGGCACAGGAAGCCCATAACGCCGTCCTGTATTATAATCGTCTTCCCCAAACGCCGGCGCCGTATGCACGATGCCCGTGCCGTCTTCGTCCGTCGCATAGTCCGCTACCGTTACATAGAAAGCCTGCGTCCCCGGCTTGGCCGAAGCATAGACATCCACAAAGGGCATGAGCTGCTCATACTCGATATGCTCGAGTTCTTTGCCTTTTACCACGGAAAGGATCTCATATCCGCCCTCACCCAGCACCTTATCCGCAAGCGCCTTCGCGACATAAACCACGCGGCCCACAAGCGCGGCACCGGCCTTATTATTCCCGAGCAAACGTGCCCGAACATAGTCGATCTCCGGCCCCGCCGTCAGCGCGACATTCGAAGCGAGTGTCCACGGCGTCGTCGTCCAAGCAAGGAACCACTCGTCCTCCTGCCCGGTCTCGGGCTTCCTGTGAAACATCACCGTGACCGTGTTGGTCTTCACCAATTCGTAACCCTGCGAGACCTCATGGCTCGCCAGCCCCGTCCCGCAGCGCGGGCAGTACGGCAGGATCTTGTGTCCCTCATAAATCAGTCCTTCGTCAAAAAACCGTTTGAGGATCCACCAACCCGTCTCGATATAGTCGTTTGCCAGAGTGATATAAGGATGATCCATATCCGCAAGGAAGCCCATACGGCGGCTCATCTCGCGCCACAACCCCTCGTATTTGAAAACAGATTCGCGGCATTTCTCGTTGAAAGCGGCGATCCCATAGTCTTCAATATCATTTTTCGTAAAAAACCCAAGCTGCTTCTCGACCTCGATCTCGACGGGCAGCCCATGCGTATCCCAGCCCGCCTTGCGCGGCACGCGGAAGCCCTTCATCGTCCAGTAGCGGTTGACGCTGTCCTTTAGCGTACGCGCCATGACGTGATGGATGCCGGGATGCCCATTCGCCGTGGGAGGTCCTTCGTAAAAAAGGAAACTCGGCCGATCCGCCCGGTCTTCCACACATTTCTTCAGCAGTTCGCCCTCTTCCCAGGCATCCGCCTGTGCGTTCTGCACCTCCGCGATCGGTTTGTTGTCCAGATTCTTGTACACGTTCTTCTCCCTTGCCTCTGTCATGCTGTGTTCTACACGCTGCCGCGCAGCTTTGTCATCACCTCGCCGACGACCCCGTATGGGTAGCCGAGCGAGACCAATTTGCGGTCAACTTTTTGCCATATTTTTTGTAACGCTGTCATTCCGGGCCGCGACCCAAAAGCCCTGCCATTTTCTGCTTCTGCGGCCACCGCCTCGGGCCCGCCGAGTCTTTCAAACATTTGGGTCGCGAATTCATACGCCGACGACGTTTCACTCTCCCGTGAAATGTCTTCTTCAATGCGTGCCTTTACCACGTCATCCGGCAGGCCTTTTCTTCGCATTTCGTCCACGATACGCCGGCTCCCCCGGCCCTTTGCTGTCAAAACTTCAAGATACCGCTCCGCATAGTCTGCGTCATTCACCAAACCTGCTTCTCGCAGCCGATCCAGCGTTTTTTCCGCCACATCTTCGTCAACCCCCGCACGCACAAGCCGTTCGCGGATCTCAGCTTCCGTGCGGGCGCTTCGCTCGAGATAAGTCAGCGCCTTTTCATAGGCTTTTTCATAGATCCGTTCGGCTTCATCGCCCATAACTCAGAATCCCCATTCGTAGCATACCGCACATTCCGCATCCTCCACACCCGTGAGAATCCTCTTCTCACACACAACGCCTTCCGGAAGATCAAAGACCGAAAAGGAGGAAAACCCTTCCGCAAACCCATTTCCGGTCCACTTCACATAAGCCTCTTTCTTCGTCCAAATCGAGAAGAACGTGCCGGCAGGATCGGGCAATAGCTTTTCGAATTCATCCGGTGCAAAGAAACGCTTCGCGATCTTCACCATTCGCGCCGCTTCCAAATGCCTAAATTTTGGGTATTCAATGTCGCAGCCCACCGCCGTACGGCAGACAGCGCAAACCTCAATTTCCCGGGTATGTGACAGCGAAAAATACAAATCTTTCAGCGCGGGATCCGCAAAAAACGGTTTGCCGTGCGTTCCGTATTCAAAAGCCGGTGTTCCGTCCGTAAGTGTTCCGACCACAAGACCCTGTATCGCAGTTTCAGAAACCGCTCGGCCTTCCTGTTCGCAATACCGGCGAACCGAATCCGCCACAAACCGCCTCGAAACCCGTGCACGTTCTTCGGCGGAAGCCTTCGTATCTATGTCGCTTAGCAAGTAGACGCAGACACGTTCCGGCGACGCCGCAGAGGACATAACGCGCTTTCCTAAGCGCCTACCGCTGCTTCTTGCGGTTCCGGCTCCGGCGCCGCCGGCCGGCTGTACGTGATATCTCCGTTCATGATCTCTGCTGCTGCGATCGAAATCGGTACATCCGAGTCGCTGCCCGCAAGAGCAGGTTTGCCGGCGATCAGATCGCGGGCGCGTTTCGCGGCCAAAACGACCAGCGTATAGCGGCTGTCGGCCTTTTTCCTGATTTCATTAATGGGTGGGTATAACAGCATTTCGTTCCTCCTCTGATCTTAACCCGAAAGCCAACGGGCGATCTCCTCTGCGTTTTCGGAAACGCGAAGAGCGGCTGCCCGCTGCGTGATTTTCTCATCTATCTCAGCACTGTGTTCCGCTTTCATGATCGCCGCGACATCTTGGATCGCGGTATCTAAGTTCTTGTTCAGCACACAGTATTCATAATTTGAGATCGCAGCAATCTCGCTTTTCGCCTTGCCAAACCGCTGTTCGATCTTTTCGGGCGATTCGCTGCCGCGCCTCTCGATTCTCTTGCGCAGTTCTTCAAACGACGGTGGCAGGATGAAGATCAGCACCGCGTCCGGGCAGGAGTTTTTGATCTGCATCGCGCCCTGCGTATCGATCTCGAGGATGACGTCTTTTCCAGCGGCAAGCTTTTCGAGTACGGGCGCCTTCGGTGTGCCATAATACTCGCCGTAGACCTCCGCGTATTCATAAAAGCCATCGCTCCCGATCATTTCGAGAAACACTTCCCGGTTCACGAAATAGTAGCTCTTGCCTTCTTTTTCGCCTCGCCTCGGCTGTCTCGTCGTCATCGACACGGAAATTTCCGCCTCACCACCAAGCGGCAATCCGGCGCAAATCGTACCCTTACCGGTGCCCGAAGGACCGGAAATCACGAATAAGATACCCTTCGTGTCTGCCAATAAAGACCCTCCTCGACAGCGGCAATTTATACAGTTTGTATTCTACACCACGCCTTGAGGTCTTGCAAGAGAAACCGTGAATTGCAGGCTCTTTCGGCCGTTCCAAACATTGATTTCCGGGCACCCGACGAATTCGAGTTCCTCATCCGGAAAGCGGTCTAAGAGTGCCGTAAGGGGCGCCGTCCCGGAAAACCATACGCAAGGCACGTCTGCGGCGCGGAAACGAACATGAACGCCATTTCCTCCCATCGCCTTAACCGAAGAAACGATACTTGCCTTTGCGCGAAACGCGAGGGCAGGAATCGGATTGCCCTGGCCGAACGGGGCAAGCGCCACCAACGCTTCCGCCAATGCCGGCGTAATATCCGAGGACTCAATGCGCAGATCGACATGTGTTTCCTCATGGAGCATCTCAGGATCCGCCTCCAGCAAAGCAAGCAGATCCTTCGTGAGATCCTCCTTGGCGCGCAAGGCATCCTCTTTGCGAAGCGAAAATCCTGCTGCGGCGGCATGTCCGCCAAGCCGCAAAAAATATCCGGCGCGGCCGCGCAGCAGAGCCGTCACATCCAGTCGCCCCGCACTCCGGGCCGACCCTTTCAGTTCGCCGTCCTTCGTTTTGGCCAGTACCGCGCAAGGCAAGCCTGTCGCCTCGCGTACCTTCCCTGCGACAATGCCGGATATACCCTCATGCGCTGCGTCTGGTTCGAGCATCAGAAAGCACGCTCGCTCTACCCCATTCCACACCCGCTCCGCTTCGGCCAGATCCAAACATTCCCGGAGACACTCGTCCTGCAAATGCCTGCGCTCGGCGTTTCGCCGATCAAGCTGCGCGGCGCCTTCCCGCATCCGCACCTCGTCATCGGTCAGAAAAAGCGCCACCGCTTCCGCGGCATCCCCCAACCGTCCCGCCGCGTTGATCCTTGGTGCAATTCCGAAGGCAATGTCGCGGACTGTAGCCGCCGCCGGGTCAATACCGGCCACCTTAAAAATGGCCGCAAGCGCCGGGCGCCGGGCGCTGCGAATCAGCCCGAGCCCGTATTTGACCAGTGTCCGGTTTTCATCGATCAGCGGCATGACGTCTGCGATCGTCGCGATACAAACGAGATCTACCAAGCTTTGCAGGATGGATCGATTCTCTCCGCCGGTTTCCCGTACCCGAAAATTTTCCACGGCGGAACAAAGTTTAAACGCCACGCCCGCTCCGCAAAGCTTTGTGAAAGGATAGCCGCCGCGCTTTGGATTGAGAAAGACGCAACCCGGCGCCAGACCTTCCGCAAGATCATGATGATCCGTGATGATGATATCAAGACCGATTTCCTGGGCATAAGCCGCCTCGGACACGCTGACGCTCCCGCAATCGACCGTCACCACAAGATCCGCCGGAATCCCATCCGCAAAAGCAGCACCGCTCCGCACCTTCGCAAGCGCCTCTTTATTCAAACCGTAGCCTTCATTGGTGCGATCCGGAATATAATATTGGATTTGTTCCCCGCCGCCGATACCCCTAAGGTAGCGGCACAGCAAAGCCGTTGCGCAGACGCCGTCTACATCATAGTCCCCGTACGCACAGACACGCCGCCCGGCGGTAACGGCAGCAAGCAGCATCGATGCGCCGGCTTCCATATCCTCAAAGAGCAGCGGATCGTAGGTAAGCCGGGGACGATCGCTCAAAAATTCCAGCGCCGCGGCGTCCCCAAGGATGCCGCGGCCTTTGAGGATTGCTTGTACGATTTCCCCGGGGTTCATACAGCGCTCAGTTCTTCACGGATGGCAAGGAAGTTTTCAAACGGTGTATCCCGCGGCACCTCGCAGCCGGGTGCGATGAGATTCGCGTTTCTATCCCCTATCTGCATACAGGTTCGCACCGCTTCCCGAATCCTATCCGGCGTTCCCCGCAACAGCACACCTGACGGATCGAAATTGCCGCAAATATGCATATCCGCCGGAAAGATATTCGCTGCCTGATTCATGTCTACCATATGATCGAGATCTACGATGTCCGCACCCGTGTCGGCCATGAGCGTGAGCAAACTATTTGTGTTTCCGCAAATATGCAGTTTCACAAGCCCGCCAGCCGCGTGGATCTCGCCTGCAAGTTTCTTTTCATACGGCAAAGCAAATTCCTCATAGAGCGCAGGTCCAATCAGAGAAGCGGCCGCATCGCCAATGCCGATGATGTCTGCGCCTGCCGCGATTTGCGCTTTTGCAAACCGCACCGCCTGCTCATAACAAATCGCCAACAACTCCCGTATTTCGTCAGGATACAACATGATGTTCAGCATGAATTCGGAAATCCCCATGAGATCGCAGCTTTCCGCAATCGCGCCCTCTACCCATCCGACAACCGGCACTTTGCCCGCCGCTTTTTCTTTCATCTTCTGTACTGCCAGCAATCTGTCATTCATGCGCCTGCCAGACGCAGGATCGATCGGATGCAGCTTTCCGATATCTGACACAGAACCGATGAGAGGCGCCTTGCTGTAAGGCACGTTGTCATCGGGTATGGTAACGACGGCCCCGAACCCCTCCGCTTCGCGCATCGGGTCGGAGATCGCACAAAACATATCGATGCCAAATTCCTCATGGCATCGAAATGCGCCCTCGCAGAGTAAGCGGTAATCACTCACGTATTTTCCAAACGGCACGCCGATCAATTTGGCTGCAAAAAACATGACCAAAGATAAATTTGGCAGCCGATCCGGCTTTCCGCCGTCAAGGCGCGTATAGAGTCTCTCATATGAATTCATAATAGATGGCCTTTCAATCGATGTAAGGAGGGGGCTGCGAAATCGCAGTCCCCTCTGTTCCTGCCCTCAAGTGAAAGCTGTAATTTTACTGACCGTAGCCGGGCATCGTCACAAATGCAGGATCATTCAGATCTGTGATCACACTGCCGGTATTGTACTTCGCGATGAACGCATCGACGTCGCTGCAGGGAACGAGTGACGGCTCAAGCGCACCGATGGTATCTTGGTTGTATGGCGTCGCATAGTTGTAGACGAATTTACGATACTCTTCCCCTGCGAAGTAAGCCTTCAGCTGGTTGTAGAGTGTCAATCCGTCGAGACACGGCGACTGGTTGACGTCCATGGAAAGTGTGCCGTCTTTGACCCACTGCCAGGATTCCTCACGACCATTGCAGGCACCGAGCCAGTAATCATCTGTGCTGAGTCCGGCATCGCCCATCGCAGCCATGACGCCTTCAGCCATCGGATCGTTGTGTACATAGCAGCCATCCCAGCCGTCTTTGCCGAGAGAAGTGATGGCGTCCTGCATCTTCTTCTGTGCTGTTTCAGAGATCCATTCGCCGGCGCCCCAGAATACGACTTCGATATCCGGTGAGCCGCCTACTTTCGAAGGCTTCAGTGTTGCGAGTTCTTTTGCTGTCCAGTTCGTTCCGTCGTCCTTCGTGCCAAGGCTCTTCCCGGCATCCTCATAGGCTTTCAGAAAACCGTAGGATTGGTCGGAAGCGGTTCCCTGACCAAGCACGCCCTCGATCATAACGACCTTGGAGACGCCCTTTGCCAGCGCATCTTCACCGGCATACTGTCCCAGAGGCGCAAAGTCAAAACTCTCGGAGCCTGCAGCTTTTCCTGCATTCGGAACATCGCCGAAATAGTGGTTGGCACCGAAATACGGAACGCCGGCGTCGACTGCTTTCGCGATACATTCGTCTGTCGTGCTCGGATTGTTTTGGACGATGACCATAGCGTCATATCCTGCGCTGATAAAGTCCTCAACGGCCTTGAGCTGTTCGTCCGCGGAACCCTGGCCTGTCTTGTAGACGATTTCCCAATCGACTTCAGGATCTTGTGCCGCCAGCTTCTCCAGCGTTTCTTCTTCCAAATCGTAGTAAGAACCGGGTGCGTCCGCATAGAACCCGATCATCTTCTTCTCGACGCCGGCGGCCGGCTCACTTGCGGGTTTGTCCGCCGGTTCTGCTGCCGCAGGTGCATCTGCTGCCGGAGCAGATTTCGAACAGGCTGTCAGTATGCCGAAAGACAGCACCATGATCGCACAAAGTACGATTGCCAAAAATTTCTTCCGATTCATTTTTTTCTCCTTTTACTGCTAATAGCCAATAATATCTAAGCTGCCGTCACAAGACAGAAACTTAACTCAGAAGAGCCAGCGCCGCATCCGCCGCACCCGGCGCATCGGGTGAATAACTGTCCGCACCGATATTGTCGCAGAAGTCCTGGGTCACAGGCGCACCGCCGATCATGATCTTCAGGCCATCACGCAGTCCCGCAACCTTCAGCGCTTCCACAATGTCCTTCTGGAACGCCATCGTTGTCGTCAGAAGTGCTGACATGGCAAGGATGTCCGGTTTGTTCTCGCGAACAGCCTCGACAACCGCTTCGACCGGCACGTCCACACCCAGATCAATCACTTCAAATCCGGTGCTCTCCAGCATCATCAGGACAAGATTTTTGCCGATGTCATGCAGGTCGCCCGATACCGTTGCGATAACGACTTTCCCTTTGGAAACACTTTGACCTGCTACCAATTTGTCTTTCAGCAGCACCGTACCGGCATTGAGCGCGCGTGCCGCGATCAGCACCTCGGGAACAAAAACCTCGCCGGCCTTGAAGCGGGCGCCAAGCGCAGCCATTCCCGCTAAAAGCCCTTTGTCCAGCAAATCTTGCGGATCCACACCATCCGCGAGACCTTGCGGGATCAATGCCTGCACTTTTTTCATATCGCCGGTTTCAACGGCTATTGCCAATTCTTCCAGTATCATTTTGTCCTCCATTCGTTATCTCTATCGTTTGCCATACGTGTACACCGTTTCAAACATTGCTTCGATATTTTCCGGTTTTGCATCGTCGATCATGGTACCCGTGTCGAGGATATAACCGCCGCCGGGTGCGCAGGTATCGATGAGCGACTTGACACAGTCGATCGTATCCTGCTTGCTGCCGTAACTCAGCGTATACGCCGGGACATTGCCCATGATGCAGGAATGACCGCCGAGTGCCTTCTTGGCTGCTGCCATATCGATATACTCAAAATCGTAGACAACCTTGCCTTTCGGAACTTCCGAAAGGTATTCCAGCCGGTGGTTGTATGAGCCTTCTACATAAATCACCGGCGTCAGCCCGGCGTCCGCGACCGCCGTGATATAACGGCGAAGCGATGGCCAGTAGAATTTTTCAAACTGTGCTTTGCTCATAAAATCGTCTACGCCTTTGTGAAGCCAATACCAAACGTAAGGTGTTGCCTTTCCGGAACTTCCGGCGATCGTATCCTGGATGGCGAAATCCGTAGCCACTTCGATCAGTTCGAGCAACTCGTCCGGATGATCGTACATATCCATCAAAATCTCTTTCGTGCCGCGCAGGCTGTCGCCGATCATATCGAAAGGCGCATAGGCAAACCCTGCATAGAGCGGCGGGATGCCGTATTTCTCTTTCATATGTGCCTGATATTCACCCAGATAGATGAACCAGTCCATGAGCTCTTGGCCGGCCTTGAAAAGCGCCTTGAAAGATTCCTGAACTTCCGGATCAGAAAATGCGGCAAACGCACCCATGTGACCAAACCACATCGAATTGCGGAAATCGACTTTCGCCAGACCGGATAGCTTCGAAAAGCTGCGCGGAATCCATTTGTTCATCATGAACTTCGTCATGTCGCGAATCGCTTCCGGGTACTCGTCGCCCTTCATGTACTCACCTTCAATGTACTGATACATGACATTCGAATTGTCAAAGTGCTTTCCCGGCCACCGGAACCAGTTGATTCCTGTAGTTTCCATATAATTGACCGGGTAGAACAAGATCGGATCCCACCCCAGATCAGGCTGGAAATGATCGTACAAATGGTCATATACCTCTGTACATTTGTGATAATCCTTCATCAGATCCTGAATGGTCCACTTGTTCATGTAATAAACAGGAAAGGCTTGGAATACCGGAACGATCGGGATGCGATCCGGTTCGATCAACTGGACAGCGTCCGCTACCCGCTTGATCCTTGCATCGTACAACTCTTGCGTGTTCGGCATATAACATTACCTCCTTACACCTCTTCCAACTCAACTCTCAGGTGCAGTATACACAGTATGCTTTGAAAATACAACAATTCGTTTCGGTACGATTTCTTAATGAACCTCGCAATGATATTACAAAATATATCATATAATCAAATATTTTCTATTTTTGTTTGAGCCAAACACGCCACGGTTTCTTTGTACGAATACAAATACACGCCGCAGCATGCATTTTATGATTCGCTTTCATAAAGAAGAGTTCCTTACAGCCACCCTCTGGGATTTTGCGGCACACCATTGACACGGACTTCGAAGTGGCAGTGCGGGCCCGTGCTGTTGCCGGTCGATCCTGCGTAAGCGATCGTGTCTCCCTTCATGACGGAGGCGCCAACGGAAACGGCAAAGCCTGAATTATGCGCGTAGCAAGTAACGACCGCACGGCCGCTGCCGTCATCGATCACACCGTGATCGACCATAACAAAATTGCCGTAGCCTCCGCTCCAACCTGCGAAGATGACAATCCCGTCTGCGGCCGCATGGATCGCAGTGCCCGTCGAAACGCCGATGTCGATGCCCATATGGTTGGTACTTCCGATACCGCCGGGTGATGCCCGGCCGCCAAATTCGCTTGTGATACGCCCCATGCACGGCCAGGATAGCGGGCCGCCGCCATAGGTGAGCGAGGAATAGCGTGCAGCGAGTTCCTGTTCGATCCGCTTGGAATCAATTTCAGCCTGGACAAGATCCTCATACGCCGCATCTTTTATTTCTTGAGCAGCTTTCCGGGCAATCCCGAGTTCGGCTTTGTCGGCGTCAAGCGCCGCTTTGCGGTTAACGAGTACGGTCTTTTGCGCGTTCAGCATCTCCTCGATTTTCTGAACCTCGGCTTTTTTCTCCTCTAAAGCGTCCAGTTTTGCCTGGAGTTCGTCGAGTAACGCCCGGTCGCTTGCATGGATCCGCTTGACCATCTCGAGGTTTGACAAAAAGTCGACAACGCCCTCGCTGCCGAGCAGCACCGCGAACAGACTTCCGTCATCTGTTTCGTACATGATGCGCAGCTTTTGGTTGAGCATGCTATTTTGGTCTCCGACCTCGGATTCAAGCTGCGCGATCTCAATGGCGAGTTGCGCAAGCTGTGCGTCATACTCCGCGATCAGAGCCTCTGTTTCCGAGATTTCGGTCTCGGTTCCCGCGATCTGGACTTCTAAACCAGCGATCTGAGCTTCCAGGCTATTCAGCTTTGCCTTTGCCTCTTCATATTCGCTCTTGTACTGCCCAACCGCTTTGTTGGCATTCTCGAGTTCCGTCTGCAGCTGGCTGTCAGTCTTTTGTGCGAAAGCCGGCGTGAACGCAAGGGTCACAAAACAGCAAATGGCTGCCAATACAGAGGTACCGATTCTTAGGTTTGCTGTTTTTGGATTTGTCATAAATTTCATATTGTCCTCCTTACCGTTCGAGGAAGCGCCGCATCGAAATGATGGATCCGCACGCACCGACGCAGATACCGAGCGATAGGAAAATGATCAGCAAATTGGCTACCATGAAGTCAAACGGGACGAAACCGTTCGGCAGGAACAAAGCCAAGTCCATCCCGAAATGGCCGACCACATAATAGTAAATTGCGCCGACGGCCACCGAGCCGATGACGGCGGCAATCGCGCCGATGATGATCCCTTCGAGCAGGAAGGGACCCCGGATGAACCAGTTGGTCGCCCCGATATACCGCATGATGACGATCTCACGCTCCCGGGCAAGCACAGTGAGTTTGATCGTATTGGAAACGACAAGGATGGAGATCGCGACGAGCGCAAGGATGATGATAAGCGACACAATCTGGATGATCCGCGTGATACGCAGCAGTTTGTCTACTGCGTCCTGCGAATAATTGACCTGCTCGATGCCTTCCATCGGCACGACCTGTTCGACGATGGCGTTGGCATAATCGAGATTGGTGACCATAATGATGATGGAATTCGGCAGCGGATTGGTCGGCATACGGTCAAGCAGATCTGCATTTTCCCCCCACTTCACCTTCCATTGATCCAGCGCTTCTTCGCGCGGCAGATAGCTGACCGTATCCACACCGGAGAAACCGCGGATTTGCGCCATCATCTCTTCGCTTTGCTGCGGGGCGACCTCATCGAGCAGGTAGACCTGTATCTTATCGAAATCCTGTTTGATGCCTTCCGCCATATTGTTGATGTTGACCACGATGAGGAAGAAGACGCCGAGCACAAGCAAAATCGCTGTGATCGAAAACAGCGACGCCGTCGTCATCATCTTGTTTCGGTTGATCTGTGAAAATGCTTGCTTTAGCGCGACACCAAATCCGGTCATAGCGGCAGCGCTCCTTCCGGCGACGGAGCAGGCTCGTCATCCTCCTCGGGATGATAGAAGCCGCCAAGTTCGTCGCGCACCAGGCGACCATCCTTGATCGCCACAACACGCTTGCTCATCGCATTGACGATCTCGCGGCTATGTGTCACCATCAGAACCGTCGTGCCGCGCCGGTTGATCTGGTCGAGCAGGCGCATGATCTCCCAGCCCGTTTCCGGATCGAGGTTGCCTGTCGGCTCATCCGCGATGAGAACCTTGGGATTATTCATGATCGCCCGCGCGATCGCAACGCGCTGTTGTTCGCCGATCGAGATCTCATGCGGATATTTTCGCGCGCTGTCCGCAACGCCGACGAGTTCAAGTACCTGCGGCACTTGCCGCTCGATCGTACGCTTCGGCCGCTGAATGATCTCCATGGCGAAAGCGACATTTTCATAAATGGTTTTCTTGGGCAATAGACTAAAATCCTGAAAGACAATGCCCATACTGCGGCGATGCCCCGGGATCTTGCGCGGCGTCAGTTTTGTTACGTCGTAACCGTTGTATAAAATCCCGCCTTTATCGGCGTCTATGAGTTTTAGTAGAAGTTTCACAAAAGTCGACTTACCGGAACCGGACGGTCCGACAAGAAAAATGAATTCCCCATCCTCAATACGAATGTTTACGTCCTCGACGCCGATGTTTTTTCCGTAGCGTTTTGTGATGTTCTTGTACTCGATCATTCCGTCCCGCTCATTTTCTGTTCGCTCCGACCTCATTTCCGAAAGCAACATCCGATTCTTATCCGTATGTGTCGTATATCTTTTAACATTATACAGTATCAACCGCCGTTTCGAACCGATCCCCGCATTACGGGTATATTACGAATGAATCAACCGCGCGAGTGCTGTGCGGATTCCGGGATCCTCCGCCAAACTGCGGCAAGCGTACTCTGCGGCATACACCAACTGCGGCTTCACGGCGGGAATCTCTACCGGGTTATTCAGACTGACAAAGCGCTTCACTTCGCGCACATTGACGCCGGCGTTCATCTTGTTCAGGACATAAACCACAGGAATCCCCGCATGCTCCGCGCTGCGCACCTGCTCCATGACGCGGCCGCCCGCCAGCAGTTTTGACGGCAACGGATCGACCACGCAAATGATTCTGTGCATGTCCGACAGCACATCCGCCAAGGTTTCCACAGGCAGCGCGGAGGAAATGTCGCAGAGAACCGGCGCCCCTTCGATATTGTCGATCAGTCTGAGCAGGGACGGGGCCCCGACCTTGTGCCGCAAGTCGACCGGCATACGAAGCGCCCAATTGACGCCACCGCTGAGATTGACCTTGCCCATGACCGGTTTGCCTTCCGCCGCCAAACGATAAAAAGAAATATAGTCGCGCCCCGCAAAATGGCGGTCAATTCCGATCTTGTCGTAAGAAAGACCGGATGAGGAGCCCACTTCCGGACCTTCCGCGATTTCCAAACAGGCCACCGGTGCCGTCTTGCTGCCCGCTTCGCCTGCGGTTCCGTTCCCCGCAAGACACTCCGCCATCGCCAAAGCAAGCGTCGTCGTACCGACTCCTGCCGAGAGCCCCACAAACCCGATCTTTCGTATCTCAGGCGGGCAAGCGGGAAAGGATTCGCGTCCACCCCTCACAAGCCGCCTGGTGAGACTGTTTTTGTCAGCAAATATTCTTGACATTTCTCTCCGCTGTGCTAAAATTCGATCCACAAGAGCGGTTGCCTCTTCACAGGCGGCTGAACCTACATTGATTTTGAGTCAGAGATTTAGCCGATCTGCTTTGGGGCGGCTATTTCTCTTTTTTGGATTTGTACAGGATGTACAGTCCTAAAAGTTCAATCGCCAGCTGCAACACCTGCAATACGATCTGTACTGTAGTTTGATTCATTCGCTTCACCGTTGTCCTTTCGGGTTCAGGTTCAGCGCGTACCGCCATCTGTATTATTATTCACTATATGGAATATTTTGTCAATCGCTATTTTACGTCCAGCCCCGTCCAACCCCCCATCCATCCTCGCCGCGGGCGCAGAGGCGTGGCAATCCATAGTTTGTAGTGGTACAATGGCTTTGTCGTACATAATTCCATATAAATACTACCTACACGAAACGCGAAAGGAGTGCATCATGGCTATTGATATCTTATTCAAAAACGGAAAGATCGTCACCGATTCCGGCATCTTTAAGGCCGACGTCGCCGTTACCGGCGAAAAAATCACGGCCATTGCGGCAAGCATCAAACCCGATCCGGAAACCACTGTGATCGACTGCCGCAGCAAACTGATTCTGCCCGGCGCGATCGATGCGCATACACACCTCGCCATGCCCTTCGGCGGCACGATCTCCTCGGACGACTACGAGACCGGTACGCGGTCGGCGGCCTGCGGTGGGACGACGACTGTCTTTGACTTTATTCTTCAGGATACGGGCGAAACCTTCCCCGACGCCATCAAACGGCGCGATGCTCTTGCGGCACCCCAGGCTGTCGTCGATTACAGTTTTCACCTCGCAGTGAAAGATGTGCATGACAAACTGCTCTACACGATGGAAGACGCCGTCAAAATGGGTGTACCAAGTTTCAAGGTCTTTATGGTCTACGACTTCGGCGTCACGGACGGAGTCTTCTATGAGGTTCTCGAACACAGCAAATCCATCGGCGCGCTGATCGGCGTCCATGCGGAGAACAACGAGTTGGTCAATTATTTATCGGCCAAATATGCGGCGGAAAAGAAACTCTCGCCCTGGTATCACTATCTGAGCCGGCCAGAATTTGTCGAGGGCGAAGCGGACGAACGCGCGATCCACTGGGCAAAAGCAACGGGCGCGGCCCTCTACATCGTGCACTTGGCCAACGCACAGGGTCTGCGCGCCGTCACGAAGGCGCGGGATGAAGGCTATCCGATTTTCGCCGAGACCTGTCCGCAGTATCTGAACTTTACGAGCGACGTCTACAAGCGCCCGGACGGACGCAACTTCGTCTGCTCGCCGCCGATCAAAGGCAAGGCCTCGCAGAAAGCGTTGTGGGACGGCATCGCGCGCGGCGACATCGCCACCGTCGCCACCGACCACTGTCCCTTCCTTCAGAAAGAAAAGGATTGGGGCAAGAAAGACTTCCGCAAGATCCCGAACGGCTGCGCCGGCATCGAAAACATGTACCCCTATATGCTCTCCGAAGCGAATAAAGGACATATCTCCTACAGCAAGGCCGTTGAACTCTGCTCGACGAATGTCGCGAAGATCTTTGGACTCTCACACAAGAAAGGCGCGGTCGAAGCGGGACGCGACGCCGACATCGTCGTCTATGATCCTTTGAAACGTGTCACCATCAAGAACAAAGACATGCACGGCGCGACCGACCACACCATTTGGGAAGGCGAATATCTCAGGGGCTATCCGGTTCAGACATGGAGCCGAGGCAAGCTCGTCGCCAAGGATGGCAAATTCCTCGGGCAAAAAGGCGCCGGACAGTTCGTCGCCTGCAAGCCGATCAACCTCAAGACGCCGGATCTGCGCAACCTGTAGACGCATTACACAGGGGACGTTTTGTTTTGTGTAAAAATTACACAAAAGCGTCCCCCCTGTATAAATCCGCTTGTGCAAAGAAAGTAATGAACGATGGCAATGATAAAAACAACCGATGAAATCGCGGCCTTACGGCGTGCCGCCAAGGCGGGAACAGCCGTCTTTGAACAGACCCTGCCGCTGATTCGCGCCGGCACCACCGAACGTTTCCTCGCGGCACGCATGGAGGTCTTTGCCGAAGCCCTCGAAGGATACGGAACTTACGGCGGCCTCTCCTTTCTCCCCATCATCGCCTCGGGCCCAAATGGCGCGGAGCCGCATGCCGAGTTGTCAGACCGCGCCTTCGAGCCCGGCGACTTCATCACGATCGACTTCGGCGTCGTCATAGACGGTTACTGCTCCGATATGACGCGCACCTTCCTGCTCGGCGAGCCGACGGAAAAGCAGCGTGAAGTCTACGACTCCGTTCTGCGCGCACAGGAAGCAGGACTTGCGGCTGCCAAAGCCGGGATCAAATGCAGGGATCTCGACCGCGTCTGCCGAAGCCTGATCGAGAAAGACGGCTACGGAGATTATTTCATCCACACAACGGGACACGGCATCGGCACCGAGGTACACGAAGACCCTCGGATCGGAAAAGAAGGAGAAACCATGCTCGAAGCCGATATGGTCATCACGATCGAGCCGGGGATCTACCTGAAAGACTGGGGCGGCGTCCGCATCGAAGACACCGTGATCCTGACAGAGGACGGCTGCGAAGTCATCACCGCAGGAATCCCAAAATCGCTATTGTGATTGTCATTCCCGCGTAGGCGGGAATCTTTTATGATTGTCACGAAAACAGTCTCTTTGCTTTCTGATTGCTCCACCGATTAAATATTGGACATCTTGACGACCAGCACGACATCCTGCTGCGTTGCAAAGCCTCGCAATACCACCAGTATTGCTGCGTTTTGCGCCTTGCACGATGCCGTGCTGCCTCGCCAATTCAGTCCAATATTTAATTGGCGAAGCAATAATATTCACACTTCATGCCATCCTAATTCGCTCACGCCTACGTCGGGGTTTTGGTAACGGTTTCGCTTTTGCGTGACGTTTCCGTAATCGATGGCGCGCATGGGGCAATAGTTGATGCATGCCACGCATCGCTCACACCGATGCAGGAAATCCGGTCTGCCGTTTTCCATCCGAATATTTTTTACGGGGCAGACTTCCGCGCATACGCCGCAGGATGTACACGCGTCCGAAACCACGAAATTCCTGTCTTTATCCGGTATCCTGCGCATGATGGACGACCAAAATATATTGACAATACGGTGATTCACCACGCGGTTCTGTTTCCGGTTTTTTATGTCCTCCAAAATCGGCAGCAGCGTCTGATCTGTTTGCGCCGTGATGCCCGCGATGTCGGTTTCCAAATCGTACATAAGGATATAGTTTGAGAACATTTTGTGTTTTGTGCCGTAGTTCAGCTTGCCGCCGTGAATCTTCAGCGCCGCGTTCAGTTGACCCAGCGCGTTGCCCGCCGTGCCGCCGCAGGTCGTGACCGCGTAGCAATAAGTCTTTCCGCACCCGCTCAAGTCGAGCGTTTCCGCAAATTTTTTCACGCGCAGCGGTATGCCCCAAAAATATGTCGGATAGACAAAGCCGACCGTTTCCGTGTCCGCCGTGACCACAGGCGGCTCACCGCTCATGGAATAAATGCCGCACCCGCCGTCCGCGCTGAGCACATCCCCTATGCGCTTCGCGTCTTTCAGGCTGTTCCCTGTTCCCGTAAAATAAAAAATGATGTGTTTTGCTTTTTCGTTCGCCATTTTATCCTCCTTATCCTCCTTATCTTCCTTAACCTTCCTTGTTTTCTAATTTTTCAATACTCGAAAAAATCGTTGAAATCAACTTTGCGAACGCTTTGTCGTCGCGAATACCGACGCCCTCTACCGTTCCGATCGCGAAATCGAAAAGTTTCAGGATTTTCCGGAGGCGCCTGATCTCCTGCCGCGCCTTTTCCTGCTTGTCTTTCAGCATGGCAAGGGCTTCCGCGTCGCAATCTTCTGTGTCCGTACAATTCTGACCGCCAAGGGCAACCTTTATCTCACGAAGCGAAAAATCCGCATATTGCATAATACGCACGAACATGAGATTGACAATATCCGCTTCTGAATAATAACGATATTTGTTTTCGCCTCTCTGCGGAGATACAATACCCAGTCTGTCATAGTACCGAAGCGTATCCTTTGAAAGTCCGAGTTTCACAGATGTGTTTTCAATCGTATAGGTATCCACGCGCTAACTCCTCTCAAACCCATGCTAACATTAGAGTACAGTCTAATGTCAAGCCTTCCGCGCGGATTCTTTTGGGGCTTGCATCTCTCTTTTTGTTTCCGGCCAAAAGTAAAGGGTTGGTTCCTGCGTTTTAATTTTCATTTTTGAATCATAAGAAAACTGCTGCCGACGTGTTCGCTTTGACAGCCTTTTTCGTACAGCCGAAGGCGTTCTCACTACTTGTATTTTTGTTCGAGCCCGTGCGTACAATCGGGGCATTGACAAAGTTCATAGCGAAACCCGTATAGCAACACCAACAAATCCCGAGTATAATGCAAGCAGAGTTGTTCGATAAATTCGAATTTGTAAAGGAGAATCAGAGCGCTTATACGCGGCGCTCTTTTTTATGGGCTTTCTTATATTGGTACATGCGGTCGTCCGCCAGGGCCAGGATTTCACTTGCTTTTGCGCCGGCATCCCCCTGTCCGACGCCAACGATGCCGTAGCTGAGACTCCGGTGGTATTTGATGTTTCCTTTCTCGTCCGTGACGGAAGAATCCACAAGTTTTGTGCGCAGATCCTCCATCACCTGTTCTATATCCCGCCCCCTCAAATCGCGCTCTTTCAGCAGCACCATGAATTCGTCGCCGCCCAGACGGCAGACGACGGGTACCTGCGAAATCTCCTGCAGGAGATCGGCGACCACCTTGATATAGACGTCTCCCTCCCCGTGGCCAAACACATCGTTGACATATTTCAGCATATCCATATCGGCGAAGATCAGGTAGAAAGCCACCTGATCGGCAATCCATTCTTCGAGCACCTTCATCCCGTACAGGCGATTGAAAACACCCGTCGAAACATCCCGGTAGGCCACATCCTCGAGTTTGCTGTACTGCTCCTTGCTTTCCGTCACATCGGAGAGCACGCAGGCTACCGCATCGCGCTCAAACCAGCGGATGGGATAGAGCATCATTTCGAAATACTGTACCGCAGTATCGCTGATCAGCATGAAGTCTTCCTTCTTAGGTTCACTGCCTAACTCCATGCCATGCGCATATTCGAACAAGATGTCGTACAGCTGCTTTTCGAAAGTATCGCTGGTAAGCATGGTCACTGCCGTATGGTTGGCAAACAGATGCTCACCGCTTTCCTTGTCGACCATAACGATCCACTCGGTCATATTGCTCGTGATCGCTTCGAACATGCTGTTTGCCCGGTCTAATTCCGTCGCCCGAACATTGGCACGATCCATCTCTTCCGCAAGCTCCTCTTTGCGTTCTGCCAGTAGGGCGATCATCTCGTTGAAGGCCGCAGAAAACTCACCCATAAACCTGACTTCCTGCGTATAATCTCCTTGAGCCACCTGCTTGGTCTGCCATGTCAGGTGCTTGAGCGTTGAGTGCAGGGCTTTGAGCGGCGCCGCCAGTTCGTTGTCCGACGAAGGCAGGGGTACATTCAAATCGCCGCGCGACAAGCTCGACGCCAAGGCACGCATTTCCGTCACCATGCCGCCAAAAGACAGCAAGGCCTCGGCAAACTCACGATGATCCTCATCTGACAAGGTATCCATATCAATCTTGGCGCGATTCGAATAATAAACCGCGTCGCGTAAATAATTAAAATAAATTTCGAGGTCTTTGTTTGCTATTTCCTCACACCCTCATGCTTCAGCATGTCCTGTTTTCACGATTTACAGTTTACAGTGCGTTGGCTGTGAAGCGGCACACCCGGTCGCCCGTAGCCCAGCAATCGATCTCTTTGACTTCATACTCCTTGCCTGTATAGGCATTCAAGATGCCCGCGATAAAGCCTTCATCGTAGTTGCAAACCGTTTCGTTCGTCACCGGCAGCCCGCTGCAGTCGAGATCCTGTCCGACCGTCAGCACCAAATTGCCCGTATCCGGATCGACCGCCTCCATGCGCAGGATACCGATCTTGAAATCGGAAAGTGTTTTCGCCAAATGGGCGGCAAAGGTATTGAGATCACCCGACAAGTCGAGCACATTCTTCGCAAATTCCGTGCCGGCCAGGAAGCCGCAACGACGGAAATACTCATTGGCCTTCTCCGCGCCAAAGTCTTTTGTCAGGACATCCAGCATCGTGAACTGCATCAAACGATAAACGAGTACCGGCATATCCTCACCGAGATCTTCACGCCCGGCCTTGACATCGCCAAGATTTTCCCAATTAAATTCGTGAATACTTGCGTCCCTCTTAAATAGATTTGCCATAATGAATCCTCCTCGTTCCCGCAGTTCTCCAGCTGTGTTTGTTTTTACAGTTCAGTATGTTACTGTTCATACTCCAGCCATTCTGCGCCGTAGGTGCAGAATGACAATACGATGTGAACAATAATTTATAGTATATACCATAACCCTTCACGATTCCAATCAAATTTGCAGTCAACACATGTATTTATGTATAATTGTATGCAGTATTATTGCTTCGTCGATTCAATGTTGGACTGAATTGGCGAGGCAGCACGGCATCATGCAAGGCGCACCTACGCTGTCCGTTTTTCCATTACGCAGCAAGCTGCGTGGAAAAAAGGCGGGCCCGCAGCAATACCGGTGGTATTGCGAGGCTTTCGGGCGCAGCAGGATGTCGTGCTGGTCGTCAAGATGTCCAATATTTAATCGGAGGAGCAATATATAAAAGAGAGGTGATTATGGGAGATACATTAGCAGCAAAGATACTAAAGGCTCATTTGATCGAAGGGCATTACGCGCCGGGCGAAGCGATCACAATCCGCATCGATCAGACACTGACGCAGGATTCAACAGGCACGATGGCCTATTTGCAGCTCGAGGCGATGGAACCGGGGCAGGTCAAGACCGAATGCTCGGTCGCTTACGTCGACCACAACACCCTGCAAACGGGCTTTGAAAATGCGGACGACCACGCTTTCATCAAGAGCGTTGCGGCCAGACACGGCATCATCTTTCAAAAGCCGGGCGGCGGCATCTGCCATCAGCTCCACCTCGAACAATACGGCGCGCCCGGCAAGACCCTGCTCGGCTCCGATAGCCACACCCCGACCTGCGGCGGCCTTGGCATGATCGCCATCGGCGCGGGCGGACTCGACGTGGCGGTAGCGATGGCGCAAGGCCGCTATGACATGACGGCGCCAAAGGTGCTCGGCGTGGAACTCTGCGGCACACTGCGTCCGTGGGTTTCGGCAAAGGACGTTATCCTCAAAGTCCTGCAGAAACTGACGGTCAAGGGCGGCGTCGGCAAGATCGTGGAATACTATGGGCCCGGCGTAGCGTCGCTCTCTCTCACCGACCGTGCGACGATCGCCAATATGGGGGCGGAACTCGGCGCTACGACGACGGTTTTTCCTTCTGATGAAAATACACGCATCTACCTAGCGCAGCAGGGACGCGAAGGTGATTATCTTCCGCTAGCAGCCGATGAAAACGCCGTCTATGACGAGACCCTGCGCGTTGATCTGTCTGTGCTTGAGCCCCTCGCAGCCAAGCCGCACAGTCCTGACAACGTGGAGCAGGTTCAGGCGATCGGTCCGATCAAGATCGACCAGTCCTGCATCGGCAGCTGCACCAATTCCGCCTATACAGATCTCATGAAAGCAGCGACCATTCTGAAGGGACGCAGGGTGCATCCCGACGTCAGCCTGGTGATCTCGCCCGGTTCCGCCACGATCTTGTCTTTGCTGGCGGAAAACGGCGCGCTGAAAGACCTAATCGACGCCGGCGCCCGCATCATTGAGTGTGCCTGCGGGCCGTGCATCGGCATGGGTCAGTCGCCCAAGTCCGGCGCGGTTTCTTTGCGCACATTCAACCGCAATTTCAAAGGCCGCAGCGGAACAAACGATGCGGAGGTCTATCTTGTCAGCCCGGAAACGGCCGCGGTTTCCGCGATCACGGGGATCCTGACGGACGGACAGACAGAGGGCGCTGCACTCGGGATCACCTTGCCAGAAATCGCGGCGCCAGAACGGTTTTATCTGAATGAAAGTTTTCGCATCCTCCCGCCCGTGATCGAGTCCGGAGAAGCCTTGCCACCCATGGAAATGGGTCCGAATATCAAACCTTTCCCGCGCGGCCATGCGATCGAAGACAATGTGACCGCCGAGGTGATCCTAGTGGCCGGCGACAATATCACGACCGACGACATCATGCCTTCCGACAGCCGACTTCTGCCCTACCGCTCCAATATCCCCCGCCTCGCGGACTATTGTTTTGAGAAAGTCGACGCCGATTTTGCGGCGCGGGCAAAGGCTACACAAGCCGGCCCGCTCGGCGGCGGCACCATCATCGGCGGCGACAATTACGGCCAGGGCTCGAGCCGGGAACATGCGGCTCTTGTTCCACTTTATCTGGGCGTCCGCTTCGTACTGGCCAAGAGTTTTGCGCGTATCCACCGCGCCAATCTCATCAACAGCGGCATCCTCCCGCTTGTCTTTGACGATCCGGCGGACTATACAAAAATCAACCAAGGTGACGCGCTCTTGATCGAGGATGCGAAAAAGCAGATTCGCAATGAACTTATTATGATCAAAGATACGCGGACAGGGGTTTCTCACGCCTTTATCAATTCGCTGAACGAGATCGAAAAAAAGATGATACTTGCGGGTGGCAAGATCAATATGATCCGTCAGGAGGCTTGAAAGCAATGGTTGAAAGCAGGCAGTCACTGAGTGCGGATTTAGCGGCCAAAATCCGCATTGAGATCTTAGCCGGACAGCTGGAAAGCGGCGATAAAATTACAGAGCAGGAAGTGAGCGAGCGTTATGGCGTAAGCCGGACGCCCGTGCGGGAGGCCCTCAAAAACCTCGAGGCCGAGGGCCTGATCGAAATGATCCCAAATCGCGGCGCCTTCGTGACCGGACTGCCGGTAGGTGATCTTCGCGACCTCTATACGCTGCGCCTGAATGATGAAGTGCAGGCGATTCGCTGGGCTGCCGAGCGTGCGACCGATGAGGAAATCGAAGCCATCGAAGAAAGCCTCGATTTCATGGCGTTCTACACCGAGCGTGGTGACGCGAAGCGCATGAGAGCAATCAATGCGGGCTTTCACAAACGAATCGCAGAGGCGTCGCACAACCGCATTTTGATTGAAAATTTGTCACGTATTCAGGATTATATTCACTACACGGCCCCCGCATC
>BNUG01000019.1 GCA_025997195.1 Clostridia bacterium | reverse complement strand
GAAGCGACGGTACGGCGCTGTGGGACTGGCTTGAACTGATTAAAACGGAGGATGAAGAAGAGATGGAAATGCTTGCAGGAAAGAATCCGCACATCAGAAAGACGGTGGGGCGAATCATGACGATGAGTGCTGACGAAGCGGAGCGCATGATCGCGGAAGCCCGCGACAAAGAACAGCGCGACCGCATCGCGCAACTCCAGTACGCGCGGGATGAGGGGCTCGCCGAGGGCGAAGCAAGAGGCGAAGCAAGGGGCGTTGTAGAAGGCAAGAAAGAAACCGCCTGTCAGATGAAGGCTGATGGTATGGAAGCGGCATTGATTGCGAAGTATACAGGACTTAGTCGCGCGGACATTGAAGCGCTCTGATTTTTGAACGGAGGATGAAGAAGAGATGGAAATGCTTGGAGGAAAGAATCCGCACATCAGAAAGACGGTGGGACGAATCATGACGATGAGCGCTGACGAAGCGGAGGTTTCCACTATGGGTTTGGAACGGAGTCAAGGATGGTAAGGAGAATCAAATGAGAGTACGGCATATCGTAATGTGGAGTTTTCATTCACAATATACGGATGAGGAAAATCAAGAACATGCCCTGGCAATCAAGGAAGGCTTGGAAGGTTTGTATGGAAAGATTCCGGGCCTGCTTTCGATCAAAGTCATCATCGCCCCGCTGGGTTCAAGCAATCGCGCATTGATGCTCGACAGCATGTTTGAAGATGAAGCCGCGCTGAAAAATTATCAGTCGCATCCGGCTCATAAGGAAGCGCAAAAGATTGTGCATGGTGCCATGAATATGGATACCCGAATCTGTTATGACTATGAAATCACCGAATCACCCATGGCCGACAGTAGCAGTATATGATGAAAACTCTAAACCGGGCCCGGCAAGCAAAACCCGAATTTCTCGCGTTATGGAAGCAGGTCGCGGCGATGGATTTTACGGATTTGTGATCAGGAACCTTGCCGGGATTTGAGCAGGCCCAGGATCTCTGTCAGTACGTCTAATTCTGACGGGCCGGCAGGTGCGTTGTCGTCTTTTTTGTGCAGACTGTTGATGCCTTTTACGATGAGGAAGACGACGAGGGCGATCAGGACGAAGCTGATGATTGTCTGGAGGAAGGCACCGTAGCCGATCGTTAAATCCTTGCCGATCGTGACCGAAAGCTTGGAAAAATCGACGCCGCCGGTGGCGAGGCCGATGATCGGATTGATGACGTTGGCAACGAGGGCGTCGATAATGGATTTGAATGCGGCGCCGATGACAACGCCGACTGCCATGTCGAGCACATTGCCGCGCATGATAAATTCCTTGAATTCCCCGAAAAAGCCCTTTGTCTTTTTGGCGGCGTTCCCTGCAATTTCTTTCGGTGTGGTTTCTTTGTCAGCCATGATTTTCCCCTTTCTGTATCCGCGCTTATGTTCCCCCGCAACTTGCTATTGGGAAATATTATACATGATCTGTAGAACGCCGTAAAACCTTGTGATTCATGGCTGGGATATACGGTGTTTTCGTGTGAATAAAGGTCTTGTGTTTCAATGCGTGATGCGTGTGGTATACATGATATAATATCTAAATCTTTAAGAATAAAGAAGTATTGTGATGCCGGGGGAAGGTTGTGCGCGACAAAATGACAGAAGACGAAGAAAAGCAGCATCAGATCGAGATAAAAAAACGGAACCGGCGAATCACGCAGCTGGAAAGTATTATCGAGCGCAATCGATTGGCCCAGCTTGCGCGGAGCGGGCTGGAGGAGTTGCGCAAGGCCGAACAAGATCAGCTTCACCGTTATATGGATCTGTTGCTTGACAACAATCCCAATATCATTTTGCTTCTTGATGCGGAATTGCACCTACAGTTTTGTACAGATGTATTTCTGAAAAAACTAAGGCTGCCATCTTTTGATATGATCCGGAATCTCAGCTGTCGTGAGGTGTTTATGCTTTTTGCGGAGGAGGCATGGGTTTCTTCGATGGAACAGAGCCTGCGGCATGCTGTCAGCGGAAAAACTCCTGTCACTGTGGAGAAAACGGCAGATATCGACGACGACGGCGAACCAAATTATTATAAAATCAGCATTACGCCTATGGTGGATCTCAATGGGAAAGCCGAGGGCGCGATCGTGATCTTTAATGACATCACTGAGGAGAAAAACGCGCGCGAGGCGGCAGTCCGTGCGAGTTCGGCAAAGTCGGATTTTCTCGCGAATATGAGCCACGAAATGCGGACGCCGATGAATGCGATCATCGGTATGACCAGCATCGCACTCGGCTCGGACGATGCCCTTCGCAAAAACTATTGCCTCGGCAAGATCTCGGATGCAGCGACGCATTTGCTCGGCATCATCAATGACGTACTCGATATCTCCAAGATCGAAGCCAATATGCTCGAGCTGTCGGAGCATGATTTCAGTTTCGAGAAGATGATGCAAAAGATCGCGACGGTTCTGGCTTTTACGATGGATGCGAAAAATATAGACTTTAGGGTTCGTATCGATCCTTCGGTCCCTGACGCGATCCGTGCCGATGAACAGCGCATGAGTCAGGTAATCACTAATTTTCTTTCGAACGCGGCGAAGTTCACGCCGGAAGGCGGAAGGGTGCTTCTCGCAGCTTCGCGTGCCGGCACGGATGCGGACAAGGAGATCGACTTCATTCGCATCTCGGTCAGCGACACAGGCATTGGGATCTCGGAAGAATTTATGCCCAGACTCTTTAATAGTTTTGAACAGGCGGACAACAGTGTTTCGCGCAAATACGGTGGTACGGGACTCGGGCTCGCGATTTCCAAAAAGATCGTCGAACTGATGGGGGGCACGCTCAACGTGGATTCTGTTGCGGGCGAAGGCTCGACTTTTTCTTTCGTAGTGGGCGTCAAAAAGGCACGCGCGTTTGGAGGGCAAAGCCTTCCGCAGAATGTGAATTGGGTCAATCTCAGGGTACTCGCGGTCGATGATTCCGCAGAGGCTCGTATGCATTTCGATGCGACAGCGGAAGCGCTCGATTTTGCTTGTGATACGGCGAAGGACGCCCGCGAAGCACTGGAGATGATCGAACGGGCGGATCCGGGATATGATATTATTTTCGCCGATTGGAAGATGCCCGGCATGGACGGCCTCGAGTTTGCGAAAGAGATCAAACGACGGGGTGCGGGACACGCGGTTGTGGTCATGATCTCTTCTTCCGAATGGTCAGAAATCGCGGATAGGGCGAAAGAAGCCGGCGTGGATGGATTCATTCCAAAGCCCTTGTTTACGAGCGCGCTCACCGATATGATCAACAATCTGATGGCGCAGCCGGGGGACGAAAGCGAGGTTGGCTCAGAGGAAAGTGAGCATGAGTTCGAAGGGGTGCACATTCTGCTCGTGGAAGATGTCGACATCAATCGCGAGATCGTGGAGAGCTTGTTCGAAGAAACGGGTGCTATCATCACATCAGCGGAAAACGGCCTGGAAGCGGTTGAAAAATTTGCGGAAACCCCCGGGCTCTACGATGTGATTTTTATGGATATTCATATGCCGGTCAAGGACGGTTACGCCGCTGCGCGCGAGATTCGCGCGATGGATATCCCGAGAGCAAAGACAATTCCTATCATCGCTATGACCGCCAATGTCTTTAAGAAAGACGTAGACAAATGCCTTGCCTGCGGCATGAACGACCATGTCGGCAAACCAATTGACATTGAAGAGGTCTTTGTGAAACTCAGACGGCAGTTGCGAATGTCTGTGCGATCATAGGCTCAGGACGTCACAATCTTTCCGCACTATTTGATATCGTCCAGTGTCAGTGCCCTTTCCGTATTTTCATCATGGGGGCCTGCGGCATCTCCGGCGGCACTGACGGTGGCTCCTGATACTTTTGCGGAGCGGCTTGCTTGCGTCTCCGGCTCTTGCACCGGTTTGCCTTTTTCGATCTTTGTTGCCTTGGCTTCGTCGGCCGCCCGCTTTGCCTCTTCCTCGGCACGCTGCCGTGCTTCTTCTCTGCGGTGTTTCGCCGCTGCGGCGCGTTTGCGCTCCTCTTCCTTGCGGCGTTTGGCTGTGTATAGGGCAATGTTTACGATCACAACGATGATGATGATGACAACGACGACAAGGATGATATAGCGGAGGATTGTCTCGACAGGGATGCCGTTTTCTTCGATTTCAAAGAGGATTGTGTCAGACAAAACACCGGAGGATACCGTGATGGAAGTCTCTCCTTTTGCCGTCGCAACGACGTCGCCGCCTCCCGAAAGATCTACGATTTCCGGATTGCCGGCCGTCCATTCGATACGCGCCAGCTTGGCGCCTTCCGGTTGAATTCGTGTCGTCAGATGCAATACGTCTCCGACCTTGATCCGATAGACCGTGCGACCCCGGGCATCTACCTGGCCGTCAATTCCCGGCGCGGAGATCGTGATCTTACTTGCTTTGTAGTCATTGACATGGACATAGGCGGAACGCCGCAGAACGACGTCGCCGGCGACGGCTTGTACGCTGATCTCGGCGTCTCCCGGCGCGATTGCAACGATGCTTCCTGTTGGGTCAACGACGGCGACGGCCGGATTGTCAGAACTCCAATCTACATAGATACCTTCCGGTCCATTGAGAAGTTCACAGGTAATGTAGCCGCGATCACCCACCTCCAGATTTGCCGGGTAGGACGTGATCTCCAGGGTCATCGGAGGTTTTGGTTCCGGGGTGCCCGCATACGAAACAACGGTCGTAAGCTGCAGGACATACGTACCTAAGATCGCGGCGACGAGTATGATAATGAAGATGATGACAGCTTTTTTTTTGCGCTTCTTAAACATCATAACGGTCACCGTTTTTCGGAATTATAGACAATGCCAATATCGGAGCGATAGGAAGCTTTGTCAAACGAAATCTTTGACACGGCTTCGTACGCATGCGTGCGGGCTTCGTCATGTGTCTTGCCCCGGCCGACGACGCCGAGAACCCGGCCGCCCGCGGTGACAAATTCGCCGGCTTCATTTTTATCTGTCCCCGCATGGAAGACGGTCACGCCGTCCGGTACACCATCAAGTCCCCGGATCGGGTCGCCCTTGCGGTAATCGCCGGGATAGCCTCCCGCCGCCATGACCACGCAGACGGTTTTTAACTCTTCATTCCACTCGATCTGTGTGTTCGCCAGCTGATCTTCCGTAGCCGCCAGCATGATTTCCGCGAGGTCGGTTTTGAGGCGCGGCAGTACGGCTTGGGTCTCGGGATCGCCGAAACGATTGTTAAATTCGATGACCTTGGGACCGCTCTCCGTGAGCATGAGTCCGACAAAAAGCACGCCGCGAAAATCAAGACCATCCTTGCGGAAGCCCTCCATGGTCGGGAGCAGGATGTCCTCTGCAACGCGCAGCTCCATGGCTTCGTCAAAAAGTAAGCTTGGAGAATAATTGCCCATGCCGCCGGTATTGGGGCCGGTATCGCCGTCGCCGATGCGCTTGTAGTCCTGTGCAGATTCCATCGGGATGATCGCGCTGCCGTCCACAAAACAGAGTACCGAAGCTTCGGTACCGCGTAATAATTCTTCGACCACGACTTTGTCGCCGGCCCCGCCGAAAGTGCGTGAAACCATAAGTTCGCAGATTGCTTGCTCGGCAGCCTGCCGGTCTTCGGCGATGATGACACCTTTCCCCGCCGCGAGCCCGTCCGCCTTGAGAACCATCGGGAAGCCGAAGACGCCGATGTCTTTGCGAAGAGCGTCCACATCCGTATATTCGCGGTAATCTGCGGTTGGGATATTGTGCCGTGCGAGGAAAGCTTTCGTGAAAGACTTGCTCGCTTCGAGTTTGGCGCATTTTTTGTTGGGCCCAAAGACGCGGAAGCCGCGGTCTTCAAGAATGTCTGTGAGACCAAGCGCAAGCGGGATTTCCGGGCCTATGACTACGAGATCCGGGGTTTCCTGTTCGGCCAGTTTTGTGAGACCATCTACATCGTCCGCCGCGACCTTCACGCAGCGCGCTATGGTTCCGATACCGGCATTGCCGGGCGCGCATAGGATTTCACGGACGCGTTCGCTCTGCGCGAGTTTCCATACGATCGCGTGCTCACGCCCACCGCTGCCCACAACGAGTATTTTTAAGTTCGTGTTATTGTGTATCTCTTCCTTCACCCTGTCACTCCGTTCAATGCTTGAAATGGCGCAGACCTGTGAAGACCATCGCGATGCCGAGTTCGTCGCATTTTTGAATCGATTCTTCGTCCTTGATTGAGCCGCCCGGCTGGACGATCGCGGTGATCCCCGCCGCCGCGGCTGCAGTCACGCAATCGCTGAATGGGAAAAAGGCGTCCGACGCGAGGACAGCGCCCCGCAGAGCCTGTTTGCGTGCGGCGGCTGCTTCCGGCGGGAGATCCGGCCCGTTGATCGCGATACCTACAGAGCCGATGCGGTTGGTCTGACCCGGCCCGACGCCGAGCGTTCCGCCGTCTTTCACAATGACAATGGCGTTGGATTTGACGTGTTTGACCACTTTCATCCCAAACTTCATGTCTTCCAACTCGGCGGCTGTCGGTTGTTTTTTCGTCACGACTTTGATTTCCTGTTCCTCAAACAGTTCGTTGTCAATGTCTTGAACCAGAATACCGCCGTCGACTTTCTTGACGTCGATGCTGCCCGTCGGCGCCTGTTTTTCGATTCGCGGCAGGGTCAACAAGCGAATGTTTGCCTTCCGCGTAAGGATTTCGAGCGCTTCCTCCGTGAAGGACGGCGCGATGACGATCTCCACAAAGATCTTGCCGATCTCTTCGGCAGTAGCGGCGTCAATCGGCATATTGGAGGCGATGATGCCGCCGAAGATCGAAATGGGATCCGCCTCATACGCCTTGCGGTAGGCTTCAAAAATCGTACCTGCGCTGCCAACGCCGCAGGGGTTTGCATGCTTAACGGCGACAATGGTCGGCGCTTGGAACTCCCGGAGACAGGCGAGAGCGTCGTTGGCGTCGTTGATATTATTGAAGGAAAGCTCTTTGCCGTGCACCTGCCGGACATTCACGAGCGCGCCTTTCCAGGGTTTGACTTCGCGGTAGTACGCCGCGCGCTGATGCGGGTTTTCGCCATAACGCAAATCCTGGATTTTTTCATAGGTGAAGGTCGGGTTGGCCGGCAGCGGGATGTTTTTGACCGAGCGCAGATACTCCGCGATCATGGCATCGTAGGCGGCTGTGTGCTCAAAGACTTTCAGCGCGAGCCGGTATTTTGCCTCATAGTTCAGACCGTGTCCGGTCTTGAGTTCGGCGATGACGGCGCTGTAATCGGCGGGGTCACAAACGACGATGACGTCTTTGTGGTTTTTTGCCGCCGAGCGCAGCATGGTCGGGCCGCCGATGTCGATGTTCTCAATCGCGATGGGCAGCGTGACGTCCTCTTTTAGGATCGTCGCTTTGAACGGATAGAGGTTGATTGCGACAACATCGATGGTCTCGATGCCGAGTTCCTCAAGCTGCGCCATGTGTTCTTTCTTGTCGCGCATCGCGAGGATACCGCCGTGCACCGCCGGGTGCAGGGTCTTCACGCGGCCGTCGAGGCACTCGGGAAATCCCGTTACTTCAGAAATACCCGTGACCGGCACGCCCGCTTCTTTGAGCGTACTAAAAGTACCGCCGGTGGAGATGACCTCATAGCCGAGGCCCGCAAGTTCTTGCGCAAATTCGATGACGCCCGACTTGTCGGAAACGCTGATCAGTGCCTTCATAGTTTGACCTTCCCTCCATAGCCGACTTGGCTGAGGGCGGCTTCGCCTGCCGCCGCATCTTCCATGCGCAAGACTGCATAAGCGGTACCGGCTTCCCGGGCAACAAATGCGTAAATGTATTCGAGAGAGATCCCCGCGTCCGCCAGCAGGCGTGTGATTTTTGCGACGCTGCCGGGTTCATTCCCCATACTGACGAGCACAACCGGTGTTAGTGAGGCGACGGACCCCGCGAGTTTGAGGACGGCCAGCGCCTTTTTCGGGGCGTCGACAATCAGCCGCAGCACGCCGAAGTCTCCGGTGTCCGCCAGCGTCAGCGCCTTAATATCGATTTCCGCTTCCGCGAGCGTCTGTGTAATATCCGCGACCGCACCGGCCCGGTTTTCGACAAAGACGGAAATTTGTTCTAAGATCATTTGGATACCTCCCGCATCTTGACGTCTATATTCCAGTTATTTCCATTTATTTTCTATCGATTTCATTCCATAGAGTTCATTCTATAACTCAGATCTTCCGCTTCCTTAGATTCTCAGATCTTCCGTTTGTCGATCACGCGGATGGCCTTGCCCTCACTGCGCGCGATGGTACGCGGTGCGACGAGTTTGACCGAAGGCGAGATACCGAGCATGGACTTGAGTGCGGATAGCAACTCGTCCTCTTTTTTCTCGATGAATTTCACTTCGTCGGAGAACATCTCGTCCGTCATTTCGACCTGCACCTCGAAAATATCGGTATGGCGGACTCGGTCTAAGACGATCAGGTAGTTGGCCGGATAGCCCTGGTTGAGCAGGACAGTTTCGATTTGCGACGGGAACACATTGACGCCGCGGATGATCAGCATATCGTCCGTACGGCCCATCGGTTTTGCCATCTTGACCAACGTGCGTCCGCACGAACATTCCCCCCGCGAGAGCACGCAGATGTCGCGCGTGCGGTATCGCAGCAGCGGGAATCCTTTTTTTGTCAGGCTCGTAAATACGATCTCTCCTTTGCTGCCTTCCGGCAGAACCTCGCCCGTATCGGGGTCGATGATTTCCGCAAAAAAATGATCCTCGTTGACGTGCATGCCCGTCTGCTCTTCACATTCGAACGAGACGCCCGGGCCGCTCGTCTCTGTGAGTCCGTAAATATCGTAAGCCTTGATGCGCAAATTCTTTTCGATATCGCGCCGCATCTCTTCGCTCCAAGCCTCGGCGCCGAAGATACCGGCCTTGAGTTTGATCTTGTCGATCACACCGGCTTCGTGGATCGCTTCCGCGAGGAAGGCGGCATAAGAGGGCGTACAGCAGAGAATCGTCGCTTCGAGATCGGTCATAAACTGGATTTGGCGCTCGGTATTCCCCGAAGACATGGGCAAGGTCAGTGAGCCGACCCTGTGCGAACCGCCATTGAGTCCCGGCCCGCCCGTAAAGAGTCCATACCCATAACACACATGGACAACGTCCTCTTTCGTTCCGCCGACTGCTACAATAGCGCGTGCACAGCACTCATCCCACAGATCGATATCCGCCTGGGTATAGAAAGCGACGATGCGCCGCCCCGTCGTACCCGAGGTAGACTGAATTCGCACACAGTCCTCCTGCGGCACCGCGCGATAGCCGTACGGGTATTCGTCACGCAAGTCATCTTTGTTGACAAATGGCAGCTTCCAAAGATCGTCGATCGAAACGATATCTCCCGGTTCGACGCCTTTTTCCTGCATTTTCTTTCGGTAGGGCGCGACGTTTGCATAAACGTGCTTTACCTGCTCGACCAGCCTCGCGGTCTGGAGGGCACGCATCTCATCCCGTGAAGCCCTCTCAAATTTTTCCTGATAGTATCCCAACCTATTTTCCCTTTCTTTTTTGAAACCCAATACAACGAAACAATTTTATCATAATAGGAGATTCATTTCTGAAAAAACCTCGCCGATGGGCTGCCGAATCACAAGGTCGGCGCGACTGTCCATCCCTGTCTCGCTCATGTTGATGAGCGCGAGGTGGTCGCCGCGGAAATAATTCAGGAAACCGGCTGCCGGATAGACGACGAGACTTGTGCCGCCGACGATGAGCAGATCCGCCTGCCGGATCGCCGTCACCGCGCAGCTGACCGTATCGTCGTCGAGTCCCTCCTCGTACAACACAACATCGGGCCGCACCGGTCCGCCGCATTTTTCGCAATACGGAACGTATGTCGTAGAACGACTGTTGCCGCGATTCTTGTCCTCCCGGCCGCCGATCTTGGATTCGCAATGCGCGGGATTGAGCACATAAGCAAGATCATATTTCGCCCCGCAATCGAGACAATAATTCCGATGGACACTGCCGTGGAGCTCAAAGACCGTGGAGGACCCGGCTACCTGGTGCAGCCCGTCGATATTCTGCGTGACGATGCTGACTGCCTTGCCCGCTTTCTCGATTGCCGCAAGACCGAGGTGGGCAGCATTGGGTTTTGCCGCGGGGTAGAGCAGATTTTCCTTATAATAATGAAAGAATACATCAGGATTTTCCAGAAAGAACGAGTGCGAGATCATCGTCTCCGGGCTGCGTCCGTATTCCTGCTGCGCCTTGTACAGCCCTTTTTCCGAGCGGAAGTCGGGAATCCCGCTCTCCGTCGACACGCCGGCCCCGCCAAAAAAGACGATACTGCGTGCGCCCTCGATCAAGTCTTTCAGTTTTTCAATATGATTCATAATGTCACCTCCGTGATACTATTGCTCCACCGATTAAATATTGGACATCTTGACGACCAGCACGACATCCTGCTGCGTTGCAAAGCCTCGCAATACCACCAGTATTGCTGCGTTTTGCGCCTTGCACGATGCCGTGCTGCCTCGCCAATTCAGTCCAATATTTAATTGGCGAAGCAATAAGATTATATTACACAAGGGGACGCTTTGTTTGTGTAATTGCTCGACAAACCGGAATTTGTCGGGATATGCAGATTTCGATTTAACGGGCTGTGCATTACGCAAACAAAACGTCTTGTGTAATTAGGCGTATAATCATTGCATGGATACGAGATTGATTGCGGACGCGGCGGTGCGTGAATGGGACGACGCAAAAGACGGTATGGCCGGAGACGGTTTGGCGTCCGCGCTGTTTGCGGGGTGCATTGGCGGCTTGCGTCGCGTGGCGGCCACGAACAGCGCAAGTAGTCTGAATCGTACGGACGGTTCTTGCGATTTGGGCGGCGCGAGAGCGCTGTTGTTGGGGGATAATCTCAAGGTCATGGCGGCGCTTGCGCATGAAATGCGAGCGGATGATCGGGAACAAACGAGTGTGCAAACCTCGGTGAGTCGCTTGAACCCGGCAAACCTCATCTATATGGACCCCCCTTACTTTACAAACAGAGAATACACCGCGCGTGTGAAGGCGGAGACGGAAGGAACGGCGTCCTATGTGCGTGTACCGGCGTTCAGCGATAAATGGAACAGTGGAAAGTCGGAGGCGACAAGTTCCGCAGGGATTGACGTTTATCTGCAGATGCTGGCATTACGGCTGGTTGCTTCGCGGGAACTGCTTGCCGATGACGGATGCTTGTGGCTGCATTTGGACCGCCGGGTCGTGCACTATGCGAAGGTGATCTGCGACGAGATTTTTGGCGGACCGGATCATCTGATCAATGAAGTGATTTGGACGTACAAAAGCGGTGGTTCGTCAAAGCGCCGTTTCGCGAACAAGCACGATACCCTGCTGTTTTACGCAAAGAACAAAAAGAAATATAAGTTTTCTCCGCTCGAGGAAAAATCGTACAACAGGGCGCTGAAACCTTATCGTTTCAAAGGTGTCAAAGAATACCGCGACGACTTTGGGTGGTATACCGTCGTGAACATGAAGGACGTTTGGGAGATTCCGATGGTTGGGCGCACTGCCGGGGAACGAACGGGCTATGCGACGCAAAAACCCGAAGCCTTGCTGACTCGTATTTTGCTCTCCTGCACGGAACCCGGTGATCTTTGCATCGATCCGTTTTGCGGATCCGGCACCTTGGCAGCGGTTTGCGAAACGCATGGACGGCCTTGGATTTGTATCGATGAAAATCCGCTCGCACTGGAACTCGCGGCCAAGCGTCTCGGCCTGAAACAAATTTAAATCGCAAGCATTTTGGCGAGATTGTCGAGTTCATTGACGCTCGCCATTTTCATGCTCATGGCCTCTTCCAGTTCCGGCCATACGACTTTGCCGCCGACCTGGCCGACAGCGACGCCGGAAATATCGTCATGAAGGAGGCAGGCGGCTTTGGAGCCGAGGATGCTCGCCAGCAGGCGGTCGGCAGCTGTTGGGGAGCCGCCGCGCTGGATGTAGCCGAGAACGACGACCTTGACGTCAAGCCCCGTGCGTTTTGTGATTTCCGCATCGAGGACATTGGAATCGATATCGACGCCTTCCGCCTTGATGATGATACTCGAAGTCTTGCCGCGCTTGCGTGACTCGATCAAATTACGACAAACATCGTCCAGATCGATGGGGATCTCGGGCACCAGCACGATCTCCGCGCCGCCCGTGATGGCGGCATAGATCGCGATGTCGCCACATTCACGCCCCATGACGTCTATGATTGTCACGCGCTCGTGTGCATTTGAAGTATCTCTGACATTGCTGATCGCCCAGAGTGCGGTGTTGACAGCCGTGTCAAAACCGATCGTGAAGTCAGTGAAGGGCAGGTCGTTATCGATGGTACCCGGCAGTCCGATCACCTTGACGCCGGCTTTTTTGAGATCAATTGCTCCGGCAAGCGATCCGTTGCCGCCAATCACGATAAGGCCTTCTAATTTGAAATTGCCCATCATGGCGACCGCTCTGGCAAAGCCTTCTTCTGTCTGGAAGTCTTTGCTGCGCGCTGTCCGAAGCAGGGTGCCGCCGCGCTGAACCATGTCGGAAACGTCGCGCGGTCCAAGCTGCTTGATGTCACCGGCGATCAACCCGTCATAGCCGCGTTCGATTCCAAAGATCTCCATATCTAAATAATGAGCTGTCCGCACGCATGCGCGGATACAGGCATTCATGCCCGGCGCGTCGCCGCCGCTCGTCAAAACTCCGATTCGTTTCATAGTCCTGTGCCTCCTGTATCCTTGACAGATCTCACTATATTGAAACAATACTCTAAAATTGTACCAGAAAAATCCGTACGTAAAGTTACAAAAAATTCAATTTAAAGGGAAATATTTCTTGACAGCTTGTATCCACAATACTATTATAGTGATATTCGAAAGAGTTCGGAGGTTGACTATGTTAATTACCAGGGAAACAGACTATGCGATTCGAGCGCTGAGGGCGCTGTCAGACGGCCATAAACGGACGCTTGCGGAGATTTGTGAGAAGGAGATCGTGCCGCATCAGTTTGGATACAAGATCCTGAAGAAACTCGCGCTGGCCGGCTATGTTGTGATCAAGCGCGGCAAAGAGGGCGGCTATACGCTGGCGGAGGGCGTCAGGGACAAAACGATGCTTGACCTGACGACAGTGATGGAAAGCCCGACGGACGTGAGTCCCTGCGTGGTGCCCGGCTATGTCTGCGAAGTGCATCCGGAGTTGCAGGAAACATGTGCGGTGAATGTCCGCTTGTCTGCTCTGCAAACCGCCTTAAACGAGCAGCTGCAGTCGATCAACCTGTTTGAGCTTGTCACAGCCAAGGTGAGTTAGCAACTGACATGAAATTTTCACATCCCGCAGAGTGGATGTTCTGCGGGATTTTATACTTGAAATCGAGTTAGGGATGTGATATTAATATTGTATCAGAGTGGTCGCTCGTGGTAGGCGGCTACTCCAAATGGCGTTGACCGTCTTACACAACACGAAAATAGTGTAAGGCGGTTTTCTTATCGCTCGTTATCTTTCGACAACAGCGCGATTATCGCAACAATCAGCAAGCCGAGTGTTAGCAAGTCTCCGAAGAGAATTGTCAGTACGTCCACCTCCCTCCTCGCTGTCTCAAATTTTGCACACAGCGTTTCGGTGTTAACGGTGGAGTAAACCGCCTGAGCTTCCGCCCTGTTCAATATATTATATATAATGGAATAATATGTCAATAGACATTTTTTCATTTGGGGGGATGTTTGTGCCGGGGGGATTGGGTATAAGTTTTATATGGAAAAGGTATTTGCGTATTGGCATTTTGTAAGGAAATGTCCTTGTGATTTTGACGCGTAGTCATTTTGCATCTGCGATGCTGAATCCAGAGATATATTGTTCGCCATAGACCTGGATTCTGCATCTTCGGTGCAGAATGACGAGAGAATTGCCTATTTGGAAAGAGTGCTTGGGGAGGTGACTTGCAATTTTTGGAATTTTTAATTATTTTTTCGATAATATTGTATAAGGGGGCAGAGGGTAGAGTAGAAGGGGACGTATGACCTGATGTTCTACGTCCCCGAACGAAAAAGGCAGTATGCCTGTGTTGTTTGATATGAAAAAGGCTCTATCGCGGAGTCTTTGATCGGGATTATTTCAGACCCGAATATTGCACTTTCCGAAAAGAACGTGATTAAGGGTTATGTTTCTACATCTGCCGCAGCAGATATTTTCTATCTCACCCGAAAAGAGTTTCAAGATATCAGCAAGACCTATGGCACATTAAAAAACATAATGGGACTGAAACAAAAAAACTATGTATGCTCTGGACTTTCTTGTGTTTCCTTAATCTGATAAAATACAGATATTGTTCGGATAGAGGAAACAGGCAAGGGAGATTTCATGATTCATATTTATACAACACATGTTACGGACTTGCTTTCGCAGCCTGAGGCGATCGAAGAAATCAATTTTTTCATTCGCTCACAGCTATTTTACGCGAATACGGTCGGCATCATCCATTGTCATGCAGACTTCGTGGATGATGGGCAGGTACAGGCTATTTGTGACATCCTGCCATTTGAGACAGTCGGCTGTTCAACAACTTCACTGGCCAATGATGAGGTTTCATTACAGTATGGACTGACGCTGACCATTCTGACATCTAACGATGTACAGTTTCACACCGGAGTCTCACCGTCTTCAGCAACAGGACTCGATTTTGCCATGGGTACGCTGCACGATAAGGTCATCGTTCCGCTGCCGGAACGTCCGAAGCTGCTCATTCCGTTTATTCCATTTTTAGTGACAATCGGCGGAGATGAATTTATCTCTCGTTTGAGTGCACTCACCGACTACAGCATCCCATTCTTTGGGACCTTGCCGATTTCCGCCGAAGCAGATTTTAGCCGTTGCTATACGATTCACAACGGGAAGGCATACGTTGACGCGGCAGTGCTGCTTGCGATCAGCGGCAATGTGATCCCTAGGTTTATCACCACGGGTGTTTCGAGTGGAGAATATCTGGATATTACGGGTTCTGTTACTGCCGTAGAAAAAAACCTTCTGATATCAATCGACAATGTTCCGGCGGAAAGTTTTTTGGTAAATAAGGGCCTTGTTGCCGCTCAAGGCCTGCTGAATACACTCAGCAGGCTAGAGTTGATTATTGATCTGCCTACAGGCGAGCGTCTGATCAGAAACATCATCGCGGGTGACGGTCAGGGAGGCGTCTATCTTACAGGACATATCCCGTCTTTGGGTAGTGTATATTTTGCAAAAACCAACGCAGAAATCGTGGTCAGGACAAGCCGCGAAATTGCCGGATCCGCCGCGGCTGCGGCAAATGGCGGTGGGATGTTGATGTACTCCTGTACAGCGCGAAACTGGGTGCTTACGAAAGACACGCTGGAGGAACTCGACGCGATTCGCAGTACGGTTGGGGAACGTTCCCCCTTCTCTTGCTGCTACAGCGGCGGAGAGATCTATCCGCAGGTATTGCCGAACGGAAATATTGCAGCAACCTTGCAAAACTCATCCTTTATTGTTTGCCTGCTGTGATCATCAAGGACAAAAGCGGACGCATTAGACGTACGAGCTGTCTGTTATTGGCAAGCATATTTTTGCTTGCGGGCTTTACCGGCTGCGCAGAAAGTACAAGTTCGTCGGCGCAGGCGCCCATCCCCGAATATGCATCTTTTCTGGATATACCCGGGGTGACGGAAGAAGAGGCTGAGGCGGTCTTTGCGCTGCAGACGCAGGTTGATTCCTTCGTGTTCGGAACGATGTATACCACGGAAGCGTTCGACGGCGCAGACGGGCGGCTCGATGGCTTTTCCGCGTTGCTTTGCGACTGGATGACCGAGCTGTTCGAAATTCCGTTTGAACCCGAAATTTACGAATGGGGCGATCTGGTCGAGGGACTGGCGTCCCGGAAGATCGATTTCACCGGCGAGCTGACTGCCACGGAGGAACGCCTGGAAACCTATTTCATGACCGGCGCCATCGCGGAACGCTCCATCAAATATTTTCGGATCAGGGACATGGAGGATTTTACAGAGATTGCGGAATCGCGGTCGCTGTGTCTTGGCTTTCTGGACGGCGCCCACACGTCGATGCTGGTGATTCCGCATATCACATACCCGTTTGAAGCTGTGTACATAAACGATTATGATACGGCATATCAGTTGCTCAAAGACGGAGAAATCGATGCCTTCATTGATGAAGGCATCACTGATTCTTTTTTTGATGGTTACGGAGATGTTGCCAGCGAGGACTTTTTTCCGTTGATTTATACACCGGTTTCTCTTTCGACACAAAATCCAGATCTGGCACCGATCATCTCCATCGTGCAAAAGGCTTTAGAAGATGGTGCTGTGCGTCATCTGACCGATCTCTACAATCTTGGAGATGCGGAGTACCGAAAGCATAAGCTCTTCACACAATTCACGGCGGAGGAGTTGGCCTATATTCAAGATCATATCGCGAACAATCAGACGATTCCCGTTGGAATGGAGTTTGACAACTATCCGATCAGTTTTTTTAACGACCAGGAGAAAGAGTGGCAAGGCATTTCCATTGATGTCTTGGACGGAATTGAAACGCTGACAGGTCTCAGCTTTGAGCGGCCGTATGAAGGGAAGCGGTCGTGGTCTGAACTGCTCACGATGCTGGAAAACGACGAAATAGCATTGGTTTCCGAGTTGATTTGGTCTGAGAATCGGGAAGGCCGCTTCCTATGGGCGGAAACGCCTTATCAGACAGACTCCTATGCGTTGTTGTCGAAAACAGAACTTGAGGATCTTAAATTTAATGAGATTCTGTATACACGGGTCGGGGTCACACGGGACACCGCTTATGCCGAGGTGTTTCTTTCGTGGTTTCCGGATCATCCGAATACTGTGATCTACACAAACACCAATGATGCTTTTGCCGCCCTTGAAAAGGGGGAGATTGACTTGTTGATGGCTACGCAAAATATGCTTCGCAACGAGACGAATTATCGGGAAAATCCGGGCTACAAAGCAAATATCGTGTTCAAACTCTCTCGTGAATCTGTGTTTGGCTTTCACAGAAATGAAGTCATCTTGCGTTCGATCGTAGAAAAATCTCTGCCGTTGATCGATACAGCGGCGATCTCCGGTCACTGGGTAGACAAAACTTTTGATTACCGCGAAAAGATGACACGGATCCAAATGCCGCTGCTGTTTGGCTTGCTGATCCTGCTGGCATCTGTCATGATTTTGCTGATTATTATGAACCATCGAAAAAAGCAGGAAGGCAAGCGGCTGGAACGCATCGTGCATGAGCGTACCCGCGAGCTGGAATTGCAGACAGAGGCAGCACAGGTCGCATCCAGCGCCAAAAGCGAATTCCTGGCCAATATGAGCCATGAGATTCGTACGCCCATGAATGCCATCATCGGTATGACCATGCTGGCGGAATCGTCTAACGATATGGAGCGCGTCTCCTATTGTCTCGGCAAGATTGAGAATTCCTCTGCACATCTGCTCGGCGTCATCAATAATATTTTGGATATGTCGAAAATCGAAGCAAACAAACTGGAACTCTCTCCGGCAGAGTTTGATTTTGAACAGATGCTTCAGACCGTTGTGAATGTGATTCGTTATAAAGCGGAAGAGAAGCAGCAAAACCTTGCCGTGTTTATCGGGAAAGAAATCCCACATACGCTGATCGGCGATGATCAACGCTTGGCTCAGGTGATCACGAATCTTTTCTCCAATGCTGTGAAATTCACGCCGGAGAAGGGGGATTTGCGGCTTCACGCGAGTCTGATCCGTGAAAAAGATGGGATCTGTACAATCCGTATTGCGGTGACCGATACGGGAATTGGCATTACGGAAGAGCAGAAATCTCGTTTGTTTCACTCCTTTGAGCAAGCGGACAACAATACTTCCCGCCAGTTTGGCGGCACCGGTCTGGGGCTTGCCATCTCTAAACGCATTGTGGAGATGATGGGTGGCGAGATTTGGATCGAATCGGAATACGGGAAAGGATCCGCCTTTGTGTTCACGGTGCAGATGGCGCGTGGCGGTGCCGATCACAAAAGTCATCTGCGCGCTGACGTAGATCAGGCGGATTCACGGATTTTAGTCGTCGAGGGAGCGTCGGATTTGCGGGAATATATCGCGGAAATTATACAAGGTTTTGGAATCGCCTGCGACACGGCGGCCAATGAAGAAGAGACTGCCGCTCTGATTGCGAAAAATGGCCCATACAGCCTTTGCTTTATGGATTGGACGCTGTCCGGGCTGAGCGGTGCGGTTCTGGCGCGGAAGCTCCGTGAGGCGGAAGATGGGATGGCGATCGTCGCCTTGATTTCCATTTCCATTTCCGAGTGGGACATGATTGAACGTGAGGCGAAAAGTGCCGGTGTCAGCGGATATATTTCAAAACCGCCGTTTCCGTCTTCTCTTGCGGATAGTATCAATGAATACCTTGGTGCAAACAGCCCGGGCGAAGAAGAGGAAACGCTGGGCAAAGTGGATGATTTTAGCGGACACCACATCCTTTTGGCCGAGGATATCGACGTCAATCGGGAGATTCTGATGGCGCTTCTGGAACCGACCGCTTTGGAGATCGACTGTGCGGAAAACGGTAGGGACGCGGTGGCAAAGTATTCGGCTTCTCCGGAGCGGTACGAATTGATTTTTATGGATGTGCAAATGCCCGAAATGGATGGGTACCAGGCTACGCGGTGTATTCGGGAACTGGAAAAGGAAACGGGCGGCCATATTCCCATCGTGGCGATGACTGCCAATGTGTTCAAAGAAGATATCGACAAGTGCTTCGCCGTTGGTATGGAGGGGCACATTGCGAAACCGATCGATCTGAGTGATGTCCTGGCAAAACTCCGGGAATATTTGTCCGGCAGAACGCCGTAAAACCGCCGTAAAACCTCTAAAATCCCGTGCTGAAAAAATACCTGTAGCAAGACGGAGTGCCTGTCCCTCTGTCTTGTGCCCCTGTGTGATTACTTTGGGTCGTATGTTTTGATCGGGAAAGATCCGGCGATCAGTTCCCGGCCTTCGGTGATATTTTTGATTTCTCCGTGCGCCAACATTTGTACGAGGATGTTGCCGAGGGACGTTGCTTCTGCGTGGCCGGCAAGGACAGGGCGACCGCATATGTTTGCGGTGAGTTGGCAGAGGAGACTGTCTTTTGTGCCGCCGCCGATGACACTGATTGCGGCAAAATGCCGTCCGGTGAGTTCTTCCAGTTGCTCCAGGGCCATGCGGTATTTCAGAGCGAGTCCCTCTTCGATCACGCGGGCAAATTCTCCCAGTGTCTCGGGCGCCGCGTCATGGCGAACGAGGCACTGCGTGCGGATCTTTTTTCGAATGTCGCCCGGCAGGAAGAAAATGGGGTCATCGACGTCAATGCTCCACTGCTCAGGCTTTGCCTGCCGAGCGGCCCGGGTCAAATCCTCGTAGCCGTAGGTAACGCCATCGTTTCTGTAGTCGGCGATTAATTCCTGCAGCAGCCATGAGCCCATCACATTTTTCAGGATGCGGTGGCAGCCTTTGATACTGCCCTCATTGGCGATATTGTTCTCGAATCCAAAATCAGTGATGATTGGCTTTTCATTTTCGCAGCCGGCGACCGACCAGGTACCGCTGCTGAGAATCAGGGAATCGGCAGTTCCGGCGGAAGCCAGAAACGCTGAAGCCGTATCATGTTCGCAGACGGAGACGAAGTCAAACGGATGTGCCCCCAGCTCGGCGCTCATCCGTCCGGAAAGCCGCCCGGAGATCGTGCCGGGGTCAGTCAGTTTTCCAAACAGCGCACGGGGAATCCGAAAGGCGTTTAGGATCTCATCAATCCAGTCCTTGGTTTCGAAACTGTACATTTGGCTGACCGAACTGACAGTCCGTTCCGTCAGGATCTCTCCGGTCAGGCCATAGGCGAGGAGGTCGGGCAGGAAAAGAAAATGCGCCGCCTCATCCAGCACTGCCGCTTTGTTTTCGATGCGCATGGCTGCAAGCTGCATCAAGGTGTTGAAGGGTGCGCGCTGATTTCCGGTCAGCTCGTAGAGTTTCCGCGGCGGCATGATTCGGTTGCTCCTCGCGGCGGTACGGAGCGTGCGCTCATCGCGGTAGGAGTGTATGGGCGCCATGATCTTGCCGCTTGCATCTATAAACGAGAAATCGTTGCAGAAGGTATCAATCCCAAAAGAGTCGATGGGTCCGGATTTCGCTGCCTTCGCGATTCCGCTCAGCATATTTGACTGAATCGCCGGAAAGTCCCAGTACAAACCGTCTTCCTGACGAATCTGGTGATTTTCAAACCGGGAGACCGTTTCCAGGCGCAGCTGATTTCCGTCAAAACGGGCACGAACGATTTTCCCGCTGCTGGCGCCCAGATCAAAAGCAAGATAGTTCATAGATTTCTCAGTATGCCTGTTATGCGCATATTTATGATTCGGGAAGAAGCGATTTGGTGATGGTGCAGAAAGCGTCGCACTCGATGCGCTCGAGCATGCTGTAGGCCATGTAAATATCCGGGCCTGAGACGACGACGCCGTGCAGCGGCAGGATGACGCCGATCGGTTTTCTCTCCGCGAGTTCCCGGCGCTCGTCAAAATATTTGTAGACATTTTGCGCGAGTTCCGGCGTGTAGGCCTTCGTCCATGGAATACAGCCGACGTCGCCGCGGCCCATTGTCGCCTCGGTGGATTCCGGGATTGGCTTCGCTGCGGAGACAAACGACATGCAGTAGAACGGATGCGCGTGGATGACGGAACTGATGTTTTTGAAACTCCGCAGCAGCGACGTGTGCATGTCGCTTTCGCGGGAGAGTTCGCCCTCGCCCTCGAGCAGGTTTTGATCGTAATCGATGAGCAGGATGTCCTTCGGTTCCAGGATGCAGTGCTTGCGCTCGGACATCAGCGACGGGGTGATGAGGACGCGGTTTTCGCCCGCACGCACGGCGAAATTGCCGCCGGCGGCGTTGGTCAGACGGCGATCCCAAATCAGTTTCGCCGTGACGCACATCTCTTCGCGCATTTCCATGTAAGATAAATTGCTCATGAGTACCTTCTTTCTGATATGATTTTCTCTACGATTGCCTGATCGATCAGGGACTCTGCGAGCGCTTCATCGTAGCCGACTGACAGGGGTGAGGCGACCGTCGCAGCCGATACGGCTGTGGCATAGCGCAGTGTATCTTCCTGCGACAATCCGTTTTCGATTCCGTAAATCAGCCCGGAAAGAAAACAGTCTCCCGCGCCCACGGTATTGAAAACGCTGACTTTTGGCGGCGTGGTGCGATAATAATTTTCGCCCATCTTTACGATGGCGCCGTCGCCGCCGAGTGATACGGCGATGATCTCAATCTGATATTTTTCAAGGGAACGGATGCCCCGTATTACCTCTTGCTCAGTGTTCAGTTTTTCGCCGACGATATATTCGAGCTCATCCCGGTTGGGTTTGAGCAGGTAAGGAGAGGCAGCGAGACTTTTTTTCAGGGTCTCTCCGCTGGCGTCGATGAGGATCTTTAGGTCTTTCTCCTTCAGCGCGTCAAGGATCCGATTGTAAATATTGGGGTCGGGCGAATTGGAGGCGTCGCCGGAGATCACGAGGTAGTCGCCGCTGCTGATTTTCCGGCTGAGCAAGGAGACGATCTCCTCCGTGTCTTCGTTTGAAAGCTTGACGCCGCGCTCGGCGATCATGGTGCAGATTTTTGTCTCTTCCTCGACCAGAATGATATTGGTTCGGCTCTGGCCGGCATCCCGCAGGAGAAAAGAGGACTCTACCCCCAGCGTTTCGAGCTCAGAGACAATGCGGGTACCAATGCTCCCGCGGCCGATGCCGAACGCCCGGCTGGGGATGCCCATTTTCCTTAGGTTGACGGAGACATGTGTGCCTTTACCGCCCAACGTTTCCAGGGGCTGCGAAGAGCGGATTGTAATGCCGGGTTCCCAATGCGGAATGAAGTAAACGAGATCGACTGCGGGATTGAGTGTCAGTGTGTTGATCATGTCAGTCGGGGATCATCGATCCATCAGGGATCTTGACCCAAGCTCCTTTCTCCTTGCTTTCATGTATGCGACTCCGTGAGTTTTCCGTGCAATTTCCGTTCGCTGATCAGGATGTCCGTGAAGCGCTTGTTGAAGGTGCAGCAACCTACAGGCGTCTGGCGAATCAGCAGTTCAAGGCAGTTGTCACATACCGTGCACCATTTGATCTCGTCTTCTTTTCCCTCGCGCAGTTTCTTCGGCAGCAGAGGGTCGGCAAACGACTGACGGCCGAGCGCGATCATGTCCATCACGCCATCTTCGATGCATTTCGAACCGTAGCTGAAAAGGGATGCGTCCTTAGGGTCAACGGCACACAAACCATTCTTGCCGTTTCGGAAAATCGACATATTGGAGCCAATGATCACCGTTTCCGGTTTGAGTATCTTCTTGAATTCCTTTGCCCAATACTGGTTCAGATAGGCGTAGTAGGGGATATGTTTGTCGACCTGTGTCAGGCTGATCGTAATCCCAGGGCTGCCTGCCGACTGGACGAAATACTGCGCGCCGCGTTCCTCCAATCCCTTGAGCAGGGAAAGCGGCTCGGTCAAATCCATGATCGGGCTGTCCGGACCCTCGGTGCCGAACCCGCCCGGGAAGCCTTCCCATGCGGAGACCTTGGAGCCGATCAGGAAATTCTTGTCATTGATGGCTTTCGCAATGTCTTCATATAGTTCAAAAGCGAAGCGGCTTCTGTTTTCCCAGCTACCGCCGTATTTCCATTTCCGGCTGTTGTAGGGGCGCAGTACTTGTGAGCCAAAATAGCCGTGGCAAAGCTTCATATCGATCCCGTCCGCACCGGCGTCATGCGCGATCTGCGCGGCGAGCACAAAATCGTTTTTGATCTTGTCAACTTCTTCCTCGGTGAGCAATTCGCCTCCGTATCCGTAGAGCGGATTCACCGTCACGCGCCGCGAAAAATCGGGGCTGGACAGTTCACCGGAATGTGTGAGCTGGAAGATGAAGAGGCTCTTCGGATTGGCGTCCTTCACGCGGCGGACAAATTTCGTCAGCGGTTCGCGATTGGGCGCCATGATCATCAGCTGGTTGTCGCGCGCGCGGCTTTCCCGCGTGATGGAGATCGCTTCCAAACAGATCAGCCCTGCTTCCCCATCCGCCAGTGTGGCATAACGCTCGGTCGTTTGCTCTGACGGATTGCCGGATTCATCCTCATCGTTACATTCCATCGCCTGGATGAAAAACCGGTTTTGACATTCGCGGGTCCCGATCTTGATCGGCGAAAGCAAAGTCTCTTGGTAACTCATGATAGTTCTCCTCTCCTAATATTGTTTCTATTGTTATATCGAATCGTTAGCGAACAATTTATCTTGACGGCCCTCGTAAGGGTTTTCGATGATGAGCGGACGCAAAAATTCAATGGTCTTCCTGACGCCGTCCATGCGGCTCATGGTCACGTCCTCGTGTTCATAACTAATCGCTCCCTCGTACCCGATCATGGACAACTCCGTGATGATTTTCTTCCACCGTACGTCGCCCCAGCCCGGGATACGAAAACGGAACGAGCGATCGAGTCGCCGCATATCTCCCTGCATGAGCGCGCCGCCGAGCGGCATATTGTGTTCGACCATTTCGGCGTCTTTGGCGTGCACATGGTATATCCGGCCCTCGAGCCGGTCGATGAGCAACTCTGCGCTGAGGCCGAGATACAGGACATTCGCCGGATCGAGATTGTATCCGAGACAGGGATGATTTCCGACGAGTTCCAACGCTCTTTCCGCCGTATGTGTATCGTAAACGAAACTGTTCGGATGGATCTCGATTGCGAATTTTACGCCATATTCCTGAAATTTATCCAGAATCGGTGTAAAGCGTTCCGCGAACTGCTCTTCATATTCTGACCACCCCTGTCCATAGGGAAAGAAGAAAAACCTCCCCCAGTTTTCGACGCCCGGATAGCCTACGACGACCGGTACTTCAAGGGCGTTTGCCGCCTGCGCGGTTCGAATCAGACTCTCCGTTCCGTGCTGGATTTTTTCTTCTGGCGTCCCCCGATAGATGAAATCCGTATCGGCACCGCCGGGACCCATGATGAGAAAAGAGTCCGAATGATTGCTCAGGGCGCAGATGCCCAGCCCGTAGGAACGAACCATCTTTTTGATACTGTCTGCCTTTCCCGGCTCCAGCATCTCGGCCGTCTCCAGTTGCCCGTTGCCTTCATAAGCAGGGATCTCCAGCGTTTCATAGCCGAAGTCCGCGGCCAGCTTCGCCACTTCTTCCAGCGGCTTTTCCGAAAAATTGGCTGTAAAGAATCCGATTTTCATTTTTTCCTCCATTCCGTTCTATCGTTTCATTGTAACGCAAATATGAGAAGAAGTCTTTCAAATGTTATCGTTTCCTTTCGTTTCTTTCGGATGAGGGGAACAGGTCGATCACGTCAGCCAGCGAATCAGCGATTCCGGTCGCGAGCGAGGCGGATTCTTCGTTTGCCGTATCCTCATCGGGAACCAAAATCACGGGCATACCTGCCGCCATGGCGGCTTTTACCCCAAAAAGGGCGTCTTCCAGCACCAGACAGGAGAACGGTGCGAGACCCAGCCGCCCGGCAGCCGCCAAAAAGATCTCCGGATTGGGTTTTCCATTTTTAATGTCGCTTCCCGTCACGATCGCATCAAAGCGGTCCACAAGCCCGGCTTTGCGAAGATAGCCGTACACGCGGTCATGGCCGGAAGAAGAGGCCACCGCACGGGGAATCCCTAGCTGCTGCAACACTGTGAGAAGCTCAATCAGACCCGGTTTGACCGGGACGCCCTGCTCGTCAATCCTCTCATTCACGTACGCGTCTCTGTCGGCATAAAATGAAACAAAGTCAATGGCGTTTCCAAAATACTCTTTAAAAAGCGCTTCTGTGACATCTCGCTTTACGCCCTTGGTCCCGGCGATAAAATCCCGGTTCATCCCGGCAAGCCCGTATCGTTCCGCCACCGCAAACCACCCCTCCGTACAGAGTACTTCTGTATCAAACATTAGCCCATCCATGTCAAAAATAACGCCTTTTACACAGCAGGAACCGTCCCCGCCGTGTCCCATGTATGTCTGCGAAAATGTCTGTGAAAGTCTGAGCATGGTTCACCCATATCCTTTTCTGTTACACCGTATCGTTATTCTGCGCCTGCGGTGCAGAACGACCAGGGAGTGACCCTTTTTTGTATAAAGAAAGCATAACACAAGAAAATATAAAAATGCTGCAAAAGTATGATAGAATCGTACAGTAACATCTTTTTTGAAGAATTAAAATCTTGTTTTATTGTATGATTCGTGTTAAAAGTCATATTAGCTGGGGTTATTTGCGGCAGCATAGTCTAATGTTGTATAGATTGGATTGGTGAATGGATAGTCGGGATTTGATTGATTTCTACAAGGCGATTATCGATAATTATATCGGTTCTATTCTCGTTACGGACAACATGGGGAAAGTCATTTTTCTCAATAAATACAATGATTTGACCTTGCCCGAGGGAATGCTGGTCGGAAGAAATATGTCAGATTTGGTGGCAGAAGGGATTTATGAACGTTCCTCGACATTACAAGCGCTAAAAAGCAAAAAAGCCGAAACGGACTATATCAAACGAAAAGATAAAGCCGCTATCATCACAACAGCGGTACCCATCTTGGATGAAGAAGGGGAAATCAAATACATCGTCGCGTACAGTGAGAATGAAGAGCTTGCCTGTGAATTGGCAAAAAAAATAGAGACTGAAAAAAAGCTTACGATACAAATCGCGAATTATCTTACCGATTCCCTGAATGACAAAGCAATGCTGATTTATGCGGATGAAAAAATGAAACGTCTGGTTGAATATTTCAGAATTATTTCGGTGTCAGACAGCACCGTGCTTTTGTTGGGCGAATCCGGTGTCGGAAAAGATGTGGCAGCACGGTATATTCATGCAAACAGCGCAAGAAAAAACAATATCTTTATCCCTGTAAACTGCGCATCCATTCCTTCGGAACTGATGGAATCCGAGTTTTTCGGGTATGTGAAAGGCTCGTTTACCGGTGCGAGCGCATTGGGGAAAGCCGGATTGTTTGAATTAGCGGACAAAGGCACGCTATTTCTTGATGAAGTGGGAGATTTGCCGCTCAGTATGCAGTCGAAATTGCTGCGCGTACTGGATACGGGCGAGGTAAAACGAATCGGCGGAGAAAAGATCAAGTATGTCGATGTGCGCATCATGGCGGCTACAAACAGAGATTTGAAGACTATGGTTCGAAACGGACAATTCCGGGAAGATTTGTATTACCGAATCAATGTCATTCCGATTGTCATCCCACCAATCCGCGATCGAAGGGATGATATTCCGGTACTGGCCGAATATTTTCTCAAAAAATTGAATATCAAATACGCAACGGAGTATACGTTCGGATCCGAAGCGATGGCATATCTTCTCAATTATGAGTGGCCCGGAAATGTGCGGGAGATAAGGAATGTGGTAGAGCGTATGTATATCACATCGAATTCACAGATTCTGTATCCGGGGGAAAGCATGAGGGTCGTAGGCGCTGGGTCGGCCGCAAATCCCGGTGTGGAGGATTCGGACAACGAAGAGCTTCCGATGAAGGAAGCGATGAAGCGGTTTGAGGCTGGTTTAATCAAAAAAAGCCTGAACAAGAATCAGCAAAACATTTCACATGCCGCCGAAGAACTGGGCATAACGCGTGCATCGCTTTATAAAAAAATGCAGGCACTGAAGATCAGCGGCCGGTGAAAGACGGAGGGCGCTTTTCCAGTTATTCTTCTTGATCGAGTTGTTCTAAAATATGTGCGTGTACCTTTTCCGAAATCGGGTACACATATGTGAGGGAAGCACACACCAATAACAGTATGCCGGGAATGATGGAGAGGATCAGATTGAAGCCGGAGCCGGTGCGCTCCGGCTGAACGGGCAAAGACGGATCGTAGCCAAAAGAGGTCATCAACAATCCCAGGATCAAAACCGCTACCGCGGCGGCGAAGCGATAAGCGATCTTGGACATAGACAGGATGACGCCTTCCCGGCGTTTTCCCGTTTTTACCTGATTGAGTTCACCGATGTCATAGACCAGAGCGAACATCAACTGCCAGTAGCCGGAAGAACCGATTGTAAACACGATGATAAAAATGGTAAGCATGAGGATTGAACGAATCCCGATACATCCCAATACAATGACGGAAACGCCAGCGAGGATAAAGCACCCGGTCATAGCCCCTTTTTTGTCAAACCGCCGCGCAAGCACTGCGATGATCGGAGTGAACAAAATACCCGAAAGCGCCATGACCAAGAACATCACGGACTTCAAGCTTTCCGGGAGTCCGAGATTGTATTTCATAAAATAGACGAGGATCGAATTGACGAACGCATTTGCTATGGCAAAAATGAGCGAAACAGAGAGCAGAAGTCTGAATTCACGAATTCGGATGGCTTCCGCATAGTCCTTTGCCAGTATGCGGAGGCTGATCTTCCCCGGAACTGGCGGCGAATTCGCTTTCACGATAGGCGCCATCGTTCTGTTTGTAATGACAAATGAAATCACGCTCGGTATCAGCACACAAATCGCCATAAGCAGCCATGAAATTCTGTCCGAAAAGCCCAAGTCGCCAAAGAGTTTGAGCAGCGGCATGATGATGACCATTCCGAAGAGATTGCCCACGCTCTGATAAAATCGGGAGTGACTTCTGAGCAACATTCTATCATTTGCGCCTTGGATAATTTCCGCGCCGAGCGCTTCATAGGGAAGGACGAAAAGGGAATGACTCGCCCAGAAAATGAGCAGCATGGCTGTGTAATAGACAAAGGTTGAGGTGGTTCCGAGATCAACGATATTGAAAACCAATAATGTCGAAATGCAAATGAAAGGCAGGGCAGCGTTCATATATGGTAAACGACGCCCATTTTTCCATGCGATACTGTCGGAAATATGCCCGATCAGGACGATGAAAATAGAATTGCAAGTCGTCGCGATCATGATGGACATGCCGCCCATGGCTGGGCTCACGCCGGCAACATCTGTCAGGAAATACAAACAATAAGCTGTCATCAGATTAAAAAGTGCCGTTTCACCGAGGGAGGCAAACCCATAACCGGTATAGATTTTCACTTCTTTTGAAAAGCGCATAGCGATGAAACTCCACTGCAATATAGATCGGATATATAAAGTACAAGCATTTTTCATGCCAGAATTCATAGAACGTGTTTTTTACGGCGTTCGTTGGTGTTTCGAGTAGGTTGACTCCGGCAGGTGTCCAAGTTTTTCACGGATTAGAAAATAGTATACAGTTTGCCTGTATATAAAATTCGAATCCCAAAGTGAAAAGCGCGAAGAAGGGCGGATATTTCAGGGATTTCTTTCTGGCACAATATTTGCTTATTAATTAAGTAGCGTACTTCCGTTACAAGGCGGTGCAAAATCCATTGACTATTTTTAGAGGCAGAAAGAGAGGGAACGAGATGGCATTAAGAACAAGGGAGCAATATATCGAGGATTTGTCGAAAATGAACGACAACCTATATTGCAATGGTGAAAAACTGAATCGGCTGGATCCAAAGTTGGAGGGGTGTATCAACGTATTGGCGAAGTCGTACGAACTTGCTGCGGATCCGAAGAACGCCGAATTGTTTTTGGCGAAATCACATTTGACGGGTGAAACCATCAATCGGTTTTGCCACATTCATCAGTCGACCGAGGATCTGCACAAGAAGCAGGACATGACGCGGTTTTACTGCAACCAGATTGGGACCTGCTGTCGTCGCTGCATGGGTACGGACGCCGCCAACGCGGTCAACGCGGTATCTTACGAAGCACAAAAGCGACCCGGCGCGAAGACGACATACTATGACAATTTCTTGAAGTGGCTGAAAAACTTCCAGGACAAAGACCTGATTGCCAGCTGCGCGCAGACGGATGTCAAGGGTGATCGCCTGAAAAGACCGAGTGAACAAGTAGATCCGGATCAGTATGTACATGTGGTGGAAGAGCGAGAGGACGGCATCGTGGTTTCGGGCGCGAAGCTTCACATCTCCGAAGCGATCATCTCCGACGAGATCATCGTCATGCCAACGCGTTCGCTTGAGAAGGGCGAAGAAGCATATGCTGTCAGCTTTGCGATACCGTCCGACTCACCGGGCATCAAGCAGATCGTGCATATCCGCGATTTGCGCAAAAGAGAGCATTTCGAGAAGGGCTTCACGCCTGGATACTCTGACTCCTATATCATCTTCGACAACACGTTCATCCCTTGGGATCGTGTATTTCTTTGCGGGGAAACGGATCTGGGCGGTATTCTGGCGCTGCTCTTTTCGTTGTTCCACCGTCACAGCTATTCCGGCTGCAAGCCAGCTACCCTCGACTATACGATCGGGTTGGCATCGCTCGCTGCTGAGATCAACGGTATCAAGAAGGCGAAGCATGTGAAAAAGATTCTTTCTGATCTAATCATGATTGGCGAATTGGGTTATGCGGCGGGCTACACTGCGTCCGACCTCGGAAAACCCGAAGTGTCCATCGGCGGAAAGAGCATTCCATTCGGACCTGGCGGGTACATCCCCAATGTCATTTACGCGAATGTGGGGCGTTGTCTCAGCGGCGAAAACGTATGGCATGAGATGGAAATGCTGTGCGACTTGGCCGGCGGTTTCCCCGCGACATTCCCATACGAGAAAGATATCGTCAATCCGGAAACGAAGGAATACATGGAGAAATATCTGAAACGCAACCAAGACATAAGCGTTGAAGATCAAATCAAGTTCTGGCTGCAATTTGCCGATTTTTGTGTTTCGAGTTCAGGAGCGACGACTTCTTACGGCGCGTACCACGGCGGCGGTTCGCCGATCATGGAGCAAATTGCCATCACATCTCAGTACAACATCAAGGCACGCGAAAATATCGCGCGTCAGCTCGCCGGCATGTCCATACCCGAAAAGAAGTAATCGATTTGGGTGACAATGGTATCTCAAAACAGACGGAGGACGTATTATGTCTGATAAAAATCTCCCTTTGAAAGGATTGCGCGTTGTAGAGCTTGGGACGCATGTTGCGATTCCGAACGCAACGCGGTGTTTGGCCGATTGGGGAGCCACTGTCATTAAGGTGGAAAGTCTTGGCGGGGAAGAGTGGCGTATCATGGGCAAGGGTTACAATACACCGTGCACGGATGATGAAAACCCTGTTTTCACCATGCAGAATGCGAACAAGAAATTCATTTCACTGAATCTCAAGTCGGAGGAAGGCATGGCCATCATGCGAAAACTACTTGAGACCGCAGATGTATTCGCGAGCAACGTTCGTTTGAAATCTCTGGCAAAACTGAAACTCGACTACGACTCGATCAAAGAAAGATTTCCTAAATTAATCTATGCACATTTTACCGGATTCGGTATGCGCGGTTCACATTCCGAGCGCCCGGGTTTCGATAAAGCAGTATTCTGGGCGCGCGGCGGCGGTGATGCGGATATGGTCTATAAAGAAGGCGGCTATCCTATGAGTCCTGTTATTGGATTTGGGGACGCGACGGTCGGCAACGCGATATTGTCTGGAATTTTGGCGGCGTTGCTGGGTCGGGAAAAAACAGGAGAAGGAACATTCTTGTGTTCGTCCCTTTATGCCTGTGCAATATGGTATGCGGGTGTCGGCGTCATCAGTGCGCAGTCTCCATACAATGTTGAGTACCCCAAGAGTTATATGGACCCGGCATTGCCGTTTTCGCATATCTACAAATGTAAGGATAATGAATGGCTGATCATTACTGTCATTGATCATGATGCGCGCTATGAAAAGATGTGCCATGTTTTGGGTATGGAAGCGTATTTGAAGGAAGAAAAATACAAATATATCCAAAATGTGAAGCAGTGCAAAGAAGAGTTCGTCGGTATCGTTCGGGATCATTTCCTCAAAAAAACCAGTGACGAGTGGGCGAAGATCTTCGAGGAAAACGATGTTGTTTATGAAAGGCTCGCTCATTTTGCGGATATCGTCAAAGATGAGCAGGCGTGGGAAAACGGTTTTATCCGCAAGGTGACCTATGCGTCGGGACAGGATGTTGTCATGCCCGCCAATCCGGTACAGTTTATCGGTTATGACGAACCGGACTACGCCGCAACGGGAGCGCTCGGCAGTGATACAAAGGAAGTGCTGGCGGGGATTGGCTATTCGAAAGAAGAGATCAGAACTTTTATTGAAAACAAAAGCGTTGTTGCCGCAGCAGAATGATGAAAGGAGTGTTCGATCAATATGTCAGATTCGAAAACAGAAGTCTATAAAGCGTTTACACTGAAACTCGAAGACGGCATCGCATATTTTACGATCAACAGACCGGAAGCGCGCAATGCCCTCAATCTCGATTGCTTTGACGACCTGAATCGGTTTCTTGATTTTATCGCAGAAAGTGACGAAGTGAAAATTGCGATCCTCACGGGCGCCGGTGAAAAAGCGTTCATAGCCGGGGCCGATATCAACAATGTTCGTACAAAAACCGGCGTACAGCATCTTAGAAAACCATCGCTTGAACCGATTTTGCGCAGGATTGAGACGTGCGATATTCCGATCATCGCCGCTGTGAACGGTTACGCGTTTGGAGGGGGCTTCGAGTTGGCATTGGCTTGTGACATTCGGATTGCGAGCGAAAACGCACAGTTTGGATTGCCCGAAACAAGTCTCGGCATCTATCCCGGCGCGGGCGGTACGCAGCGTCTACCGCGCATCGCCGGCATTGGCGTCGCGAAAGAAGTAATCCTCGCAGGCAGAATCCTGAAAGCGGAAGAAGCGAAAACACTTGGCATCGTGATGGCTGTGGTTCCGCTTGATCAACTCCTGGCCCAAGCGACGGACGTCGCGAAGAGAATGATGGCAAAGGGGCCGGTCGCGTTGACGCTTGCAAAAAAAGTCATCGCGGCATCCGCAGATACGGATATTACTACCGGCGCTTTCATAGAAGCTTTGGGCTACTGCATTTTGTTAAATACAAAAGACAAAACGGAAGGAACGGATGCATTTTTGGAAAAACGCCCGCCCGCCTTTACTGGCGAGTAAATTGAAAGGACGGTTGGCATGGAAATTAATAAAGTATGCGTAATTGGAGCGGGCTTGATGGGCAAACAGATCGCGCTCAATACCGCTCAGAACGGGTACGCCGTCACACTGACGGATTCGAGCGAAAAGGCGTTGTCGGCAGCGCGGGAATGGGCCGGAAAATATCTAAGTGAGCGTGTAGAAAAAGGGAAAATGACAGATGAAAAAGTGTCTGAGATCAAAGCGCGTCTTCATTTTGAACCAGATCTGAAAAAAGCTGCGCGGGACGCGCAATTGATCGTGGAAGCGATTATCGAAGATAAAAGCATCAAAGAAGATTTGTTCAGACAGTTAAATGAGATTATTTCGAAGGACGCCATTGTGGCGACCAATTCCAGCTATATGGTGTCCTCGACATTTAAGGATATGATAGACAATCCATCTCGCCTGGCAAATCTGCACTTTTTCAACCCCGCATTGGTCATGAAACTGACGGAAGTGGTTCAGGGCGATCACACAAGTGATGAGACAATAGAACTCCTGCTGGATTTCTCGAGAAAAACGGGCAAAGATCCGATTTGGGTGCGAAAAGAAATCGATGGGTTTATCGTAAACAGGATATTGCGCGCGGTCACCAACGAAGCGCTTTATTTGCTCGAAAACGGAATCGCCACCGCCCCGGAAATCGATACGGCGGCGGAAAAGGGTCTGAATTATCCGATGGGTCCGTTCCGGCTTCAAGACTTCACCGGGATCGATCTTGCATTTTTGGCCGCGAAGAAGACTCTGGAAGAAACAGGTTTCAAGAAGCCGGGATACGAAATATTGGAGGAAAAATACGAGAAAGGCGAATTCGGCAAGAAGAGCGGCAAGGGTTGGTACGATTACGAATAGGATAGGAGGCGGAAATGAGTAAGTCCATGGAAGATGCGGTCATTGTCGCATACGGCCGAAGCGCGGTGGCCAGATCCGGCAAAGGCGCTTTGCGGAATACACATCCGATTGAATACGCGGCGGAAGTGCTGAGTGCTGTGCTGAATAAAATCCCGCAGCTGCCCGTTGATGAAATAGAAGATGTGATCATTGGGTGCGCAAAACCGGAATTGAGTCAGCGGTACAATATTGCGCGCTTGATTGCAATTCGCGCGGGTCTGCCGTACAGCGTACCAGGTCAAACCGTGAACCGGTTTTGTGCCTCGGGGCTTCAGAGTATTTCGACGGCGGCGAATATGATTATGACCGGGCAGTCGAGTGCCATGGTAGCCGGGGGTGTAGAGTCGATGACGGCGATTCCCTACATGGGGATCGGGGACGCAGTCTTCAAGGATACATGGCTAGACGAGCATGAACCCGGCGTCTACATGGGCATGGGTCTGACTGCGGAATTGGTGGCGGAAAAATACGGCGTCAGCCGCGAGCAAATGGAAGAATTCAGCGTACTCAGTCAACAAAAGGCTGCAAGAGCGCAGGAAAATGGCATTTTGGCGAAGGATATCATCCCGGTTACGGCAGTGGATGATGAGGGGAATACATTTGTTTTTGAGAAGGATGAAAGCGTCAGGGCGAACACGACGCTTGAGAGCCTCGCCGGGTTGAAAGCGCCGTTCAAAGAGAACGGAAGGGTCACTGCCGGTACATCGTCGTCCACAAACGACGGAGTTGGGATTGTGGTTCTGACCTCGGCCGAAACGGCACGTGAAAAGGGCCTCAAACCGCTTGCGAAATTCCTCGCGTTTTCCGTGGTGGGAACAGACCCAAAATACATGGGGATTGGGCCCATGGAGGCGATTTCAAAAGTCATGAAATTGACCGGCTTGACCGTAGACGACATGGATGTTGTCGAATTGAATGAAGCGTTTGCCGCGCAGGCGATTCCCTGTATCAAAGAGACAGGATTAGATCCTGAAAAGGTCAATATCAACGGCGGTGCCATTGCATTGGGGCATCCGCTTGGAGCTACGGGTGCGATTTTGGTAGGAAAAGCACTGACCCAATTGGAACTGCAGAAAGACAAATACGCGTTGGTCAGCATGTGCATCGGCGGCGGTATGGGTGCGGCCGCGATTCTGGAAAGGCTTTCAGATAAATGATATCCATCGATTTGCAAAAATGTGCGCATTGCGGGGCTTGTGCTGATGAATGTTTACCCGGCGTGATCGGACTGAAAGAGGAAAACCCTGTCATCAGGCACACGGGTTGCATGGAATGTGGACACTGTGTTTCCATTTGCCCTGTTTGCGCCATCTCAATCGAAGGCTATGATTTGAGTGAATTGACACCGGTAAGTGGCGCAAGCGGGCTTGTCGACGCGAACGATTTGATGTTGTTTATGAAATATCAGCGCAGCATCAGACGTTTCAATCGCAAAGTACCGGGCAAATCGGATATCGATGCGTTGATTGAGGCAGGGCGATATTCACCGAGCGGCGGAAACAGGCAACCCATTCGATATGCCGTGATAGAAAATGTTCCGGAAATCGTCGAACTTGCCATGGAAGCGTTTCGCGATATCATATCAATTCCGGATGAAGGCGAGCGGATCCGGGCGTTCGGCGGTTATAAAGCGTATGTGGCTAAATGGACAAGGATACTGAAGACCGATTCCGTGACAAAAGAAGACAAGTTGTTTTACGGTGCGCCTGTCGTGATTGTCTTGATCGGCAACAGGAAATACGTGATAGATGCTGGCATTGCGATCGGTCGTATGGATTTGTTTGGTTCGGCAAAAGGGCTGTCTGCCTGCATGATCGGATTCTTTCGTTTGGCGTCTGAGATCAGTCCCGCTGTGCGGCAGGCGCTCAAGATACAAGACGGAGAAAGCGTCCTCGCAACGTTGGCGGTTGGGTATTCAGATGTGCGGTATCGCACCACTAAGCTGAGAAGAAAAGCTTTGGTTGATTATATATAGGAGGAGGTGAAACACGCCTGTAAATATGTGAGAAGAGAGTTTTAGGCGGAACGAGTAGAAAAGAGGTTTGGGATATGGGTAAAGCGGTAGGCATATTTGTTGCGGTTTATTTCGTCGTTATTATTTTAATATCCGTTATCGCCAACAAAAAAACTGTTGAAAAAACAACCGGTGATTTCTATGTAGCGTCGAATTCACTGGGGCCGGTTCTGATTTTCTGTGCCGCTTTTGCGACAGCGTTCAGTGCGTTTTCGTTTATGGGGCAAATGGGTCAGGTGTTTGTCCAAGGTTCCTCGGCAATATTTAATTATATGACATATTCCTTTTTTGCATGGCCGCCCGCGTTGTTGATCGGCAAGCGCATCTGGTATTTCGGTAAAAAATACGGATATGTCACTCCGGCGGATATGCTGGTGCATCGGTATCAAAGCAATACGCCCATGCGCATCATCATTGGGTTGTTCGTCTGTGTATACTGTTCGGTTTTCTATATTGTGATCAACATCAATGGTACCGCCTGGGCTTTGGAAACCGTCACAGGAATGAATCCTATCATGGCAAAAGCGTTGGTCTGTATCGTTTTGGCGATCTATGTCAATATCGGTGGGTTCCGCGGAGCGGCGTATGTGGACGCCATGCAGTTTGTATTCATCATGTTGGGCGTCATTGTACTTGCCTTTGCGGCCATTCATGTCAATGGCGGTTTTTCGGAATTATACATGAGGCTGGATGAAGTCAACCCATCTATGTGGCTGCCAAAACAACCGTTCATTACGATGTTTACCGGTTCCATTACCATGTGCGTTTCTATCATCGTATGGCCGACGATCTGGACAAGGTGTTATGCCGCTAAAAGTTTGCGGGCAAACTGGGCGGTCTCAGTCGGAATGGGCAGCGGCACCGTGGTCGTAACGGTAGGGACGCCTCTGATCATCGTTGCCGGTATCATGATCGCATACGCGAATCAAGATCCTTCGAGAGCAGATACGTTTGTCATCCGATACGCGATGGAATCCGTCAACCCCGTGATTGCGGTCATCGTCATTGGCGGGTTGGTATCTGCGGCCTTGTCAACTGCAGCCAGTCTGACCCTTTTGGGCTCTTCCGTATTCACAAAGGATCTTCCGAAATGTTTCCCGTCATTCGCGGAGAAAACCAACGACAAGAACCTGCTTGTCATGGGCAGAGTGATTAACGTAGTGATCATCTTTATCTGCTTCCTGGTTTCGCTTCGCCCGATGGGTTCGCTGATTCAGGCCGGGATATCTTTCACCTATCCGGGCTATTTTCTGACCTTCCCCATTGTGGTTGGAGGATTCTTCTGGAAAAGAGCCAATAAAGAGGGTGCGATTGCAGGGTTGCTTGTTGGCATTGCCACAATCATCACGACAACATACATCGTACCGACGCCTTTCGGTATTGCCACGGGTATTTGGGGCGTTGCCATGTGTACGATCGCCTTTATCCTAGTATCCCTGAACACGCCTCCGACCGGCCAAAAGACATTGGAGCAGTTCGGATTGATCAAAAGCAAAAAGGAGGGCGCGTGAGATGGTGAAACAAGCAACGGAACAAGAGATTTTTGAGCATTACATTACGGATCCTGCGATGCTGAAGAGAGAGCGCAGATATATGCTGCAGTATGCGATTCTGTGCGCACTGTATCTGACGTTTGTATTGTATTGCTATTACGATTTCCCGATGCAGCGCATTGTGGGGGTACCGCTGTTTTGTATCCTGGTTTGGATCTTTAATGCCACCCAGTACTTTGCCTTTGTCTGGAATAGAGGCGGTGCAGCATTGGGTCTGAAGGGAGATAAATTGGGCGGATGGGAAACCATCGAGATTTTTTGATGATGGTAATGATGGAGGCCTGAGTAATGTATGAGCTAATCATAAAAAACGGACGGATTCTTGATGCGCAAAACGGGATTGATCGGGTTTGCGATCTGGCGATCGAAAAAGGGCTGATGAAAGGCGTTGGCGATTTCGCCGGTCAGGAAGCGAAAAGGGTGATCGACGCGACCGGATGTATTGTTTCCCCCGGTCTGATTGATTCGCACCTTCACATACGTCCGTTTACCCAAATCGGGGTACCCGCGGAAACCTTTTGTTTTACATCCGGCGTGACGACCCTGATCGAACCCGGAAGCCTCGGCCCCGGAAATTATGATGCACAAAGGTGGTATCTCAATCAGGTGCCGCTCAGGATAAAACCGATGCTGAGCGTGACTTCACTGGGTCTGCTTTACAGCCCGGGATGTGAAGAAAATCTGAACCCGGAATTTTTCAACCAGGACAAAATCGAGCAACTTGTAAACAAATACAGGGACGAGATCGTCAGTTTGAAGATCAGGCTGGACAAAGGGCGCAGTGCGAAAGCGAACTGCACAAACGAACCTTTGTCCGAAGCGCTCAAACTTGCCGAACGCTTGGGTATGCGGCTTTGTGTCCACTCGACGGATCCGCCCACCACGATGGAGGATATCTGGAACAATCTACGGGATGGCGATATCATCACGCATATTTTTCACAACAAAGGAGACACCTTACTCGATCAAAACGGCGAGGTGAAAAAATCCGCGTGGGAAGCGCGTGCGCGGGGCGTTCTTTTCGATTGTTCCAGCGGTTCGATCCATCATTCTTTCAAAACATCAAGGCCGGCGTTGGCGGAGGGATTTTTCCCGGATACCATCGGTACGGATGGCAGCAATATTACGGCGTTTGTCAATCCGCGCGTATTTAACTATTTGAGAGTGTTGTCAAGGTTCATGGCGCTCGGGATGACGGTAGAGCAAGTGCTTGCCTGCGCTACTGCGAATGCTGCGAGACAACTGCGCTTGGAAGATAAGATAGGCTGTTTCACACCGGGTAGTTTTGCGGATGTAGCGGTATTGAAACTGTTGGATAAGGAAATTGCTTATGAGGATGCCGACGGTGAAACGATCCGGGGTAAGCAAGCGTTAAAGTGTGTGTTAACGGTGATAGACGGGGAGGTGCAATATAGAGATGATGAAATATAAATAGTGGTTTATTGATTGAGAGATTATCGTTATGAAAGGAGTTGAAAAATGAAAAATACAGGCAAAATGTTCTACGGATGGAAACTAATCATTATCCTGTGGATATGTTATTTTTCCAATGTGGGATTTATTCTTTACGGCAGTTCAGTATTAGCCGCAAATATGGTTCCCGACATGGGATTTTCTATCGCTGTCATTGGGGTGGCTGTTGCCGCCTGTAACATTACACAAGGTATTTCCGGCCCGTTTGTCGGATTCTTTATATCCAAAAAAGGGGCAAAGATACCATTTGCGGCAGGCTGCGTGGTCATCGCGGCCGGGGCAATTTTGATTCCGCTTATTGCAAAAACGGAAACATCATATGTCATTCTTTATGGAATATTAATCGGTTTTGGCATGTCACTTGCCAGTATGAACGTAACGCAGGCTTTCATGGACGCGTGGTTTGAAAAGAAAAAGGCGCTCGCGATGTCCCTGGTGCTTACTGCGGGCAGTGTCGGCGGCTTTTGTGCCCCTCTGATCATGAATGCAGTCATCGGAGCGGCGAATTGGCAGACAGGCTGGACGGTCATCGGCGTATGCTGTGCCGTCGGAACGATCCTGACGATCACGCTGGTAAAGCGGTATCCGTCCGATATCGGAGAAGTACCCGACGGGAAAAATTACAAACCTTCGGAGGTTGTTCAGAAATCTGTGAAAACCGCAAAAATGGCAGACGCGACCAAGATCACAATGCCATTTTCCCGTGTTGTAAAATCCTACGTATTCTGGGGCTGCATCATCAATTACATGACGAGGGCCGCCTGCTACTATACTTTGGTCGGATATATCGTCGTCTACTTCACGCAGGAGGGCGTCGCCCAGGGACTTGCCGTATTGGCGCTGTCGGTGTTCTCGGTCGGCAGCCTTCTTGGACGTATCTTTATCGGAGCGATCCTGGATGTGTTCATCAAGGCGCGGTACAGTATGCTCTTGAGTAACATAATATTGTTTGCCGGAATGATGATCGTCGCGTTCCTTGGACCCGTGTCGTCGTTCTTCGTGATTCTGGCGCCCCTTGTTGCCGGTTTTGGACACGGTATCGGTTTGGCGGGTCTTCCGACGACAGTTTCCCGGTTTTTCGGTACAAAGAACTTCCCGCTCGCAAACGGGATTATCAATTCAACAGCCTATCTTGTCGGTTCCTACGGACCGCTCTTCACGGGATTCCTCGCGGCAGCTACCGGAAACTTTACCACGCCGTTCGCCATCGTAGGACTGATCGGTCTTGCGGGAGGTTTGCTCAGTCTGATCGGAAAATATCCGAAAAGCGATTATGTTGAGGGATCGGAGGCGAAGGCGGAAACAGAGGTTACTACCAATGGCTGAAGTGAAGATACCAAATTTTGACTTGACCGGAAAGGTCGCGATCATAACGGGCGGTACAAAAGGTCTGGGCTACAATATGGCGCATACACTGGCGGCATACGGTGCCGATGTGGTCGTAGCGAGTCGGACAGCGGCGGATTGCGAACGCGTTGCCAAAGAGTTGGAAGAGCGGGGCATAAGAGCACTTGGTGTTGCGACGGATGTTCGAAATCTGGAAGATGTCAAAAACCTGATTCAGGTGACGGTCGAAAAACTGGGCAAATTGGACATCATGATCAATGATGCCGGTGTAGGTGAAACGGCAAAATTGGTCGATATGACGGAAGAGCAATGGGATAAGGTGAACGACACGGATCTGAAAGCCCTGGTTTTTTGTGCGAGGGAAGCCGCAAAGCAAATGATTGCGCAAGGCGGATCCGGGTACCGAATCATCAATATTTCATCGGCTGCCGGGGTCAAGGGCACAGTTGGTATCGCATCGTATAATGCGGCGAAAGCCGGCGTCATCGGAGTGACAAAAACCATGTGTCTCGAATGGTCCAGATACGGGATTACGATCAATGCGGTTTGTCCGGGTTATGTCCGGACAGAAATAAGCCAAGCAAAGCTCGACGATCCTGTAATCGGAAAGAAAATTGTCGAAAAAACAGCCATACGCAGAGTAGGGGAACCCGAAGAAATATCAGCCGCGGTTTTGTACCTGGCATCCGGTTTCTCCGGTTATATGACAGGGACCCATCTGCTGATCGACGGAGGCGGCGCGGCCGGCTGATCTCGGATGCAATCTGAGAGAGAACGAAGACCGCTCCGGCCGGGGCGGTCTTCGCATCTGCATGGTTCACCCATATCCTTATGCCTGCATCCGCTTCTTACGCCTTCGTTTCGAGACCGTCTTTCTTGCTTACAGTGTTCAGCAGCAGGGTGATGACGAGGGCGACTACGGCGACGACGACCAGCATGATGAAGGATGTCGTATATTCGCCGTCCGCGATCTCCTGTAGTTTGCTGGAAAGCAGCGGACCGACGATGGCGGATACCGCGAGGGAGAAAGTGACAGTTCCGAGGATTACCTGATAATTCTTCGGGCCGTAGAATTTGCGGGTGACTGCCGAGAGCAGGGCGGGCGTGCCGCCGTAGCAGATCCCGATGAGCGGGAGTCCGATCAGGATAAAGATCTGGTTGCCTGCGGCGGATCCGAGGATGAGAATGAGACCGCCGGCCAGCATGATCAGCACATTGATCGTCATGGCCGCTTTCCGGCCGATACGGTCATACAGCGTGCCGAGTACCGGCCGACCCACGCCGTTGAAAACGGATACGATCAACCCTAAGGTGGCAATCGCGCCAAACTTGACCGCGATCGGCGCGGCACTGTTGATGACCAGCAAGCCGCCGATACACATGAACACGGTCCACAAGAAGAGAAGCCAGAAAGAGCCGGTCTTGACCGCTTCGCTGAGTGTGTAGCTGCGAGGTTCCGCAGACACTGCAGTAGCCGCTCCCGACTGTGCCGGCGGTGCGGTTACAT
>BNUG01000018.1 GCA_025997195.1 Clostridia bacterium | reverse complement strand
CTTGTTACATTTGTATTACATTCTATGTAATACATTTTACCACAAATTAACCACGAAATCAGGCGGCTTTCGTAATGTCTTTAAATTGTCAAGAGGTTATGACTGAAAATTGATGCGTTTGTCCTGAGGTACGCGAAAAACGACTTGCGACAAATGCATAATAGATGGTAAAATAACGTTCGCGGCTCGCGCCGCTACGCACTGACGTGATCGGCGGGGCAGCGAAACAAACAAAATATGCTACTGTGACTCAATGGTAGAGTAGCTCATTCGTAATGAGCAAGTTGGAGGTTCGATTCCTCTCAGTAGCTCCAAAAACCCACATATTTCAACGTTTGTGGGTTTTTCAATCCCAAAAATCCGAAACTTGGATAAGTGGTCAAAATAACAAATTTGCTTCCCTTTGCCGGCGACAGCATCCTTTTTTCTTTGACGTCAGGCCGTGATGTTTTTCGGATTATTTCAAATAGTATTTTCTTGTTTTGTTACCACCCTGCGGAACTAATAATCCCGCATCGATCATTTTTTTAATCACATCTTTTGCAGCAGTGTTTCTGATACCAAATAATTCTTTCACAGTACTTGTTGTTATATACTCGTGAGTTCCAAGATATTGTAGGATTACGTCAAATCGCCGCTTTTTATCGTCGGTTTTTTCGTCGGCTTTATCGTCGGTGCCGACGACATGGATTTCTGGTCGATAAAAAATCACAGAAAAACCAAGAGGTAGAGGCTTGAATTCGTACTTGACGCCAGCCTCATTGCAAGCATCCGCGATGCGTTTCAAACCTGTTCCAAAGCTCTCGATGTCTTTTGAGTAGTACATGGTTTTCGCGAGCAAAGGATTTCTATGGACGGATTTCCCAGATCCGTCAAGGAAGTCCTCGGGTGAAAGACCAACCGGAAATGTGCCTGGATTGTATATCTCGATACGATTGCTGTAGATCGCAACTTCGTTGATCTGCGGTACCCGGAAGTCCTTGTGCGCGTAAGAGTTGTTCAATGCTTCGCGAGCAGCGACGATAGGTATCTCCGGTATTTCCTGTCTTTGCAAGGATGAGCCGTCAATTACAGCTCTCCATCTGATGTTGTTGATGATGTATTTTTCTGCAACATTAACAAGTTCCGTGATCGTTCCCTGTTCCCTGCGAATATCATTGAACGTTAGCTTTTCTTCTGTTGCGAAAATCGCCATCTGGATTTCGAGACGAGGCGATTCCCCAAACATCACGCTTGCGGCATTGCACGGATTTCCGCCGGGAAGAAGAAGATTAAGTTTTCCAAGAACCTCTTCCTTCGTAGTGTATTCAAAAGCAATGCGGCCACTTGCAATAGCTTTCTGCATATACGCTTTGAGTTTGGCCTCACTGATGTCGTCAAGACCTATGTCAGAAACTGTGGAATCCCAATCAGATATTTGTGTTATTTTTCTGCGGAACAAACTCTCCACTTCTGCGACAGTCAGTTGCTTATCTTCATCTGCAACACGTTCATATAGACGGCCAAATGCAAAATATGGAGTATTCACACCTTCGAAGATAACCCGGATGCAAGATTTTTCGTCAATGGATAGCATGTCGATTTTAGGAAATATTCTCGGTTCGATGTGATTTGCAATGGCTTGGCTAACGTCGCGCAGAGTGCTCTCTCCGATTTGCTGGCCAAGGACGGTACCATCATTTCTTATGCCGAAATACAGCTCGCCGCCACCGTGTTTGTTGAGTATGGACGCAATAGAAACGACACCTTCATTCAGTTCAGCGGTGGTTTTTTTGAATTCCAGTATTTCAGATTCTTTTCCGAATATCATATTTTGCCATTTTCTGTACATCTTCCTTCGCCAATTATACCTGATGGAAAGTACATTGTCGCACATAATAAAAACTATTGTGTTTGTGTGGGGCGCTCATGTGAACGCCCCACTGAAGAAAAGGAGTTAGAGGTTAGCTGGTTGGTTTGGATTTGCGTAGGCGGTAGTAGGCGAGTATGCCGATGACTGCTGCGCCGACGCAGATCAGGATGAGGACGATAAGGTTACCGGTAGAAAAGGCTTTAATCTCGCAGGAATTCTGTTGTTCGGCCGGGACGATGTTATTCTTTCATGCACGGTGAATTACGTCACAGACTGCATTTTGCGGCGCGTCAATCTTGACCGTTATGATGATCGTCTCATGGTACGAACGAACATGATAGAGAGTTTTGACTTGATAATGGGCTTCATCCAGAAACACACACCAGATCCATTCTATCTTGAGGGTGTCCAAAGTATCAGCATTCGGGATGCGATTGCCCGAGAGCTTGTCTCCAACATTCTTGCACACAGAGAACTGAACACCGCAATCCCGGCACGCATCATTATTGAAAAGGATCGCATTTATGCGGACAATTACAATCGCTCGAACTTGTTTGGGCCTCTTGATCCCAACACATTTTCTCCGAAACCGAAGAATCCGCTCATCGCGCAGTTTTTTACCAACATCAGCTATGCCGACCAACTTGGATCCGGCGTTCGAAATTTGTTTAAGTATACGCCCATCTTTTCAGAAGGCGGAGAGCCGCAATTGATCGAGGGAGATATGTTCCAGACAATCATTCCGCTGTCAAAAAGTTATGTTGCGGCATTGGAAGCTGGCCAAAGTGACATCAAAAGTGACACGGATGGCACTTTAAATGGCACTTTAAATGGCACTTTAAAATCTGACGAACGTCGTGTCCTGGAGTTGCTGAAATACAATCCTCAAATTAAGCGTGAAGAGATTGCAGTTTCTATTTCAAAATCGGTAAGAACCGTTCAGCGCATTCTTGATTCGTTGACTGAAAAAGGGATTGTAAAAAGAGGTGGAGCAAAGAGAGCAACGATATGGGAAATCGTCAAGGATGATATTTGACCCCAACCGTGACCCCAACGCGCCGAAATTTATTCTAATTTAAGTCTCTCCAACTTTACTGAGCGATTCAAGGAAGTGCCTATTTTCAACGGTTTTTGAGCGTACCTTTACTTAACTCAACTTAACTTTACCCCATTTGTCGTAACTCTTAATCAGGGTGTCCAGGGTTCGAACCCCTGCCGGGGTACCACAGAAAGACTTGAAATTTCAACGATTTCGAGTCTTTTTTCTTTTCTAAAAAATGGAAATGCCCCATTTCCACCCCAGTTTTACCCCAATTGATTTTCGTAAAATTTTGTGAAGATAAAAAAATGCTCCGGGATTCAGTCTACGGAATGTGTCTATAGAGATAAAGCCGTGCAAAAAATAATTTCCGGTTAGCCTCAAATAATTGGATTGTTTTTTACCATCAGAAAAGAAAAAGGATTGCTGCCACAGTATATTCAAATGACCAGTTCGTGTTTGAATTCACCGGTGTAGAGCCAATCCGGGACGATGATGAGTATGGCGGTTTCAAGGTGAAATTCCATGCGACCTATGAGAAGTTGGATGTGCCGCTTTCAATTGATGTGACCACCGGCGATAAGAACACTCCAGAGCAACCCAAATAGAGATTGCAGGCGCGATTGGTAAATCGCGCAGAACCGTTCAAGATACGATTGCCGGATTGAAAGACAAAAAATTGATCGAGCGCGAAGGCGCTCGCAAGAACGGCCGCTGGATTGTGAAACCGGATGGGACGGAATAAAGGATGACTCGGCCGCTACTTTACTGAAAAACCGATCGTCCCTAATTTGTTATGATGGAGACAGAGAATACAAGCTTGAAACGCGGATACAGGATGCTGGTGCAAAAAGCTGCGGCGCAAGAAAAGAGCGTTACGCAAGGCCGAATGTGAGGTGATGGCAATGGATATCGCGGCGGTTTTGTCGGAAGACATGGAACTGATCAAAGAGCAGTTAGAGGAAATCTCCGGTTATGACTTTGCCGCGCATATCGCCATGCGCCAGCAGGAACTTCGGTTGTCCCAGGAGAAACTGGCGGCGCGCTGCGGAGTGGCGCGCCCAAGCATCGGCAAGTATCTGGGGAGCCTTGCCAAACCGCATGGGAAGGAAAGCTTCAAGGAACTTGGCATGGGGCTTGGGATGGATGAAACCGAGCTTAACCACTTCCTGTTGGCAAACGGCTATCCAAAGCTGTATGCCAAAAACCCCCTTGACCTTGCCTGCCGCTTTGTCATGGCTCATTATTCGAACCCGGAGTCCATCGTCGAGGGGTACCGGGAATTTCTGCGGGTGGAGAAATTGGATCTCATGCGCCTGCGCCCCGCCACCGAAAGGATTTCCACAGGAGCGATGAGCGGCGTATTCGCCGGCGTTACGTCTGCGGAAGGGTTTGCAGCGTTCTTGACGCGTTACGGGAAGGACATGGAGGCCCATGACAAGTTCTACATCCCGAGCAAGGACATGGTGGATTTTGTCCGCATATATCTGGGAGACCAGAGCATCCATGACGCCTATGTGACACGGGAACTGCCCGTGACCATCAAAAACCTGCTCTATCCCCTGCTCGCAGGCAAGGAGGTCGCGGTACGCCATCTCCGGGGCAAGCTGATTGCCTTTGGCCTGTATGAGGATATGGCGGAGGATGAAATAGACTTCATGCTTCTGTCCGCGAAGCTCCTGCCCTTGTCCGAACCGCAAACCCGTGCGGACAGAGTGCTGCTCACAGCGCTGCGCTGCGCCCATGAGCGCCACCCCTATTTTGAACTGCGCAATGCCACATATGCGCTCGCGCGATTGCGTGAGACAGGTCCGATTGAGCTGCAGGCCTTTTACGAGGCAAAGAGACGACGGGCGGCTGAGTTTGTGGAATATTATGAGAAGCCCGGCCACAAAAACGGTGCGGATCAGATATTTGAGCAGAGCTATACGGACTTTGCGGGCAAAGGAATCGCGCACTATATCCGCGATATCCTCACCCTCTCGGAAGAGCGGGACATACTGACCCGCCTCGAAATCACGGAATACCTGACGCTGCTTCGGATTGACGCAGAAGAATAATGGGAGGTAGAAAAATGCCGCATAGAGTCACGCTCACCATAAGGAGAGGCGAAAGCGATAAAAGACAGTATACCTACGTCGGCAAAGCCCGGTTGATCATCGGCCGCGGCGGCGACTGCACCATCGTGCTGAAAAACGGCACGGTGTCCTCCCGTCATTGCTTAGTCGAAATCGAGCCGGACACTATCGTGGCGCGGGATTTTGGCAGCCTGAACGGCACCTATCTCAATGGCAGGAAAATGGGCGGGCGGCGCGGCGGGCCGGAGGCAACAAAGGACAGTCAACCGGACTGCCCGGCGTTTGCGCTTACGTCCGGAGATATCTTGGGGCTTGGGCGGGAATGCGAGATACTGATAGAAATGGCGGATATACCTCCCGTTTGGGGAAGCTGCGAGCGATGCGGCAGGCGCCTTGCCGAGGGGGAAGCGGAGTTCTGCGCCGACTGCCTCGCCGACAGCGCGGGAATCCTGAGCCATTTGAGAGAGCGAATCGAGAAAAGCCCCTACCGGAAGATTGAGCTTTTGGGCGAGGGCACGATGGGCCAGGTCTGGCTTGTGGAAGACAAGCAGAGCATGGAGCAATTCGCCATGAGGATTCTGCACACGGGAGATGCCGTAAGCGATGACGCGAACACCCTGTTCCTGCGCAGGCAGAATCTGGCGTCGCAGCTAAATCATCCTCATATCGTGCGCCAATACGACTGTCAGCAGACGACAGACGGTTTCTACATTCGGATGGAATACATGAGCGGGCGCAGCGCCGCCTACCAGATGCGGCAGCGAGGCGGCAAGTTGGATAGGGAACTGGCCACCGGAATCATCCTGCAAACGCTGGATGCTTTGATTTACGCCCACGAAGCGGCGCTTTTGGATGCCGCGCCAGGCGGCAAGGCCGAGCCCGTCATGGGGCCTGTCCACCGCAACCTGACGCCGGGAAACATCCTGCTGGACGATAGGGGGCAGGCGACGGTGGCGAAAGTATCGAACTTCGGCCTCAGGACGGCTCTTGACACATCCGGTCTGTCCGGAAACGACGATACCGGAAGCGTTCCATGCTCCCCCTTGTTCCTCTGCCGCAAGCAGATCATCGACTACGCCTACACCGATCCGTCCGCAGACGTCTGGGCGGCGGCCGCCTGCTATTACGCCATGCTGACCGGAAGGTATGTAAAAGATTTTACAAGCCAGACGCGCCTCGGCGTCTTTTCCGATCTGTTGAAAAACGCGATAGTGCCCATTAGGGAGCGCGATCCTTCTATCCCGGAAGGGCTGGCGGAAGTGATCGACTATGCGCTCATAGAAGAGCCGGAAATGCGCGTAACAAGAGCGGCGCAGCTAAAGAAGATGATCGAGGACGCGTTGTGAGGATTGCGTATGGATACGCAAAAGATTGGAGTGAATGCGAATGAACAGGCTTGACGTAAAAATCATTGGAATCGGCGGCTGCGGCTGCAACGTCATTGGCGGATTTTAAGAAAACCGAGGGCATTGTGATGGAAAAAGGCGACTTACCAACCAGATATGACGGCGATACATCCGACGAACGTGATGTGGGTGTCTTGGCGATCACGCCGCCCGCAGATGAGCCTCGCGCGGAAGACGCTCCTGCCTGTGACGCCGAGCGTTTTCACGGGGAAAGGACGCAAAGAACCGTGATTGAAAAAGGCGTGACCCTGCTGGACACTTACCGTGTGGAAAGCGACGCGAAGTCCGGCGGCTTTGGCAGGGTCTACCGGGTGCGTCACCTGGGCTGGGACGTGGATCTGGCGATGAAGCGTCCGCAGGCAAGGCATTTCACAAACCCCAAGCAGATTGCGGACTTCACCCAAGAGTGCGAGAACTGGATTGGGCTTGGGTTGCACCCGCAGATCGTCAGTTGCCACTATGTCCGCGAGATCGACGGGGCGCCGTCCATCTTCGCCGAGTGGATGGACGGCGGCAGCCTGCGGGACTGGATACGGGACGGACGGCTCTATGCAGGCAGCGAACAGGACGCCCGCATGCGCATTCTGGGCGTCCTGCTGGATATGGCGCACGGGCTTTCTTACGCCCACGAGCGCGGGCTGATCCATAGGGATGTCAAGCCGGAAAACATCCTTTTGACCGCAAGCGGCGCTGCGAAGGTGGCGGATTTCGGCATTGCCCGCGCCCGTGGGCGCATTGACTTCATAGCGCCGGAGCCGGGTGGCGAAGGCGGTGGCTTGACGGTCACTCATTTGGGTACGTTGGAATACTGTTCGCCGGAACAGGCGGCAAACCAAGAGAAAGGTCTGCAAACCGATATTTACAGCTTCGCGCTGTGCGCTTTGGAGATGTACCTGGGCAGGCGCCCCTGGCATAGCGGAAGCTTGGTTGCGGCGGCTGTCGGGGATTATTTTTCTAAGGACATGCGTGTCCCCATGCCTGCAGGAATGGAAGCCCTCTTGCGCCGGTGCCTGGAAAGTGACCGGGAAAGTCGTCCGCATGACTTTTCCGTAATAGATGAAAAGCTGTTGGAAATATACCGCACAGAAGCCGGGAGCGAGTATCCGCAGAAGCCTTTCGACGCGGTCGCGGGCATCACCACCGCATCCATACTGAACAACCACGCTCTGTCTTTCCTCGACCTCGGGCAGATGGAAAAGGCGGAGGAGTGCTGGGATCGTGCGCTCGAGATCGACCCCGCGCACGTCGATAGTGTGTTCAATAAGGCGTTTTTCCTGTGGCGCGTCCTGAAAGCGGACGGTGAGGAAGCGATGATCCTGCCAAAAAACCTCTACGAAAGCCGCAAGAACGACGCAGAGGTGGTGTACCTGCTTATCATGCTCTGCGTCGAGCTCTGCGAATATTATGAGGCGGCCGTTTTGTACCAAGACCATCGAGGTCTGTTGCAAGGCGCTGTCAGCTACAAAAAATACAGGGAGATTGACAGCGCGGTCGAGAAAGCTTGCGGCAAATTTCATGACCATACAATGCGGCGCAGCTTGGAGTTGTGCGAAGGGGTGCGGCATACGGATCATCTCGCGGTGTCGCCGGACGGCGTGCGGATGTTGGCCTATTCGGATGCGGGAGGCGAGCTGTGGGAATTGTGGGTCGAGCGCGGCTCAGACACGCGCTACTGCCCGAAAAGCGCGGAGCGCGTGTCGCGCTGGGAGTGGCCGGACGTACGGACGCGGGCGCTCTGTCACAGCGAAGACCTGAAACGGATTGTCCTGTTTTTCCCCGAAGGCGGGGGCGGCGACTGCGGGTGTCTGCGGATATGGGATGTGCAGGAGCGGCATTATGCGAAGCAGCTGGATTTGCCGAAGCTTCGCGGCATGGCGACCGATGGAGAGGGCGCGGCGGCGCGGGAAGTGATGCGGGCGGCAGTGCGCAAGGTCTTTGAACAGATGCTCTTCGGTTTTGAGACCGGTCTGAAAGACGACCCGGCGGGCGCGGACATGACTGCGGTCTTCGATGCATCCGGGCGCGTGCTCTATTGGGCGGCTGTGCTGAATGCGGCTTCCGAACAGGAAGGCGCAGGTGATGGGGCAAGCACGGCATTTGCGGCAAGCGCGGATGCGGAATCCGGTAAGGATGCAGGCAACAGTGAACCCGGCTTGGCGGCTTTTGCGCAGGTTGCTGTTTTCGGGTGGGATACTGAGACGGGCATTTGCGACTTCTTTACGCGGATCGAGGTGGGCGCCACCGTCGACGCGATACGGATTGATGCGCAGTCGCGGGAAATCTACATCGCCTCGGACTTGCTGGGGGACGGCGTCCTTTCGGTGCGGCGCTTTGAGATGCGCAGCGGGGCCTTGGTCCGGACTTTTGGCATCCCGGACAAGAGCTTGAAGAGCATGAGCCTCGATGCGGATTTTGGGAGAATGCTCACCTTTACGGGCGGGCGCAAGCGGTCGGCTTGGGACGTTGTGAACGAAACAGGAACGTACCGGACGGGGCGGGCGATGCGCGAGGTGGGCGCGACGCAGCTCTGGAATGTCCGGACGGGAGAGGTTTTGGAGGAATACCTTGGAGTGAGCGGGCCGGTGGATTTCTGCCCTGAGGACGATTTCGCTATGCACGGAGAATACCTGCTGGATCTGAAGACTGGCTGCCTGTGCAACCGGTTCGGCATGTTGGCAAAGGCAATCCTGCCGTTTCGCGTCACCATCGGAGAAGCGCTCCACCCCTTCTTCCTCGTCGTCGCGGAAGGGCGCAGCATAGATGAGCTTGTCAATGCGGGCCTGGGATCCAAACCGGACGCTTACAGGATCCTATTTGTCCCGTACCCGAAACGAATAGAAAAACCTTATGCATGGCGGCTGAGCCGTTTGGCGGATATCGAGAAAGCGGTCAGTGATGAGGATGCATTCCGGTTGTTGGAACGGGACGCGCGCGTGCGCCTTGCGTCCGGCGACGTTCAGGGCGCGCTGGAACTGCTGGATGGCGCCCGCCGCATAAGCGTCAGCACCGTAGCGATAGACAGGCATCGTCTTGCGGAGGATGTGGGCCGATATTGCCGCATTTCAGGAGTGCGCATGATTTCGGAAGAGTGGGCGGAGCGCGCATATCCGGCGAACTATCTGATGTTCAACCCCAATCCCATCAATTTCGACGGCGCTTTCCTCGACGGCGATGGCAAATACCGGAATGTCTATGGCGACGAGGCTCGTTGGGATGCGGGCGAGACGGTCTCGCACCCCGCTTTTTCGAAGGACGGGAAAATCGTCTGCTATATCGTGGAGGCGGGCGGGACTTCTTCTCTGGTGTGCCGCGACACGGCGACAGGAGAACTGCTCGCAAAGGCCGAGGCGCCCGCGGGCACGATTGCGATTGCGGTCAGCCCGGACGGGGCGTCCATCCTGACCGGATCGTTTGAGGGCGATGGGAGCGCTGTCCTGTGGAGGCAGTCCATCCATCACGAAATCCTTCGCACCCGGCATGTCCCGTCTGCGCCCTTGACCAACCGCTGGGCTTTGGATGCCCTGCACGAGGAAATGCGTTTCGATATCTCGGGGCGCATCGACGGTGTGTATTTCCTGCCGGATGCCCGGATCATGGCTGTCTCGGATTTCAGCCTGTTCGGTCATACGCTTTCCGTGTGGAGCCGCGAGGACGGCAGGAAGATCGACGGCGAAACGCGAACGCGCGTTTTCGGTCTGGACATCGACCGGCGCGGCGAAAGGGCGCTGATCGGCATGTTTGACAAGGTAGAGCTTGTAGATCTGAAGAGTTTCCGGACGCTGAGGACTTTCGACGTGGGGCAGGATCTATGCCAAAACCATGTGCGCTTCATGCCGGACGAGCGCTTCGCGGTCACGATGTCGTCAAGCGGCGCGCTTCGGTTTTGGGAAATCGAAACCGGCGCGTGCTTGTCGTTCCGCGACATCGGAGAGGGCTATGGGATCGCGGTGCATCCGGACGGCGCGAGGATTTCCGTGGGCCGCGGCGCGAAAAAATGCCTCGTGCCCGAGTACGACTTCGCCTTCCCCGGATGGGCGGACTGGGATGAAGGCGCGCGTCCGTGCCTCGAGGCATTTCTGGAAATGCGCCCCGAATGGACGGACGAGGATTTCGAGCGAATCCTCATCCCCGACCTGCAAAACCGAGGCTACGGCTGGCTTCGGCCGGAAGGCGTATATGCCGAGCTGGAGAAACAACGTAAACGGCGCAAAAAAGGCTTGCGGAACTGACCGCCAAGGAGGGGTAATATGGATTGTATCAATAACGATGGGAAGCCCGGCGGTCACGGTATGAGCGCCAAGGCGGCGAAGGAACTTTACCACAGGATATGGGACACATTCAATGCCCGGTGGTGGTCGGAATACTTTGACCTCAATAACCGCACGGACTGGGGCGCGCCTTTCATCCCGTCGGATACGCAGATCGAGGGGATGCTCCATACGGCGCTTCTCTATACGGGCGCGGCGCGTGATTGCCCCGAAAGCAAAATCGTATCACAGAGAGTGTTCACCGAGGCGATACTCTTGGTGCGGCACGGATGCCCCTATTCATCAGAGATGGTTTCTCTCCTGCTGCTTCTTTCTACCGACAGCTTCTTTTTGGAGTTTCAAGACCCTTTTGAAATCACGCCCTGCTGGTTCTATCTGGAACCGAAATTTTTCATAACCGTGATGGGGATGATCAAAGAGGAGTTCCTCCGCGACAAGGATTTCGCGCGGGTCATGGTTTCATTCCTCGAAACTCTGAAGGAGCGTTTTGCCGCAGAATGGATACAGCGCCAAAAAGATCAGTGGGGACCGCCTATCGCATTCCCGGAGGAACGGTACGGAGCGGAATTGAAGGAGCTGCTTGACAGAGCCGAAGCCTTGCTTCAAAAAAGCGGGCAGGAAGAAAAGGCGCTGTAGCGGCCATGCTACTTTACTGAAAATACACGAATCCCGATCATGTTAGACTAAATAACAAAGACAAGGAGGTATACCGCTATGCTAAAACTACTTTTTTTAGATACGCTGGCAATCAACCGCGCCCCGACCGCGGCATACATCTTTCACGATGACGAGCGCTTTGAAGCTCGCTACGCCGGAACGTCGCGAAAATACGCCCTGTATCCGGTGACGAAGAGGATGTGGAGTGGGCGGATATCGTCTTTGTAATGGAACCGATTCATTTAAATCAGCGCGCCACCATACCGATTTATAAGGATGAGCATTGTCGGGTGTTTGGTTGGGATCCTGCCAAAGCGAAAGCCGAGTACAACGGGGACGACGACATAATGGAGAGGTTCCGGAAACAGTATCTATCCTGTTCCCGCGACGCAGACTGCGGCCGCGTCTGTCACCTTTTCTACGGGAAAAAGCCTGTGGTTTGCCTCGGAATCCACGACCATTACAAATATGGCTCGGAAGTGCTGAAAGCTGAGCTGAAGCGGAAAATGCGGCTGCATCCATATTGGGCTGACAGCTTTGCGGCGGAGTCTGACCGTCCGTCCGAAGGCGAACTCCGCTATCGGCCTTATCCATATTGGCTTGACAGCTTTGTGGCGGAGTCTGACCGTCCGTCCGAAGGCGAACCTCTCTATCGGCATTTCCGGTTCGAGGACATTAAGGATTGGAAACACATGCGGAGCATCGCGCACTGGGAATTTTTGCACGCGCTGTTCGGAGATCCGTTGCTGCCAATCACGCTCGACCAGGAGGCGGATGTCGGCTGGCTTTTTGATCCCGTGAGAGCCAAAGTATTTTACAATACGCTTTGGACATTCTGGTACAGCAGTGGACATTGGGCGGACTATTACTGGGGAGACGACCGGCGTGAGTTGGGCGAACCCTATACCCCTACAGAGGCGGAAATGAAATGCATGCTCGTGACCGCCATTTTATACACAGATACGATGCCGTTGGAGACTGCGCGTGAAGGCGCGTATAAAAGCGTTCTATCCGACGCAGATGTGTTGATCCGTTATGGCCGCCCAGATTCACGGGATGTTATTGCGCTATATTTGAAGCTGGCCGTCTACTGCTTCTCAACGGGATATAGGATATCTGACGAGGACGGGAACGATATTCCGTACTGCGACTACATGCTTCCCAAAAACTTTGAAAGAATCTTGGACGCGGTGCGGGAGGAATATCTGCAAGATTTCCGGTTCGCGCTTGTGGCAGAACGGTTCATTCGAAGGTTTGTCGGGTATTTCAGCAAGGAAATAGACGGGCGGCCGATGTGGGAGCGATGCCGAGAACGGCACAATGCCTACAAGTATCACCCCGAGGCATGGGCGAAAAACTGGCTCCCGGTTCTTGAGAGAGCCGAAACATTGCTTCATGAGATCGGGTCTAAAGGATGAACATGAAGCATGAAGATCAACAAAAACGAATCCCCGCGTCCGGAATAACAATCATCACGGAAATAGAAACGGAAACCGTCCTATGCAAGTGGTGCGACGGCGACGGATTGGTAATGGGCGTTTCCGACCGATTCCATACGGAGATTTCTTGCGTATACTGCGACGGACTGGGCACGCTGACACGCGAGTACGAACGCAAGTATATCGTGCTGCCGGATGGATCGAAAGAGTTGTTTGAACGAGAAGGTTAGGAAACGGAAGGAACGATATGGGACAGAAAACAGACGTATATGTGTGGACGCCGCAAGAGATGCCGCAGCGGTTCGAGGCTTTATTTAAGAGGCTGAATAGAGGATTGGATCCGAACTATGTCAGTCATAGCGGACCGGAAGAGAGCTGGCTGTGCCGGTATGCGCAATGCCGACTGGATACCGATGGTGATCATGAGCTTTTTTGTGGGCGCGTTTCCAGGGAATTGAAGATTTTCGATTATGAACTGGGCGAAGGCGGCGACCCCATATGGGGTGAATGCACCAAGATAGATTGCCAAGACTATTTTATATTTCTCGACACTGAAATCATCCGCTGCTACATCGACGCTGCGGATGATATGACGCTGTATCCTCAGAATTTTCAGGAGCTTGATGTGTATACGGCTTTGCCGCCCGAAAAAAGACAGTTGGACGCTCTCTGGCCATATGGGCTTTGTGATATAAAGGGGCATGACTACGGATCGGATTGTACCTGCCGGCGATGCGGGCGGAGTGAACACGATGATTTATTGGCGCAAGGCGACATATGCCCTGTCTGCGGGTGCAAAGCCGACATCAGGACAAAAAAGCAGGGAAATGATAGCGAATATGATTTCAGCAAGCTCGGCGGGTTCATTTCCTTCTCGAGTCCTACCATATACCAGCTTACCCATGTCTATCCGGACGGTAGGGAAATAGTCGTCCGGGAACAGACGGGCTATTATTTTAGGAGAAAATAATAGCCCGTATAAAAAGGGCGGCGGGCAATCAGGGAGGAACGAACATTATGTTTGTAGTATACGGCGTTTGCAGTTTGCACAGCGAAACGCCCGGTCTGCTACTTTACTCGGAAGCCGGATTTGGGAGTCGCGCTATACTGGAAGCAAATCCGGCGAGAGAACCGGAATAGGAGGAGACGAACATGAAAAGAGCGCTGGCTTTCTTATTAACCGCAACATTGTGTCTGTCCGGATGCGCAGCGGCGCCGGAAACAGAGCCGCCGGCTGCTTCACCCGCGCCGTCGCAAACAGCGCAGGAATCAAAACCGCCGGAAACCACGGAAACGGCGGAGCCTGAACGCTCCGCGGCCGCAGACTATTTGGAAAACCGGCTGAAAGAGTACGCCGACGTGCTATATGTCTACAAGGACTTTGCGTACGGCGCGAACTACTATACGCAGAAAGCCTGGATGGGCGACAATTCCCATTTTGTTCCGGCGATGAAAGAAGACGCCGAAGGGTATCAGGGCGTCACCGGCGTTCTCTGCGAAATCGACCTTCCAACGCACGCCTGGGGCGGGTATCTGTTCGTGAACGGCGTCCTGCCCGCAGGGGAAACCTTGCCGCAGCCGGACTTCGGCGAGCATGACGCTGGACTTGACCTGACCGGTGCGACCGCGCTGACGTTTTACGCCAAGGGCGAAAACGGCGGCGAGCGCGTGGAGTTCTTCATGGGAGGCCTTGGCCGCAACGAGTCCGGCGCCGCCATCGCCCCGTATCCTGATACGGACAGGGTATCGCTGGGGTATGTCACGCTCTCGAAAGAATGGGAGCGCTTCGAGATCCCTCTTGACGGCGCGGACTTGACCCGTATCGCCTGTGGATTTGGCTGGGTGACGAACGACAGGAACAATCCCGGCGCGTCTTCTCTGCACTTTTCTTTAGACGAAATCCGCTATGAGTTTGCCGAAGGAGGCGCTGCGGGCGGCATTGCCGGAACGGACGCCCCTTTGTTCCTGCAAAGCTATGAATCCGTGAAACCGGGCAGCGACGATGCCATTATCAACAATTTCGCTTACCTTTATGACCAATGCGCGGCGGCCATGGCGCTTTCCTTCGCGGGAAAGCATGAGCGCGCCCGTCAGATCGCGGACGCCATTGTCTACGCGCAGGAGCACGACCGCTACTACTCGGACGGCAGGCTGCGCAACGCCTATATGAGCGGGAACCCGCAGAACTTTCCCGGCTGGCTCTCTTCGCGGGGACAGGAATTCGCGCGGATGCCGGGATTTTATGATACGTCCGACGGGGTCTGGTACGAGGACGCTTATGCGGCTTCGGCCGGCTCTACAGGAAACATGGCCTGGGCGATCCTTGCGCTGTGCGAAGTCTACTCCAACGCTCCCGAGCGCACGGACTACCTGGATGCCGCCCGAAAGATTGCCGATTTCCTGCTGACTCTGCAAAGCGAGGGCGGCGGCTTTACCGGCGGTTATGAGGGCTGGGAAGGGGACGATGTTCGTGTCGGTTATCTCTCTACCGAACATAATACCGATCTCATCGCCGCCTTTGGAAGACTGCACAAGCTCACGGGCGAGACAACCTATGCGGACGCTTCGGACGGCGCGAAGAAGTTTGTCCTCTCCATGTATGACGCAGAGATTGGCTGCTTTTACACCGGAACCGCCGAGGATGGCGTGACGATCAACAAAGAGGTCATCCCCCTCGACTGCCAGACGTGGACGCTGATGGCGCTGGGCGGCGATTTCCCGGACAGCGAAAAAGTGTTGCGCTTCTTGGAAGAGAACATGGCGGCCGATAACGGATACGACTTTAACACGGACAAAGACGGAGGGGCATGGCTGGAAGGCACGTGTCAGGCTGCGCTGGCGTATCTGTTCGCCGGGGATGAAGCGAAATACCAGGAGATTCTGGATGCGCTCAACGCCCAAAGCCTCCCGGACGGCAGCATCACCGCCGCCGACCGCGACGGCGTCACCACGGGCTTCATGGTCAGCGGCACGGACATCCCCTGGAATTACGGCAAGCGCGTCCATGTGGGCGCCACCGCTTGGCTGGCATTCGCGCAGATGGGTGTAAACCCGCTGGCGTATTGATTGCGAGAGGAACTTCTCTGCTACTTTGCCGAAAAACCACATGCATCCAGCGCGGTACTATTGTCGCAGTAGATGAAATACCATGCAGAGCAGGTGAAGAGGATATCTATGACGATTTTGGTGAATAGGCCATGACAAGCAATTTGTTCCGGTATTCTTATCAGGTTGGCGGCAAGACGGATATCGGGCGAAAGCGAAGCAGCAACCAGGACGCGGTCGCGTCTTGCCCGGAGCTTTCCTTCTTTGCCGTTATCGACGGCATGGGCGGGCTTCCCGCCAGTATGCCGGTGGTAGAAGCGCTTGCGGAAACGCTTCCGCAGCGGCTAAGAGAAGCCGTCGCTGCGACAGGCCCCGACAGCCTGAGCGCGGAGATCGCCGCGGGAATATTGAAGAACACGGTGGAAAATGTCAGCGACGAGCTGTTTTGCAGATTCAATTCCGATGGATGGGGGATCTTCGGCGGCGCCACACTGGTATGCGTGTGGCTGGTTGCGGATCATGCCGTGTTCGCGGGGCTGGGTGATTGCCGTGGCTATGTTCTGCGCGGCGAGGGCAAGGCGATTTGCCAGATCACCGAAGACCACAACGAGGCGGCCGCACTGGTGCGAAATGGCACGATCACGAAGAGAGAGGCCATGCGGCACAGAGGCGCGACTAAGCTCGACCGCTTTGTCGGAATGCCGCAGCCCGCGGACGCGGATTGTTTCGTAGAGGCGATGCGTCCGGGCGACAGCATCCTGCTTTGCAGCGATGGCTTGCACGGGCAAGTGTACGAGCAGGAGATAACCACGATACTGCAAAGCGGCGATTCCCCTGCTGACGTCTGCGCGAAGCTGATCGACGCGGCAAACGACGCCGGAGGAAGCGACAACGTGGCCGCTCTATGCATACAGATCGAGGCGTCAAGGCGAGAGGAAATGGAATGATGAACGTAAACAAAGCACACACATCTCAAAGAAGAGATCGAGGCGCTGCTACTTTGCTGAAAAATCACGCGCCTTGGTTCTGATAGATTCCTATCAAAGTATAGAGCAGACCATGCAGACCTATAGACAGTAATCCTATGGTTAGGAGGTGAGAAGCGTTGTTTTGGATCGTTTTTTGGGCAATTATTTGCATCGTATTCTTGATATTCAACTTTAAGCGCATTCTTCTGTCTTTTAAACGACGCGCCATCGACAGGAAGATACGCAAGATGAATCAAGGGCTGGACGCTGTACGCGCGATAGCTCCATACAACAGAGCCGCGCTTCTCAAGATTGCCACTAAAAGCAAATTCACGGATGTCCGGAAAGAAGCCGCCAGCAAGGCAATGGGATCATTGGGTAGGGATGCGCTTGTTTCATTCGCGCTTTCTGATGATGACATTTTGGCCAAGTGCGCGATAGATGAGTTAAGAAATGACGACATTTTTATCCTCAGAAACATCCTGCCGCGCATCCAGAAACGAAGCGTCAAACGGTACGCTTGCCAAAAGCTAGGACATGATTGGGACGGCTGCGTATGCAGGTGCTGCGGTTTGACACGGCACCGCTGGGAGTATTCCACGTATGAGCATGTCGAAGCCTGCCCAGGGCGAGGGAAAGGCCAGCATCTGGATCCCTGTTATGGGCATGACTGCGACCCGTCCTGCCCTTCGTTGGAAAGAATAGAGACAACCCACAGAATTTGCACATTATGCGGCAAGGAAGAATGGGAATGACTGGAATTCCGGTGACCACTCTCAATGGCAATCACTGTACGAAGGGAGGCTCCTATTTTATCAGCAAGCGCCGTTTGTGTAATGCCTTCTGCTATGCGGGCAGTCTGAATGATTTTGCCCACGTGTTTCATATCAATATGCATTTCGTATCATCCTTTTTCAGTCTAATGGACAATCCTGAATTGCATAATGAGTATGCTCGTCACAACGATATGCAAGATATATCACATGTAGCCGGGCGGGAACGCCAAAGAAAAAAAGACGTTCCTGGCTGGCCGGTACAACATATACCTGTTTAGCAGGCATAGCGCCGCCAGTGCGCCGGACAAGGAGCTTTGGTATGGTGCTGTTTTGTGTTTTACGGCAACCCGGATAAACGGGAGGGTTACATAGGCTGGCAGCTTCTCAGGAAGGGTTGCCGGAAAGATACACACTGGCGGCTTATTCAAAAAGAGCGAAACCGCCGTGTGGATTTCTTACGAACTACAATATGCAACATATTTCATCATAATATGCCGCGCTGACTTTCTCCCGAAGGCGAGGCGCGAAAGATAGACACTCCAATCAATGATTGTGGGTTATGGGGTTTCGTCTTCGAGGTCGATCTGCTCGCTGAACAGGATGGCGAGATAATCGCGTTTTCCATATAATACGCGGTCAATGTAGCAAACGCTATTCGCGTAGCGGTAAAACGTGATGTAATTCCCGGATACAAGATAGCGATAATCTGTATCGATTCTAATGTTTTTCGAAAGCGGAGTGCCGATTTCCGGCGACGTTTCAAGATTGCGGATGGATTGAGTGATTCGCGTCAAAACATTTTCCGCAGCCGTTGGATTTTTCAGTTCGTCCCGAATATAGTCACGAATGCCGATCAGGTCATCTGCTGCCTCGGGAGCGTAAAGGATTTTAGTCAATGTTCAGACACAATGCGGCCTCCACATCGTCTGCGGACAGCCAGCCTTTTTCGCGTCCGCTCTTCTCGCCCTTTGCGAGTTCGGACATCAGCGTGATTGTGGCTTGCGTTTTCTCATAGTCTTCCATGTCCACGATTGCAAATCTACCTCTGCCGTTTTTCGTCAGGAACACGGGGCGACCAATACCCACTTCCCGTAGAACTGAATTGTAGTTTCTCAAATCTGATACTGGTTTAATGCTTGGCATATTCATCACCTCTTGATAAGACTATACAACGATTTGCGGCACGATTCAACTACTAATTATTCGTAAAATTATACAGCAAAGGAGGAGTCTCAATGCATATCCATCAAGGTAGGTGGTCCTATGAGTGATAACTGGATCGTACAAATACTACAGAATCGCATCCTCGTTTGCGATTGACAGATAGATCACCTGATACTTCATTTACCGCTGTTTTCCTTTGCGCGTTTTCGCAAGCCGGCAATGACGTCTTTTGCCTCATAATGAACAGCGGACGACATCTCTTCCGCTTCGGCCTCTTTCAGTTTCAGCTCTGTTTCGTACCGCTCGATCATCTGCTCATAGGCACGCATGCTCATCAGTACCATGTCGCCATGCCCGTTTTTCGTCAGGTAAACCGGCGCGGAGCCCTCACGGACCACGCTTGAAACCTCGCCAAAATTGCTCTTCAAATCCGACACCGGATATATCTTCGGAATTTCATACATGATTTATACCTCGTTTCTATATATAATTATATCTATAATTATAAGCATATTCAAGTATGATTTTCCATCGGAATTATAAAAAGTTAAGCGTAAAAAAGTTATTGATTCGACAGCTAAATGTTGGACAAGCGTTTTGCAAGCAAAGCCGTAAGCGGTGTTTGTGCTTTGTTCATGCAAGGCGCAAAACGCAGCAATACTGGTGGTATTGCGAGGCTTTGCAACGAAGCAGGGGCAAAGCACAAATGGCGCGACTGTCCAATATTTAGTTGTCGGATCAATAAGTGGCTGTTGCAAATTTTATAACAACCGATTCACAGGCAAGTTCTTCTTTGATAATAATATTCTTAATATGCTTACTGTGTCGCGGTATTGCGACTGTTCCACATGACCATCAATTGTCACACAGCCAGAATTGACCGTCAGGCCCGTGATAGGAATGCAGAGGGGGCCGGGGTGCGGTGCGGGAATCATATTGTCATTCCCGCGCAGGCGGGAATCTCTGCACAAGGGGACTTTTTGTTAGTGTTAATTTGCACGAACAAAACGTTTCTTTGTGTTATTTGCGCATGGATGGAAAATATTTGACGGGGGGGGGTATTTTGGTAATATCTTTTCGGAAAGTCGAAACCGGGCGGAGAACAGGAGAGACTATATCATGAAGGTTTCATCTTTCCGAAGAATCACAAAACATAGTTGAAATTAATAGGGAGAAAGAATTATGGCGACATTTTGTAAGTATTACAAAGCGGATGCACCTGGTGGATTTGGGATTGGGAGCGTGAAAAATCGCAGATGCGAAGCAACAGGTCAGGCAGTGGACGAATACAAGGCAAAGCGAACTTGCACGAGTGGCGACTACTCAAAATGCTTGGATTGGCAGAAGAAGAAATAAGGAGAAATAATATGTCAATCGATAGTTTAAAAAAAGCTTATAACGGCGGTGATGTGCCTTTTCCAGTCAATTGTAATGGTGGATTCGATAGTTTAATGAGCATTATCGAGAAGTATCTAGAATTCTCGCCTCTCTCGCCAGACACAGATATTCAACCGTTAAAAGACTATATCTACTATAGAGATTTTAGCAATGAAGATCGCGAGCAAGTATTACTTCGCTACGAAGGCCGCTTCGTCAAGCTTTTATTAGCGATGTATAATGATGCACTACCAGTCGCATCATTAAAAAATCCATACGGGCTGCTCATAAATGCTTTTCTTTCTGCGCTATTCATTGAAATGAACACAGATGAAGAACAAAAAGAGCGGTTTGCAAACAACACAAGTAATTTTTTACATGGACTTATTGCTATGGTCATTGTAGGCAGCGATTGTGGTGCATCAGATGACTATTTCTTTGGACAGTTATTTGCAGCGGTGGTAGATGCCATGCCTCCATCTGCGCTATATGCCGACTATGTGATAGAGGCTCTTAATTGAGCAAAGAAAAAAATGGGTTATATTGGTATCATCAACAGTGGCTATGGTGGAAGTTGCACGGGGCATTCTTAAGAGGTGAGAATATGAGCAGTTACATTCGTGAAGGCATGGGCAGTTTTGGGAGTGTGAAGTTCAACATTGATGGCAAATATATTCGTGAAGGAATGAGTAGTTTCGGAACCGTAAAATACAACATCGACGGAAAGTATATCCGTGAAGGCATGAGTAGTTTCGGATCGGTCAGGTTCAATATTGATGGCAAATATATACGCGAAGGAATGAGCAGTTATGGGACTGTGGTAGCAAATCTATAATGTTAGATAATCGCGTCCACCGTAAATTACTACGGTGGGCGCGATTGTTATTATTGGAAAAGAAGATCTCCCATCCTTAAAAAAATACAGATACAAGGAGACGTTTTGTGTTGTTGGGATTCCCGCCTACGCGGGAATGACAGAGTGCAGACAAGCGGCGTCTGCCGTCACACTGGGGGGATGTGCACTTATTATTGTCTTCCGAACAACGGCTGCTGTTTTCATACAGAAATCTGAGAGTGCTAAGGGCGTATAACTTGACACCCTCTGTTACAAGGTGCTGTCCCATTTCTTAGCACAGGGCAGAGAAAAAAATTCAGAAAAATACTGGGCGGCGGGATTGACAGGAAATTCAATTACTGGTAATATAGCCCATATTAAAATCGTCGCTATGCATAAGGAGGCTATTTTATTATGGGATACCAAGAATCAATCATCACGGTAAAACGCGAGTTTCACCATTTTAAGAAAGATGATGAACCCCCCTCATCTCTGCGAAAATTCACAAAGTATGTATGACGCTTTTGGTATAAAACGAGGCGAGAAGGGTGAACACTACGAGCGGACAAAATGAAATCAGCCCACATATGCCGGGCGAAGACATAAAGGATCTCATCTTAACGATTCGTGGCACGCAAGTGTTATTGGATAGTGATGTGGCGCGGTTGTATGGATATGAAACAAAAGCGGTCAACCAAGCGGCAAGTCGAAACAAAAAGCGTTTCCCGCCGGAGTTTCGTTTTCAGCTGACAAATGAAGAGGTCGATGCCTTGTATCATGCCGGAGTTTTGCGGTCGCAAATTGCGACCGCAAACGATGATGAAAACTTGAAGTCACAATTTGTGACTTCAAGTTCAGGTGGTATTGTTGGTCACGGCGGCGACATGCGGTCACAAATTGTGACCGCACCCAACTTGAGGTCACAAATTGTGACCTCAAGTTCAGCAAGCAATTTGCGGTCACAAATTGTGACCGCAAATGTGAAATCAAGATATTTGCCTTATGCCTACACCGAGCAAGGCATCGGTATGCTGTCCGGATTGCTGCGAAATGATACCGCAATCCAGGTCAGCATCGGTATTATGAACGCCTTCGTGGAAATGCGAAAGATTTTATCTGCGAACAGATATGTGTTTGAGCGCATATCCGATATGGACAACAAACTGATAGAACATGATCATGCGTTAGTGTTACAGGGCGCGAAAATTGATGAAATACTTGCGCTGCTAAATGAACCGGAAACGAACAAACAATGGATATTTTACAAAGGCCAGTTTTATGACGCATATGGTTTGGTGATCGATCTTTTCAAGCGAGCGACAAACAGCATCATAGTGATTGACAATTATGCCGACGACTCCATACTGGAAATGCTCACAAAGAAGCGGAGCGGGGTTTCGGTCACTATCATTACGTTCAAAATTTTCCGGCTCACGCCCCTGCATCTGCGAAAATTTGCAAACCAGTATGGATCTGTAACCGTAGCAGAGAGTAAAGATTTTCACGACAGGTTTATTATTATCGATGAAAACGAAGTGTACGCACTTGGCGCTTCGATCAAAGACCTGGGAAACAAATGTTTCGAAATTTCAAAGAATGAAGACACCATGCACTTCATCAGATATGTCAAAAATGTCATTTCAGCAAGCAAAACCGCCGTTTACACATAGCAACAAAGTATACAAACAATCGCGCCCCTCATCGAGCACAGGAGTAGTGCATGCAGGGATTCCCGCCTTCGCGGGAATGACAGAGAAATTTCATGGGAATGACAGAGAGGTTTTGCGGGAATGACAGGGTACAGATAAGCGGCGTCTGCCGTCACACTGCGGGCGCGCGCTTATTATTGTCTTCCGGACAACGGCTGCTGTTTTTATACAGAAATAATGATGTTCCGTGGCGCGAATAGTGGCGCGTATTTGGCGCGAATGTGATACACTGTTCCTATGTACAAACCGAATTATACAGTTAGAAATGAAGTGCTCAACAATGTTGCGGAAATCGAGTCGATTTGGACTACGGTGAAGCATGCGCATATTTTGCCTGAGAGGCAAATTGAAATGCGCTATCGGGCGACGGTGGAGAAAACATATTATTCCACATCAATAGAGGGCAATCGCCTGACGCTGAAGCAGGTGGATGCCGCATTTGCGGGGAAGACTCTCACGCGGCATGAATATGCGGTATGGGAAGTGCGTGGCTACAAGAAGGCTTTGGATTTCATCGAAAAGCGAAAACTTACCGGCGTACGGTTTTCAAAAGAAGATTTGCTGAAACTGCACAGCCTCGCGATGACAGGATTGATTTCCGAAGAAAAAACCGGCGTCTATCGAAAAGGTGACATCTATATCGTCGATCAAGACGACCGCGTAAAATATCAGGGCCCGCCCGCGAAGAAAACAGCAAGGCTGGTAGATGATTTGCTGACTTGGCTTCAGGCCGGGGCGCAGGACATCCACCCGTGCATCGTGTCGGGAATCCTGCATTATCAGTTGGTGACCATTCATCCTTTTTCCGACGGCAACGGGCGTACAGCACGGCTGGCGGTCATGCTTTATCTGGGATTGCAGGATTATGACTTCAATTCCGCTATCGTGTTGGATACCTATTATGCCGACGGAAAGCAAGAATATTATGCCACTTTGCATGCGTGTCAAGGCGGGGACTACAACGAGAATACTGATTTGTCGTCTTGGCTCAAATATTATACCGATGGCTTTTTGTCTTCGGCGAAGGTTCTTTCCGCAGAGATAAAAATAATGAGTCTGCTGTCACAAGACAGGGGTCAGACGCGCATGAGTGTGGATGAATCAGATCTTCTTAGCTACGCAAAAGAATTTGGCGGTCTGACTGTTTCCGATGCCTGCGATATTTTAAAGGACACGCCCCGGCGAACGGTTCAGCGAAAACTGAAAAAATTGGTGGACGACGGCTATTTGGCTGTCAGGGGAGCCGGAAAAAGTACCATCTATAAGTGGCGCGAATAGTGGCGCGTATTTGGCGCGAATGGCGCGAAATGTACAAACCGTCGCGCCCCTTATCGAACACCCATCAAATACTGCTCCCCGTACCCTCCGTCATCCCGGATCTGCCGCCGCGCTGACCTTTTCCTGCACCGCCTGTCCTGCCGTCTTCCGGTGCTGCGCCCGCCGTACCGGGCGCTCCGGCTACACCGGGATTGCCGCCGCGTCCGCCGCCGCCGAAGCCTGCATTGCCGCCGAAGCCACCGCCCATCATACCTTGAATGCTTGTCGTGGCCGTGGCGCTGGTGAGCGCGGAACCGTTCGCCGTGATTTGATAGGTCTGTCCGTCCACGAGCCCGGGGATCATCAGGCAGAATTTTATGGCATCTGATGTCGGTGTGAAATCCCACAAGTTCCCGACTGCGATTTTCGTTCCGGCTTTGACCTGCGCCGTGCCGTAAAGCGCCGGTGGGATCGTGCCGCCTCTGTCCGTATCTGTCGCGTCGCCGTCGCGCGTTTCGCCGATAAAGATAGCGACCGTCGCTTTTTCCGAAATATCGAGCGTCCCGTTGGAGTCGATTCCGTCGCTGGTGCAGTAGACGATCAGCGTGCCGCCCGTGATGCTGACCGAAGGCGTGATGGTTCCCGTGTCGTCCGTCGCGTTGATACCGTCATCCGTCGCATGCACGGTGGACGTCCCCCCGCTGATGATGAGTTCCGTGGCCTCCATCCCTTCGTAAGACGCGAGCACATTCACGCCTCCGTCTTTGACCGTCAGCGTATCGCCGGCATGCAGTCCGTCCTTGACCGCCGTAATATTCACAGCGCCGGTCCCGGTAATGGTCAAATCATCTTTGCCCTGAATGCCGTGTTTCGCGCCGGAAGTGACCGTACTCTCCCCGCGCAGTTCAATAATCAAATCCTGTACGACATCGGATCCGTTTCCGTCCTTGCCCAAAATCGCCGAGGCTTCGGGACAGTTGATGTTCGCCCCGTCCAAGATCAGCGTCACATTTTCCGCCGTAACAAGAACCTGTCCGTCGATCTCTCCGGTCAGTGTGTATTCCCCGTCCTCAGAGATCGTCTTGGCGGGAACCATAGCCACTTCATCTCCGTCGTCATCGTTGTCGCTATCACTATCGTTATCGGAAGCGGCGGCAGGTGATTTTCGGTCTGTTCCGTTTCCGGAATCTGCGGTTGGTGCAGAACCGGCTCCATCTGCTTCGGCGGCAGCTATCCCCGCAGTGCCGGAACACCCGGCCAATGCGAAGGCCAGAACAAGAATTGCACTCAATACCGCAATTATCTTTTTCATATTCTTATGCATGTTTTTTCATTTCCTTTCTAATTTAAAAGTCGCTTTGCGAGGCGTCTATCACGAGCGAGATATTCAGATTTCCGTTTCGGCACCGCAGCGCATCGATAAATTCTTTTTCGTCCGCATCCGCTTTGGTCGTGACGCGATACTGGAGTTCGTACAGACTCCCCATATCGGCGGTCTTTACTTTGATCCGCTTGTAGGTCGTGGTGTATTTTTGGAGCACACTCTCGAAAGCGTTTTGGTAGTCCAGACTTTCGGGGACGGTGATCTTCAGCAACTGCAGGGCGGATTTTGTGCACCCGAATTTCGCCTGTTCCAACACAAGCATCACACCGCAGAGTATCGCCGTCGCAATGGCACCGTACAAGAGAAAGCCCATCCCGCAGCACAGCCCTACTGCCATGCTGAACAGCACATAGGCGATGTCTTTCGGATTGCCCGGCGCACTCCGGAAGCGGATGATCTGGAAAGCCCCCGCCAAACTGAATGCCCTTGCGACCGAATTGCCGATCAGCAAAATGATCACGGTGACGACGGCGGGCAGGATCACAAGCGTCAGGGCGAAACCGACAGACGGCGTTTTGGTTTCATGGGTTTTCATATACACCAGACTGATGATCAAACCAAAACCCAGCGCCGCCGCCATCGAAATGATCAGACGCACAGGCGTGATCGTGCTATCCGCTACTGCTGCCCCAAAAATAGATTCAAACATTTTTTATCCTAACTCGCTTGCTTCGCTGATATTTCCGGTGCCAATGAGTGCTTGTATTCCGTGCCGTATTTGGAAAAACTGATCGGGTAGATCTCGTACTCCGATAGCAGGCGGCACAGCCACAGCGGAATGCTCTCCGCCGTTTTGACTTCCATCAGCCACTTGCCGGAGGGGAGTAATTTTTCCCCGTAAATCCCCGACTCAAAGCGCAAGTCGGTCCGTCTGGTGGTGATATTCGTGTCGAACGATACGCGCAGATCATGCTGTCCTGTCCCGAAAAACGCCAGCCGCTCATACGCCAAAAACACCTGCGGCCGGAGCTCATGCTGTTCAAGAACATACTGTATCTCGGACAGCACCTGCGGATTCATCCCGTCGCCGATTTTAGGAATCACCCCGGTAGCCAGAAAGCGATACGCCTCATCCAGCGGCAGTGCGCTCCGCCTTTTGTTGACCAAGCCGCAGAACTTTTTCTTGATTTCCACGTACACCCTGCCGTCCCGTTCCGGCACCCCGTAGCTCCTGACCCGCAGCTTTTCCTTGTATACGGGTTTTGCGAGTGAATTCCGGATCAGAAAGCTGTCAGGCGTGTCGTAATAGAGATTGCAGATCGCATAAGCGCCGTGCCTGTTATTATGCTTATCCGGCTCCATATATTCCGCAAGCCGGTGCCGCAGTTTTTCGCAGACCGCCTCGTCCATCATGTACTTATTTTCATATCGGTTGAAAACCTCGATCGCCATGAACGCCAACTCCTTCATCTATAGATTCCCGCCTGCGCGGGAATGACGCCGATTGCCCTGCGCGGCACCCGCCTGTGATAACTTATGACTTAATCTTACTTCCCCCGTGTGAAAGCAATTTGATACGAACCCCTGAGTTTTGTGAAAATGCGTGTAGAAAGAAGATAAGGCCTCTATCTTCTATATAGTCAATTCATCCTCGCTTCGCTCCTTATACAAACCCCCAACGCGTATAAACGTTCATATTCACAAAAAAGCGGTTTATTTATGTGAATTTCGACGTTTGTACGCGTTGGGAAATTAGAACAATCCCTTTGGCCCGTACAAACGTGTAATTTACCGTCGACAACATCATATTTTGTTGGGGGCGGCATTCTGCTACCCCGTCGCTGAAAAATTCCGGTTTGTAGGGCTGAATTATGTGAATCGGAAGGTTACTTTGTCAGTTCAAACCAAAATGTGCTGCCCGTCCCGACTGCACTTTCTGCGCCGAATTTCGCCCCGTGCATCAGGAGCACGTTCTTGACGATGGACAGACCGATGCCGGTGCCGACCTTGGCACGCGACTGTTCTTCGGATTTGTAATAGCGGTCCCAAATGTAGGGGAGGTCTTCTGCGGCAATGCCGGTGCCGTGATCCGTCACCTCGAAGCGAATGCGGACGCCCAGATCCCGGAGGCTCACAAGGATGGTTTTGTCCTCTCCGGCGTAGTTGACCGCATTGCCGATCAGGTTGTACAGCACCTGTTCCATGCGGGTTTTGTCTGCAAAGACATATTGGTCGTGTTCGATGTCGGGCACAAAACGGTAGCCGTCCTGCTCCGCGAGCACCGCGAAGCGCGACAGGACGTTTCGGACAAGCTCGCTGACGTTGATGTTTTGCGGATGGATGGTCACGTTGCCGGACTGCAGCACGGACAGATCCAGCACGTCGCCGACCAGACCTTCGAGCCGTGCCGTTTCTTCCTTAATAATAGAAAGATGCCGCGCCCGCACCTCGGGATCGTCCGCAGAAACTTCTTCGATCATTTCCGTATAACCCTTGATCATAGTAAGAGGTGTACGCAAATCATGCGAGATATTGGCGATCAACTCCCGCCTGAGCGCTTCGACTTTTGACAACTCGTGCGCCGTATAATTGAGGGTCGCGGCGAGCGCGTCCACTTCGGAATAGTCCCCGTTTTCAAACCGCACATCGTAGTTTCCTTCCGCAAGCTGACCGGCGGTCTTGGTGATCGCGGTAATAGGCTTCGCCGTTTTTTTTGAAATGAAATAGGCGATCACAAAGCCCGCGATCAGTGTGAGAATCGTGATATAGACAAGCTGACTGCGTAGGATCCCGATGGTGGCGTCCAGCGGTTCGATCGGTGTGCTGATATAGAGAACGGCATCCCCAAACTTCATCCCGTAAATTAGCGTATTGCCGGAAAAGTTGTCTTGTTTGATCGTGTAGGCAATAGAATCCCTCCCGCTTTCGGCAAACTTGCTCAAAAATGTACCGTAATCCTGCGGTAAAGAGCGCTGGCCGCCGAAGCCGCCGGGGCGTCCGCCGAAGCCGCCGGGATTTTCGGGGCTGTTTAAATCGGCACTCCCTCGCGGCCCGTTCCCGCCCGGACCGTGTTCGTCGGACGTATAGAGTAGATTTCCAACCGAATCTGTTACATAAACAAGGATCGAATTCTTGTACGCCTGCTGATCGATGGTCTGTGCAAAATCGGACTGCCCGTAGGCTGCGGCGATTTGCGCGGCGGCGGCCTCAATGGTCTTTGTCTTCATGCTTTCATAAAAACTACTCAAAAACACCGTCTGCAAAAGCCATATCAGCACGAGGATGACGACTGAAAAAAGCGCGAAATACGCCCAGAGCTTTGCGCCCAAACTTTGTCTGTCAAATTTCAAATTTGTACCCCACGCCGCGAATCGTTACGATATAGCCTCTGTATTCCCCGAGGTTGCTCCGGAGCATACGGATGTGTGTATCCACGGTGCGGTCCTCACCGAAAAATTCATAACTCCAGACAGCATTCAGCAATTGTTCGCGGGAAAAGACGATGTTTTTGTTCATGACCAAATACAAAAGCAAATCAAATTCTTTCGGCGTCAGCGAGATTTTCTCGCCATCGACATACACGTTCCGGCCGGGCACATCAATTCTGACGCCGCCCGCGCAGAGCAGTTCCGGCACTGCGTTTTCGGCCCGTCCCGCCGTCCGCGCGATGATAGCGCCCGCGCGCGCCATCAGTTCTTTCGGTGAAAAAGGCTTCACGACATAGTCGTCCACGCCTACCTCAAACCCAAAAAGTTTGTCGTATTCTTCGCCGCGCGCCGAGAGCATGATTACGGGCGTCTTCTTGTATTTGTGAATTTCCTTGCAGGCGGAAAATCCGTCCATCTTCGGCATCATCACATCCATGATGACAATGTCAAAATCATTCTCCCGGCACAAGCTGACGGCTTCCATCCCGTTTTCGGCTTCCGTGACAGTGTGCCCGACGAACTCCGCATATTCCCGCACCAACGCACGAATACTCTTTTCATCGTCCACGACTAGGATCTTGTACATTCGGATTTCCCTCCGCAGGTTGCTGCATAAAATACCATAGTATAAGTGTAGCACGACAATGTGATTGTCATGTTACCGCAACTGCGTATTTTTGTGAATTTTACGTATTACCAAAAGGGGAGCGATGAAACGCGCCCCTTGCTCCGTCCGTTTACGCTTTACACGTACCCTCACCCCAATATTTTTTTCAGATCCTCCGCCGCTGTCGTGGTTGGCGTTACGCCGAAGTTTTCCACGAGGAAGTTCAGGATATTCGGGGAAACGAACGCCGGCAGCGTGGGACCGAGGTGGATATTTTGGATGCCGAGGTAAAGAAGCGTCAGCAGGATGCTCACCGCTTTCTGCTCGTACCAGGAAAGGATGAGGGTCAGCGGCAGGTCGTTCACGCCGCAGTCAAACGCTTCCGCGAGGGCAAGCGCCTTTTCGATCACCGGCGAGAAATCTTTTTCTTCGCCGATATGCACAAGCCCCGGATACCCGACGACCGCCGTGGTGAACACTCTGTCGGCATAAGTTTCCTTCGGCGGCATCAGGCAGTTCTTCCTAATTTTCTTTGACGTTTCCGTCCGTAGTGAATGTGACGACCTGCCACGGGATGAATTTCCCGGAGTTTTTCAGCGCAGAGACCGCCGCCTGTTCGATGCCGCCGCAGCACGGCACTTCCATGCGCACGATCGTCAGCGATTTGATGTTGTTGTTTGCGAGGATCTCCGTCAGCTTTTCGCTGTAATCCACACCGTCCAATTTCGGGCAGCCGATCAGCGTGATTCTGCCCTGCATAAATTCGCCGTGAAAATTTGCCCGCGCATAAGCGGCGCAGTCGGCGGCGACCAGCAGATTCGCGCCGTCGAAGTACGGTGCGTTCACCGGCACGAGTTTGATTTGCACCGGCCACTGCCGGAGCGCACTTGCCGCCGTGTTCGTTTGCCCCTGCGCTGCCGCCACTGTATCAGCCTCCGGTCTTGGGATGCTGTGCGCGTTAGCGCCCGGGCAGCCTCCGTGCGGATGCGGCTGCTGTCGCTGTTGTTGCTCCATATTCCTTTTCACCTCCTCTTCGTTATAGGCAGCCGCTTCGCGTTCGACAAAACGAATCGCCCCGGTCGGACAAACGGGCAGACAATTCCCAAGCCCGTCACAATAATCGTCCCGTAACAGCTTCGCTTTGCCGTCCACGATCCCGATCGCGCCCTCGTGACAGGCCTCGGCACACAGGCCGCAGCCGTTGCATTTGTCACGATCGATCTCAATAATTTTGCGTTTCATGAATCTCTCCTCCTGGCATTCGCCGATTCGACACTTCCGTCATTCGCCGGCTTGACCGGCGAATCCAGTGCGTATGACCATCGTGGATTCGCCGGTCAAGCCGGCGAATGACAACTGGAGTATAACTAAAACAAAACCAACAAATCAGTTGTATTTCCAACGAACTAAAAAATGATGAAAAAGAGGTGTAAAGGTTGATTGCCATTTGAAGTGCAAAATAGGTTGATATTGAAAAAACGGGAATGATCAAACTGAGGAAGGGGCGTTTTCCATTGACAAGCATTCAAAGAAAATATATGCTCTTGTATAGTTAGCATAGGGTAACCGGGATGGATATCATTTGCGCAGGACAGAAGGAGTGTACGAATGGGGAAAATTGATTTGCAGTACGAAAACGTGCCGCGCCATGATTGACGGTATTACGGTATCCAGGATACGTATATTGGTTTGTCTTAACGGTATGACGGGAGGGCAAAGTTCCGTTACGCATCTTGCAGGCATTTTGAATGTATCAAAATCCACGATCAGTCGTGCGGTTGACTGGTATGAACCGCAGGGCATGATACGGCGCGAAGGGGAACGAAGCATTGTCCTGACGACCCGGGGCAGTGAGATCGCGAAGGAATACGAAAAACGCATGAATGCATCGAGGGATTGGCTGTTGGCCAACGGGATAGCTCCGGATGTGGCAAAAGAAGATGCTGTGAAACTTGCGATTTCCGTATCGGCGGAAACTTCATCTGTGATAGAACGGACGATGCTGCGCAGTCTTGTAAAACAGCAGCTCGGGAATAAGGAACGTTTTCGCGGGGATGCGTTTTGTTCGGCGCTCGGCGACGGCGTCTATCCCGTTGATTTTGTATTTTACCGCTGTGCCTGCGGGGATAGAGATGATATGTGCCGCCTGTCGCCCTCCATGGCAAACAGCGGATTTTGCCGTCCCGGCAGGATTGAGATCAAAGGCAAAAGCGGACGCGTTATTCTCGAAGCAATCAGGTGCGCGCACAAATCGGCGGCGACGAAAAAGAAGATGGAAGGGATGCTGATGTCGATGCAGTACAAAGACGGGAGTGTGTACAGGGAAGCGGGGCGCGAGGGAAATCAGTTTCATTTTCCGGTAGCGGCGATGGACTTTATCAATCCCGCGCCGGATAGCGTGATTCAGGGCAACGCGCTTTTGCAAATGTCATGTAGTGTCGGATCTGTGCATATGCCCGAAAGCCGTTCAGTCATTACCGTAACATTTTGATTTGAATCTGGGGATTTGCAGGGAAAGGCTCGTCGGATGTGAAAAAGCAAAAAAGTTTTCCGTTTGTTGCATATGCGGAACAATTGGGATTTAGCCAAAACTTCGATAAAACATTCGAAAATCGGCGTTTTGTTGCAGTGGCGGAACAAAAATAACTGTTGACGGGGTCAAATCAAGACGGTACACTCGAATCAAGACGTAAGAAATGACAGCCCCAAAGCTGTTTTTTTTCGGCTTGCCAGTTAGCCGTGGCTAACGCGCGGAAAAAGAAAAAATTAAGAATGATAGCAGGTTATTTTTTTTCGCCAGCAAGTTAGCGATAACTAACCGAAATAGGGTTTATGTGTGCGGAACAGGAGGAAGAGATGGAACGACTACGAAAAGGAAATTCACGGACGGGAAAGGCAATCGTATTGCTTTTGACCGTTGTTATGCTCATGGGCATCATGCTCACACCCATGACCGCGATGGCGACCGAGAATGAAATTCAGGCGGCCGGGGATATGATCCCGGATGAAAATTACAGCATAGACGCTGCCGAAGATCAGACAGAAGAACCAGTGGAAGAATCGGTCAAATACCAAGCAGAAGAAGCGGCTGTATTCGATGTAGGCGACGCCACCCAAGAACAGATATACAACGCCACGAATGCAGTGATCACGGCCATGGACACGCTTGTACCTGCCGAAGATCAGACGGAAGAACCGGTCACGCAATCCGTGTCTGTCGAACTCTGGAATTCTAAGGATGCCGCCTTGTCATCTGCGTGGCTCAGGGATACCGCCACGCTCACCACCACCACAGACGGAAAAACCACGATAACGCTCTTTACACAGGGTGCGGAGCAAGGCTCGATGACCGCTTATCTCAAAGGTCTGAGCGTTGACGGCACTTTTGCCGACGCTGTGACTTCGGGAACTCTCGTAGAGGGAGAGAATTTTCCGGAGAGTTTCACCGTAGAGATAACGCCGGATATGACGGGTACGCAATCCATTCCGGTCAGAGTGAGATATACGCCATATCCCGTGCCGAACGAATTCCCGTTCCCGGACGGCCATGAGGTAGCGGCGCATCTCCACATCATATGGGATGCCGGCGAAGAAGAACCGGATGCGCCCGGCGAAGAAAAACCGCCGACTGTTGATGAGGACGAGCTTGCGGACGGAAATTACACCATCAGCGGTCAGGCGTTAAAAGCGGCGGAGGATGTTAAGTCGATGCTCCACGGCTATCTGGTAACTCCGGACGCGATTCCGGTGCTTGTGGCGAACGGAAAGATTACTCTCACGCTGAAATTCGATATGGGCAATTATTCGCTGACAAAGCTGGAACAGAAAGTCGGAGATGACTTTGAAGAGCGGCAACCGATTGAAACAGATACATACGCGCTGCCGGTAGACGCGCTCACGGATGAGGCTACGATTCGTGTGACGATTGGCGGTACGCCAATGGGTCCGCAGACGGCAAGGCTCGTCCTCGATCCGGACACGCTTGTACCTGCCGAAGATCAGACGGAAGAACCGGTCACGCAATCCGTGTCGGTCGAACTCTGGAATTCTACGGATGCCGCCTTGTCATCTGCGTGGCTCAGGGATACCGCCACGCTTACCACCACGGCAGACGGAAAAACCGCGATAACACTCTTCACGCAGGGCGCGGGGCAAGGCTCGATGACCGCTTATCTCAAAGGTCTGAGTGTTGACGGCACTTTTGCCGACGCTACGGCTTCGGGAACTCTCGTTGAGGGAGAGAATTTTCCGGAGAGTTTCACCGTAGAGATAACGCCAAATATGACGAGTACGCAATCCATTCCGCTTAAAGTGAGATATACGCCATATCCCGTGCCGAACGGATTCCCGTTCCCGGACGGTCATGAAGTAGCGGCGCATCTCCACATCATATGGGACGCCGGCGAAAAAGAACCGGATGCGCCCGGCGAAGAAGAACCGGATGCGCCCGGCGCGGACAAAACGGCGCTCGGTGCGGCGCTGACAATTGCAAAAGCCGTAACGAAAGGCAACAAGACAGATTCCGCATGGCAAAGACTGCAAACCGCCATCGCGGAGGCACAGACTGTATTTGATGCGGACGATGCCACTCAGGAACAGACAGACAACGCAAAAAAGGCAGTGATTGCCTCCGTGGATGAGTTTGCCGCAAGTTCAGACAAGCCGGAAGAAGCGATAGACAAAGACAATCTCCCGGACGGAACCTATTTCCTGACTGCGGATATGGTTCAGATCAACCGCACAAATCTGTCCATGGTCAACGATGCCATCAACCACAATGTGACACTGAACGTCATCGGCGGACTCTACTATATCGCCGTTGACTTCGCGGGCGTGTACATCGGCAACGATCTTGGTTATTTGTCGGGTCTGAAATATTATGACGCCGGATTCGCATTCGGAGCATACGGCGTTCCGCAGGGCACATTGGTTCCGGCTACGGTATTGTCATGGCAGACGGACGGGAAAGGCGAATATATCGTCGACGCCTATAATAACAAAAACAATCCCTATCCGAAGCGTCTGCAGTTCCCTCTCGTGAACAAGGCGGACTACGAAGGAAATTTCGTACCCGTTCAGGTATTCGTACCGATCATGGAAGCGATGATGCAGGGAAACGGCGCACAGGATGTACTCCTCCGCCTCGACTGGACGAGCCTGAAAGTGAAAACGGACGAGAACGGGGAAAATCCCGGCAACAATGACAACAACGCCAATAACAACGACAACAGCAACGACAACAACAACAACAACAATAACAACACAGGCGAACAAACCGCGCCTGTAAAGACCGAACTCGCGGCGCATCTTGCTTTTGCAAAATCCATCGAACAAGGAAATTATACGGACATCTCCTATCAGATACTGCAAAGCACGATCAAAGTCGCACAAGGCGTTTATGATTCAAAATACGCGACACAGACCGAGATCAATGAGCAAATAAGCATACTCACAAATGCGGTGAACGGGCTGACCCTGCGTCCGGCGGAAGTCGTAAACAAATACGGCATGACGGACGGCAAATATGAAGTACGTGTCGATCTCTGGCACGCAACGCAGGACAAAGCGTCTATGGGAAACGGCTCGCTCAATCATAGCGGTCTGATCGAAGTCGTCGGCGATACGCTTTATATGTCCGTGTCCGTTCATCCGATACAGGTTGGCGCCGTCACGGCAAGTCTTTCTTCGCTTCAAATCAAACAGGCAAACGGCAGTTATGTCTATGCTGAAGTTACGGCAAGAAATATCGCGGGGAACAAGCCGAGTGCTTACCGGTTTGTACTGCCAAGCAAGGATACTTACATTCCGGTCAGGGTAGACCCGCAGGTTTCCGTGATGGGGAATGAAACGGTGGACGCAAGACTTTACATCAGTTGGGATACGCTTACAAAAGTATCGGCTGACACTACCGTATCCGGCAATGTTTCGCTGACGGCCCTATCATCCGAAGTCGTGGTCTCTCAAAAACAGACCCTGAGCAATTCAACAGGCGGCGTCAAGGTGGAAGCGGACGCGAATGTCCTGCCGGACGGAACAACGCTCGGCGCTCGGGAAATCACTTCCGGAGAGGATTACAACAAAGCAGCAAAGGCGCTTGACGGAATCGTAAAATCCTTTGTTCTTTATGACATCACGCTGACAGGTCCGAATGGCGATACGGTTCAGCCGAACGGCAAGGTGAAAGTCAGTATCCCGCTTCCTCCGGGCATGGACGCTGCGGCTATCCTGATTTACCGCATCAATGCCGACGGCAGCAAGACACTGATGGAGGGCAGTGCGGAAGGCGGGTTTGTGGTCTTCACGACAACACATTTCAGTCTTTATGCCGTTGGGGAAAGGGTTGAAGAAACTGTCATCACAAAAACTGCTGTTGTTGCGGACACCCTTGTCGATGATACATATGTTCCGCTGACTGCGGATGTACCGCTGACTGCGGGCGGCAAATCCGGCGTATCGCTGCTGTGGCTTTTGATTCCCATCGCGGGCGCGGCGATTTTGGCAGCCGTATTCATCGTTCGCCGGAAACTGCGTATGCAGGAAATGACAGAAGTATTTGCACAGAAATAGACGGAGATAACATGAATATCTGTATCAACAAAAAACAAAAGGAGAAAATCTATGGAATCGTGGTTGCGCTGGCTGTCATGGCCGGCGCGATCGCCGCGTTTCCCCTTGCCGCTTTTGCGGCAGGATCACCGGCAGAAGCCGGCACGTATATACTCACGGCGACCTCGTATTACACGCATCCCGTGACGGGCGTCATAGAAGATTCGGGGCAGAATCCCGGTATCGGTCAGGGCATGACCGAAAGCGTATTGGCAGGCAACGCGCTTCTGGAAGTCTACGAGGACGGCGGACGGTATGTGACCGTGCGATTCAGCCTGATGGACAATATCAGCGACGTCAAAATGTCGGTTCAAAAAGATGCGGAAAGCGAATTTGAACCTGTGGACTATGGCGTTACCAAAGAGAATGCGGACGCGGGGTCTGCCGACATACGCTTTGCCGTCCCTGACGAAGATGTGATTGCGCGGGCGGAACTCTACGTCGAACCGATGGGGCGCGACATCATTTTCTTTATGACATTTACAAACCCTGTTCCGGGCGCGGGCGACTTCGCGGCGGACAGGAAAGCAGGTGAATCATCCGGGGAATCGCCGCCCGAAGCAGAAGCGAAACCTGCCGCAGAGTCCTCCCCGGAGCCTGTACCGGAACCGGAACCGCAGGCGGCGGAAACGCCCGGGGATGAAACGACGGTATTCATTCTCGCCGCGATTCTGATTGTCGTAGTCGTCGCCTTTGCCGGCGTGGTTATATATTTCAAAAAAGCGAAGAAAAGGTAGGCGCGCATGAAAAATCGCATCTGTTTGTGCGCCCTGCTCGCGCTCTTTGTATTTTTGTCCGCTTGTGTAAATCAGCATCCGGAGGAGGAGCGCACCGAAGATTTTCGTATCATAACAACATCTGCAGCCGTCACAGATATCACAGACAGGCTGGGTCTTGATCTCATCGGGATTCCGCACAGCGATCTCAAAGACACTCCGGCGCGGTACAAAGATGTGCCGGAAATCGGTATGCCGATGTCTCCGGATATAGAGCTGTTAAAATCCATGAAGCCCGATTTGATCCTCAGTCCGTCGAGTCTTGAGGCGGATTTGAAGCCAAAATATGAAGCGTCGGATATTCCCTGTTATTTTCTCGATTTGAAAAGTGTAAAAAGTATGTATGAGTCCATCGGGGAACTCGGGGAGATGCTGGACAAGAAAGCCGAAGCACAGGCGCTGCGGGATGAGTTCACCCGGTTTTATGAAGAATACAAAACAAAAAATACGGGACAGGAAAGTCCGCGCGTGCTCATTCTGCTGGGTCTGCCCGGTTCGTATATTGTGGCAACGGAAAACGCATATATCGGAGATCTTGTGAAACTGGCGGGCGGCGTCAATGTTTATGAGGAAGAAACGGAAGAATTTATCGCGGCGAACACGGAAGATATGGCGGGGCGCGATCCCGATATCATTTTGCGCGCCGCCCATGCGCTGCCGGACAAGGTGACGGAGATGTTCGCGAAAGAATTTAATGAAAACGACATCTGGAAACATTTTCGCGCCGTGCGGGAGGGCAGGGTTTATGATTTGCCCTATGAACAGTTCGGCATGAGCGCGACCTTTGCGTATCCCGAAGCGCTCGGCATACTTGACGGTATGCTCTACGGAAGCAGAGAATGAAGGGAATGAAGATACGGAAATCCGTAATGTTCCCTATCATCATCCTGCTGCTGATTGCTTTGTTCCTTGTATCGGTCTGCACGGGAAGTCTGAATGTGTCGCCGTCCGCGCTTTTTCGCGGGCTTTTTGTGGAATACAGCGAAACCGTTGCGACCGTCTATGATCTCAGATTGCCGCGCGTATTCATCTCGATGCTCGCGGGAGCCGCGCTTGCCGTGTCCGGCGTACTCATGCAGTCCGTTATGAAAAATCCCATTGCCGATCCGGGCGTCATCGGTATTTCAAGCGGTGCGGCCTTTTCCGCTGTCGTCGTCACAGCGCTTGCCCCCTCGCTCTTTTTTCTGACGCCGCTGTTTGCGCTTGCAGGCGGGATCATCGCGTTCCTGATCGTTTACAGCCTTGCGTGGAACGGGGGGCTGAATCCGCTGCGGGTGATTTTGGTAGGCGTCGCGGTCAACGCGATGTTTGTCGGTTTGTCGAGTGCGTTCAATTCGTTCAGCGGCGGCAACCTGTCGGGCGTGGCGGCGATTGTCAACGGAAATATCACGATGAAAACATGGGACGACGTCAGCACGCTGTTTTGGTATACGGCGGCGGGTCTGATTTTGTCCGTCTTTCTCGCGGGCCGTTGCAACCTGCTTGCGCTCGAGGACAAGACCGCAAGAAGTCTTGGCGTGAATGTGGACAGGACAAGGCTGATCGTATCCTTTGCGGCGGTTTTGCTCGCGTCGGGCGCTACGGCCATTGTGGGCGTCGTCGGATTTCTCGGACTGATCGCGCCGCATATCGCCCGAATCCTTGTTGGCACGGCGCACGGGAAACTGATTCCTTTCGCCATGCTGCTCGGCGCGTTCCTGCTTTTGTTTGCGGATACGCTCGGGAGATTGCTTGCCGCACCGTATGAGATTCCCGCAGGCGTGCTGATGGCTGTCATCGGCGGCCCGTTCTTCGTATTCCTCCTGAAGAAAAGCGGGAGATACGGGCGATGAAAAATATACGGGATATGATGGAAGTCAGGGATCTCTCGTTTGCATACGGAGATCAGCCGGTTCTGCGGGACATGAATTTTGCGGTTCCGGCGGGAAAAATCACGACGGTACTCGGCGCAAACGGAAGCGGAAAATCAACGCTCTTTCACCTGATGACAAAAAACCTGAAAGCGCGGAGCGGCAGTATCCTGCTTGAAGGCCAGACAATAGAGGAAATAAAATTGCTTGATTTTGCGAGACGCGTCGCCATCGTCGGGCAGTCAAATACCGCGCCCGGGGATATCAAAGTTGAGGAACTTGTGAGCTACGGCAGAACGCCGTTCCGGTCATTTTCACAGCGTTTTCGGACAAGAAGCGAAGAGGACGAAAGGCTGATTTCCCGCGCGATGGAAATCGCGGATGTAGAAAAATACAGAGACCGGCAGGTGGGAACGCTGTCCGGCGGGCAGAAGCAGCGGGTCTGGATCGCGATGGCGCTTGCCCAAAACACGAAATTGCTTTTTTTAGATGAACCAACGGCATTTTTAGACATTCGCTATCAGGTTCGAATCCTCAAACTGATCCGAAGGCTGAACCGGGAATACGGCGTGACGGTCATGATGGTTTTGCACGATATGAATCAGGCGATTCGCTACAGTGACAGCATTCTTGGGCTGAAAGACGGCGCGATCGTTTGCGCAGGACCGCCGGACGAGGTGTTTACCTCCGACATGATTGAAAAAATATACGGGATCAGATTGGAGACTGTGTGCGCCGGCGGAAATCGCTTTGTGCTGCAGGTATGAGGGATGCGGAAGGAGGAAGACAGAAAATGATGATCGATAAACGACTGATTGCCATGGTGGGTGGTGTGAAAAAATACATTGCCGGCAACATCGTGTTTCAATGGCTTTCCTTAGCCGCGAACGCAGGCATGGTGTTCAGCCTCGCCATGCTGTTCGAGCGTCTGATAGAAACCGGCGATGCTTCAGGGATGCTCCCTGTCACGATAGGCGTATTTCTTTTGGCGGCGGCAGTCAGATATATTTGCGGGCGTTTCGCCGTGAACATGAGTCATCTTGCGTCGGTTCGGGTCAAGGAAGTGCTGCGGGTGAAAATTTATGAAAAAATGCTGTCGCTCGGCGGCAGCTATACGAAACACGTTCATACGGCGGAGGTCTTGCAGGTTGCGGGGGAAGGCGTGGAACAACTCGAAGTCTATTTCGGAAAATATCTGCCGCAGCTTTTTTACAGTCTGCTGGCGCCGCTCACCCTGTTCCTCATCCTTGCGTTCGTGAATATACCTGTGGCCGTGGTGTTGCTGCTTTCCGTACCGCTGATTCTCTTGTCGGTAGCGGCGGTGTCAAAACTGGCCCGAAAGGTTTACGCAAAATACTGGGGCGTGTATACCGATCTCGGCGCGGGATTTCTCGAAAATATTCAGGGGCTGACGACCCTGAAAATATACAAGGCGGACGCGCGGCGTCATGAAGAAATGCGAAAGGACGCAGAGACGTTTCGAAAGATCACGATGAAGGTACTCACCATGCAGCTTTGTTCGGTGACGGTGATGGATGTGATCGCTTACGGTGGCGCGGCGGCGGGAATCATCATGGGTGTTTTGAGCTGCAGAGCCGGAAGCATATCCATCATGGGATGTATCGCCATCATTTTGCTTGCTGCGGAATTTTTCATCCCCATGCGGCTTTTCGGGTCGTATTTCCATATCGCGATGAACGGCATGACCGCCTGCAAAAAGATATTCAAACTGCTCGACATCCCTGAAGCCAAAGAAAAAACAGAAGCGCTGCGTCCCTCACCGGACGGTCCTGTGATAGATGTCTCGGGATTGACTTTCCGCTATGAAGAGGTAGATGTGCTAAAGGATATTTCGCTCAGCATTCCGGGCAGGGGTCTCATCGCCGTCGTAGGCGAAAGCGGGTGCGGCAAGAGTACGCTCGCAGGGGTGCTGGCCGGAAAACTATCCGGCTACGACGGCGAAATCACGCTTGGCGGGAAATCCCTGTCCGAAATAGCGGAGCGCAGTCTGCACGAACACACCACACTTGTCGGCGCGAACAGCCATATTTTCAAAGGAACGGTAAGGGAAAATCTATCATCCTCGAACAAGGCGGCGGGCGACCGGGAAATGTGGGACGCGCTAAGACGGGTGAAGTTGTCAGACTTTCTTGCCGGTGAAGCCGGGCTTGATACGCCGGTATCCGAAAACGCGGCAAATCTATCCGGCGGACAGCGTCAGCGGCTGGCTCTCGCGAGGGCGCTGCTTCATGATTCGGCAGTCTATATCTTCGATGAAGCGACAAGCAACATCGACGCGGAGAGCGAAGGATTCATCATGGATGTGATTCGGGAACTTGCCCTTGAAAAAAGCGTTTTGCTCATCTCGCACAGATTGGCAAACGTGAACGGTGCGGACTGTATCTATGTACTGAAGTCAGGAAATCTCACCGAATTCGGGATGCATGAAGATTTGATGGCGGGCGGCGGAACTTATGCTGAACTCTATTTGAAACAGACAGAACTTGAAGATTTTGTGCCGACGGAAAAGAGGTGGGCTTATGCGTAGAAGCAACCCGGAAACAATCACAGGTCTGCTGAAAATGGTTGCGCCGCTCGGCGGATATATGGTGCTCGCAGTATCGTTTGGCGTTATTGAAAGTATTGCGGCGATCCTTATCCCCGTCCTCGGCGCTGTCGCCTTTCTCGGCGCGGTTGGTATAGGAGGCGGGCAAAGTCTCCTGCCGCTGATTATTTCCGTCATCATTTGCGCGGCGGTCAGGGGAGGACTTCGGTACGGGGAACAATATTTCAATCACTTCATCGCTTTTAAGCTGCTCGCGCTGATTCGTGACCGCGTATTCGGCTCCCTGCGCCGCCTTGCGCCCGCGAAACTTGAAGGAAAGGACAAAGGCAATCTCATCTCCATGCTTACGGCTGATGTGGAACTGATCGAAGTCTTCTATGCGCATACGATCTCGCCGATTTTGATTGCGGCGGTCGTTTGCGTTCTTATGTGCGTGTTTTTCGCGCAGCTGA